>CAYFPX010000042.1:41316-45527 GCA_964344945.1 uncultured Enterobacterales bacterium
GGGCGTCCTCCAAGGTCTCCTGGGTCCAGTCGGCGAGCTCGTCCTCGAGGAAGTCCGGGAACCAGTCCACGGTCAGGCCGTAGCCGTGCAGGGTCGCGTCGACGTCGACCACGTCGGCCACAGCACCCTGGGCGGTGACCTCGGCCTCGATGCCCATGGTGAGCACGATGCGATCCATCCAGGCGGAGCCGTCGGTGCTGTACCAGCTGTAGACGGCGTCGAAGTCCATCCACACGTCGTACAGCGTGATCGTGGCGTTCAGCCGCCCGGCAGCGGGGCTGAGGTCCACCCCGGCGCTCTGGAGCGACAGGGAGGTCGGCTCGATCTCGATGCCGTCCTCGGTCACGAAGCGCTCGCCCACGAGCACGTCGGTCACGGCTGGATCGGTGAGCACCACCGCGAGGATGGCGCTGAGATCGTCGAGCTCGGGGTCGTCGTCGTCCAGGAGCTCGGGGCCGAGCTGCATGAAGACCGCGCTGTCGATGGTGCTGCCGTTGTCGTGGGTGGCCTCGGCGTAGACCGCCCGGCCGTCGACGGCGCGCTCGCCCCCGGAGTCCTCGACCCGCAGGCCGATGCGGTTGACACCAGGCGCCGGGGAGAAGGTGGTGGAGAAGCTGCCGTCGGCGCCCAGCTCCAGGGGCTCGTCGTTGAGGGTCAGCTCGCTCAGCGCGTGGGTCCCGGCGATGGCCCGCCCCGAGACCTGGACCGCCGACCCGGCCGCCACGAACGAGCCCCGCTCCGGACTGGAGACCTCGAGCACGGGCAGGACCACGGCCTCCGGGGTCTCCGGGCCGTCGTCGTCTGGCGTGGCCGGACAGCCGAGCAGGAGGACGGCGAGGAGGGGGGTCGAGGTCATCGGCAGGGGTCTGGAGGGGCAGGGCCGCTCAATACACGATCCCACGAAGGATGGCCATTGTCCCGGAGTTCGCCCGCATCCGTCACCAGAATCCGCAGCGAGGGGGTGGCGCCAGAGGTGCTGGCGGTCCGCTCGCAAGCGAGCCGAGTGAAGGTGTGCCTGGCGCACATCGAGCGAGGGGGAGCGAGCACGGGCGGGCAGCGCCCTGGATCCGCCGCCGCAGTAGGATTCTGGTGACGGATGCGGGTTAGAGAGCCGCATGAGCGCCCTGGCCGACGCCCTGCTGGCTGACTGGCGGGGGGCCCTGTTCATCTCGGTGTCGATCCTGGTGCTCTTCGGCACCGCCGAGGCGATCAAGCGGCTGCGCAACACCCCGACGGAGTGGACCCGCAAGCTGACCCACGTGGGCGGGGGCGTGATCACCTTCGCGGTGCCCTGGCTGCTGAGCTCCTGGATCACCGTCGCGGTCCTGAGCCTGGCCTTTGCCGGGATCCTCATCGGCGGCAAGCTCACGGGGCTGTTGAGCTCGGTGCACGACGTCGAGCGCAAGACCAGCGGCGCCTACTACTACCCCTTCGCTGTCCTGGGGCTCTACCTGCTCGCCGACGGCGACAAGCTGCTCTACTGCGTGCCCCTGGCGGTGATGGCGGTGGCGGACACCGGCGCGGCGCTGGTGGGCAAGCACCGGGGCCAGGTCCGCTACCGGGTGCTCGACGGCGACCGCTCGCTGGAGGGCAGCTTCACGTTCTTCGGGCTGGCCTTCGTGCTGGTGCTCGTGGGGCTGGCGATCGCCGGCCGGCCGGGCTGGCCGGCGATGCTCCTGGTGACCCTGGTGGTGGCCACGCTGACCACTGCGGTCGAGGCCGTGAGCGTGCGGGGGTCGGACAACCTGCTGATCCCGTACGTCGCCTGGCTGGCGATGGAGCGGACCCTGAGCCTGGGGCTGGAGGGCCTCGGACCCTGGATCGAGGGCATGCTCGTGACGCTGGTGCTCTTGCTGGTCACGGCGCGACGGGCGGACATGACCGTCGCCGGCAGCGTGACGCTCTTCCTGATCGGCAGCCTGGCCTGGGCCCTGGGGGGCCACACCTGGTGGCTGCCGCCGACGGCGGTCTACCTGCTCTTCCTGGTGGCCCGACTGCCTCGGGTCGACACGGACCTGGACGACGTCTTCGCGACCGGCTCCGGCCCCCTGGCGATGCTGCTGGCCTTCGCCCACCTGGGCGACGAAGCGCTCTACGGGCCCTTCCTCGTCACCACCTCGACCACCGCGGCGATCCTGATGGGGTTCATCGCCCGGTCTCGCCGGTGGCCGCTGATCCCGGCGGCGCTGGTGGGCACGGTGGTGCCGAGCCTGCCGGCCCTGCTGCTGGGCCACGAGGTCCCGGTGTTGCTGGGGGTGGCCGGCGGGCTGGGAGGCCTGTTGATCTTCCTCGCCATCCAGCAGGCCCCCTTCCCCGGTCGCCGGCTCGTCGCCTCGCTGGCGACGGGGCTGACGGCGTGGCTCGTGCTCGGATAGCGGCCAGGGATGGACCGCCTCGCCCTCTACCAGCAGCTGGGACCCGCCACCCGCCTCGGCGAGACCCTGGTCACCGTCAACCCGGCCCTGGCACCGGTCGGCTGCATCGGCGCCGTGGGCTCTGCCGACGAGCTGGAGGCCGCCGAGGCCTGGCTCCGGGAGCAGGGCTGCACCCGGGCCTGGGGGCCCATGGAGCACGCGACCTGGTTCTCCTACCGGGCGAACCTCGGTCCGGCGGATCGCCCACCCTTCTTCGGCGAGCCGGCCGCGGACCCGCAGCCCTGGCGGAGCGCGGGCTACCAGGAGATCGCTCGCTACGCGTCGGCCCAGTGCCCCAACCCCGAGGCGATCGCCTACGGGGAGAGCAAGGGCATCACCGGGGTGACCCTGCGGCCGATGGGGGGCTTCGAGCAGACCATCGCCGACATCCACGGCCTGAGCCACGCGGCCTTCGCCCGAGCCCACGGCTTCACGCCGCTGCCGCTGCCCGCGCTGATGGCGCTCTACGCCCCGCTCCAGCAGGTGGTGGACCCCCGCCTGGTGCTCTTCGCCGAGCGCGGTGGCGAGGTCATCGGCTTCGTCTTCGGCATCGCGGACCTGGCCGCGCCCGGGTCGGGCCGGTTCCTGGTGAAGTCCCTGGCGGTGCACCCGGACGCCCAGCGCGGCGGCCTGGGGGCCTGGCTGGTGGGCGAGCTCCACCGGGTCGCCGACGGCCTGGGCTTCACCCACGGCATCCACGCGTTGATGTGGGCCGGGAGCAGGAGCCGGGCGATCAGTGCCCACGGAGGCGAGGTCTTCCGGGAGTACGGGCTGTTCGAGAAGGCCCTGTGATCCCCAATGTCGCGGCTCGACTGGCCGGACACGGGAGGGCCTTCGGGGATCGCACGGCGATCCGGGAGCCCGGTGGCGCCACCCTGAGCTTCGCGGAGCTCGAGGCCTCCTCGGCCCGCCTGGCCGGGGGCCTGCGGGGCCTCGGGGTCGCTCCCGGGGATCGGCTGATGCTGCTCGCGCCCATGGGCATCCCTCTGTACCAGGCCTTGATCGCCTGCTTCCGGAGCCGGGTCAGCGTGGTGCTCGTGGATCCCTCGGCGCCCCGGGTCGACGCCACCCTGCGGCGGTTGGGGCTCAAGGGCTTCATCGGCTCCCCGCTGGCCCACCTGCTGCGGCTCAAGGTGGGCGCCCTGCGGGGGCTGGACACCTACCTGTCGACGGGCTTCGCCTGGCTGCCCCACCGCCGGCTGCAGCGCCTCGACGGCCCCTTCGATGGCTTCGACGACGTCGCCGAGGACCTGCCCGCCCTGCTCACCCTCACCACCGGCACCACCGGCGCGCCCAAGGTCATCGCCCGCACCCACGGCTTCCTCGAAGCCCAGCACCGGGTGCTCACCGAGCACATGGGCCTGGGCCCCGAGGACATCGACCTGCCCACCCTGCCGGTGTTCCTGCTGAATTCCCTGGCCGCGGGCGCCACCTGTGTGTTGCCCGACGCCGACCTGCGGGCGGTGGGCAGCGTGGTGCCGGACAAGGTCATCCGGCAGCTCCGGGCGCACTCGGGGCAGACGCTCTCGGCGGACTGCATGAACCAGACGCGGGTCCGGAAGCGGAAGTCGTTGCTGGTCAGCGCCCCGACCGGGCAGATGTCGACGACGTTGCCCGCGTAGGGGTTGTCGAGCTGCTGCCCCGGGAAGGTCGTGATCTCCGAGTGCTCCCCGCGGTTCATGATCTCGAGCTGGCTCTCGCCCGCGACCTCGTCGCAGAAGCGCACGCAGCGGGTGCACAGGATGCACCGCTCGGCGTCGAGCACGATGTCGGGCCCGAGCGGCTTGGCCTTCGCCT
>CAYFPX010000043.1:0-16263 GCA_964344945.1 uncultured Enterobacterales bacterium
GTCGGTGGCGCTGTCCGTGGGGGGCTCGGTGGTGGAGTCCTTGGGCTCGGTGGTCGCCGTGCATGCGGTCCACAGACACCAGCCGAGGGCGATCGAGCACATGGCGCACCCTACCTGCTCGCCGGGCCGGTTGACCCTGCCCCCAGGGTCCGATACCCACGGGCCCAGGAGCCCCGGCAGGCTCCGCTGGAGGATGTGTGGCGAGCGACGACCTCATCGAGATCGACGGGGAGGTGGTGGAGGTCTTTCCTGGCGGCACCTTCAAGGTGCGGACCGAGGCCAACACCGAGGTGCACGCCCACCTGGCGGGCAAGCTGCGTCGCTACCGCATCCGCGTCGTGCTCGGAGACCGGGTCACGGTCGCGGTGAGTCCCTACGATCTGAGCAAGGGTCGGATCGTCTTCCGGCACAAGTAGTCCGCACGCTGACAAGTCGAGTATTCGCGGACTCATAGCGCCGCGCTGTGCGGATGGTGCGGGTCAAGGCGGGCGAAACCCGCACAGGGTCCCGCACAACCGGAAGAGGCTGAGGGGCCTGGCTGCTCGCGGAGCTGCGACAACGACGGGCGGGTCTATCTTCCCGGCCGGGACTACAGGCTCCGCTGCGCGCCCCGTCATTCGCAGAGCCTCCGTCAGCGCGGTACGATCCGAGGCTCGTCCCCATCCGCTTGCGGGTCCCCGCTCCTCTCTTGGATGGAGGCGGTCGACGAGGTGGCCCGTCGATGCGGGGTGAGCCGCTCCGATGCTGTCCGCGCGGCGCCCTCGGCCAGGGCCGCTCGTCGGCGAGATAGGGTGTCGATCGATGGCTCCGCGCTCCCTCGTTCCCGTCGCCCTGGGGCTCGCCGTCTCCTGTGGGGGCACAGCTGACCCCGGCGACAGCAGCGCACCCACGGAAGAGCGGACCGACACGATCGACTCGGGCGAGACGGTCAGCGACGAGCCCTGCAGCCCTCAGGTGGGCGTGACGAGCCCGCTCGAGGCCTGCACGGCGGCCGCCCCTTGTGACCGCACCAGCGATGGCTCGGTGCTCGACTCCCCCAGCGAGGTCCCGACCTGTGCCGCGGACCACGCGGACCGCCCGGCCTACGACGATGGTCCGGTCCAGCGGGCCGTCGGCCTCGACGGGCACACGCGCTACTGGTGCCGGACACCCCAGAGGTCGGGCGCCAGGCCTCTGGTGCTGTGGTTCCACGGTGCGGGAGGCAGTGCCGACGACGTGTACGGCTGGACCTCGTTGCGCACCAAGGCCGAGGACGCGGTCCTGAGCACCGACGGTCCCTCGGGCTTCGTCCTGGTGAGCATCCAGGGACGGAACCTGCACTGGCCCACCCAGGACCCGCGTGACATGAGCCACCACGACGTCTACCACCGGGACCTCTCCTCCAGCTCCGCCAACGCCGACGTGGCACTGGCCGATGCATTGGTCGACGAGCTGGTCACCTCGGGCGAGGTCGATCCGGAGCGCATCTACGCCATGGGGTGGTCCAACGGCGGCTTCTTCGCTCAGCTCTACGGGTTCGCACGCCACGACACGCCCACCCCGGGCGGCCACCGCGTCGCGGCGGTGGCGGCCTACACGGCGGCCGACCCCTTCGCCGACACCCGCGCAGACGATGACCTGGCCTGTGAGCTCGACCCCTACCCGGACCCCACGGTACCCATCCACCTGACCACCCGATCCTGCGACCTCATCCCTTGTGACCAGGCCCAGGCGGACGCCTTCCTCGAAGAGGGCTACATCGTTGCTCCCGGCGCGGTCGTCGAGCCGTGGTCGGAGTGGCTCGCGGAGGCGCTGGCGTCGGACCACGAGTGGCTGCTGGTCGATGGCTATGGCCAGCGCGACACCTCGTGTACCTCGGCGTCCTGGTGCCCCCTCTGGGCGGCGAGTGTGAACCATCTCCGCTGGCCCGACGGCATCGGCGACGGCAGCGGCAACGACTACGAAGAGGACATGCTCGGGTTCCTGTCGCGATTCGCCACCAGGTAGCCGCACCACCAAGCCCCGCCCCGAGCGCCGCCCCGAGATTGTGGTGCGGTGCCGTCGGGTGTGTCTCCGCCATTGATCACACCAGTCGAGGATGTCGTTCGAGCGCCTCCAGAGGCCGACCGAGGGGTGGCGTAGGCGCGGCGGCGCCAGGCCGGTGCCACCAGCGGGACCCCGGGGCTGGAGGCCCTGCCGGCCGAGCTGCCCGTCTACATCCTGGCGGCGATCGTCGGCGGGACGATCGGCTCGGGCCTCGGCGCCAGGAAGGCGGGCGGCCGCGCGATCCGGACTCTGCTGGGCGTGGTCCTGCTCATCGCGGCGGCCAAGATGTTCCTCACGGCGGGGCTGGGGGCGCTGTAGACCCACAACTCGGGCCAGGGCCACCTCTGGCTCTCCCGGGTCAGCCAGCCCGGTCCCGCCGCCCCGCCCCCAGCAGCACCAGGAGCGCCAGCGGCACGGCGAAGTGGCCCGCGGCCGGCGCCGTGCGACAGCCGCCGGCGCTCTCCTCGGCGGCCGGCTCGGCCGGCGCCTCCGCCCGACCCGCCGGCGTGCCGTCGCTGGCCTCGGCGGGGTTCAAGACCACGCTGTCCTCGGCCGCCTCCAGGCTCGCCAGGCCGTCGCCCGCGAGGCCGACCGCCCGGATCTTGCGCACCCGCGCCCGCTCCGAGGGGTTCAGCATCATGCCGTACAGGGGCTCCAGACGGGCCTTGTAGGCGTCCTTCTCCGCCTGGGTCAGGTCGTGGAAGGTGATGCCCATGCCCTGGAGCTTCGCCCGGGATTCCTGGGTGGACTCGATGGACCACTTGCGCTCTTGGACCACGATCTCGGCGGCCACCCGGGAGACGATCTCCTGGTAGGCCTCGGGCAGCTGCTCGTAGAACGCCTTGTTGCTGATGATCATCGACGTCAGCAGGAAGTGGTGGGTCTCGTTCACCACGTCGTTGACCTGGTAGTCCTCGTAGACGTCGAAGCAGGAGACCGTGGTCTCCGCCGCATCGACCAGCCCCTCCCGGGCCAGGGGCACCAGTCCGTCGGGACCGACCACCACGTAGGAACCGCCGAGCAGGAAGGCCATCCGGGCATAGCGGCCGCGGCTGATCATGATGCGCATCTCGTCGAGGGCAGCGGGGTCCCGCGCGTCGACGCCCTGGGTCGAGATGACCCCCATGCCGCCGCTGTAGGTGATGCCGAAGCCCTTGAGCTTCGAGTTCTTCGCCAGGTCGTCGGTGAACTTCGCCCCCAGCGGGCTGTTGAAGACCTGCTCGGCGTGGTCGTAGTCCCGGAACAGGTAGGGCATGCCCAGGACCCGCAGGGGCTGGTGGTACCGGGCCAGCACGTGGGTGTAGGCCTGGGTCATCTCCAGCTCGCCCTCGGTCACGTCCCGGACGATCTGCATGGCGTTGCGGCGCTTGCCGGCGACCTCCTCGTACTCGGTGCGGGCCAGGACCTCGACCTTCACGTCGCCATCGGTCTCGGCCTCGACCCGCTCGGCGAACTCGAAGGCGGCCCGGTCCGCGGCGGAGCTCGGCAGGTGGATCTGGGCCCAGCGGATGGTGTAGGTCGGGCCGTCGTCGGCCAGGGCGGGAGGACTGGCCGTGAGCACCGCCAGGACGGCGGCCAGGAGCGACTTCGAAGGGTGCCGGCGCATCGAGGACCTCCCGGGGACGACCGCCAGATCAGGGTAGGGGGTGGGTCCCCTGGAGGCAAGGGCGGCCCACCCCGGTTCAGTCCCGCGAACCCCCCGGCAGGCCGAGCCGGAACATCCAGTACACCAGGTTCAGCACGGCGGTCACCGCCGCCGCCAGGTCGGTGGCTGCCGCGGCGTCCAGAGAGAGGCGCCGCCGGCCAGGCGGCGTTCATCCGTCGCTCCCGTCGGTCTCGGGCAGTGAGATCCCCCGGATCGTCGAGAGTCTCTCTTGGACGTCGATGATGACGTTGGCCTTCCGGAGCTCCTCCTGGAGCCGTGCGTTCTCCCGCTCGAGGCGTTGGACCTCCGGGGCGAGCGGGTTCCGCGGCTTGCGGGGGCGGCCGTGCTTCTTGGGCTCGGTGCAGGCGTCGAGCTCGCGGAGCACGGCGAGCTTGTACTTGGCGGTGAACTTCCGGCGGCGCGGCCGGTCCGAGACCTCAGGGTCCGGCACGGACTTCAGCTCGGGCTTGGGGGACTTCGACACGGGCAGCATCCTCTACGCCCTCGACACTACTTTCTGCGGGTGCGGTGTCTCACCATCATTGGCACGGAGGGGCCGCGCTGCCTGTGGCCTGGCGCGGCGGTGCGCATGGTGTCCCAGCGGCTGTGACCCGGTGTGACCTCTCGGGGGCCTGAGGGGGCCGTAGCTTCCGTGCACACCCCCACTGGAGCACCCCATGGCCCGCTTCTCCTCCTCCTCCCTGATCGCCCTCGCCGTCCTCGCCACCGCCTGTGTCCAGACCGAAGACGGCGCCGTCCTGGTCGGCGATCCCGCCCCGCACCCCGACGACGAGGAGAGCAGCGGGAGCGGTGGGACCGGCCCGACCTCCCCCGACCCCCTGTGCCCGGAGGACGGCGGCCAGCTGGACGAGGCACAGATCGTGCTGGCGCCGGAGTCCCCGGACATCTGGACCGGGCTGGTCGGCGCCACGAAGTGCACCGCCATGGTCCACGACGACTACGACGACGTCGCCAACGGCGAGCGACACCTCCAGTTCCGGCTCCAGGACATCCAGGGACGCTGGCAGGACGTCGAGGGGTACGGCCAGCGGGCCGTCCTGTCCGAGTCCGGCCGAGTCGGTGCGGTCGAGACCCTCGAGGGCGACACCTGGGCCTGGTGGAGCTTCTCCATCGGCGACGACGGCGTCGCCACGGTCGGCGACCCGCTCCCCGTCAGCGCCTGGGACACCCTCGTCTCGGCGGACGGGAGCCGCTTCGCCACCGGCGGCTACTACCAGCAGACGTCGATCGTCGACGTCGCCACCGGGCAGGTGACCGAAGTGCCGGGGCTGACCGACGACGTGAGCGCCGACCTCCAGGGCCTGGACCAGGACGGCGGCCGGCTGCTCATCGCGACCGCGAGCGCCCTGGTCGAGGAGGACACCGACAGCGAGACGGACTGCTACTTCGTCGACACCGCCACCGGCGCCGCCTCGCTGCTCACCGGCGGGCTCGCGAGCGAGGACGGCATCTACGGCTGCCGCACTGGGGCCCGGGGCGACCGGGTGGTGATCGAGGCCGCCTACTTCGCCTCCAATGGCTCCTACCAGGACCGCCTCTACACGGTCCAGGATGGCGTCACCACGCTGCACGTGGACGGCGAAGCGGGCAACGCGGCCATCTCCCCCGACGGCGACGTGGTGTTCTACAGCACCCGGAGCGGCCCGCAGGCCCTGCACGTGCCCACCGGACAGACCCTGTCCTGGGACGACGAGCTGACCGCGCTGGGCGTGGCGCTCAGCTACACGCCCGAGCCCATCCTGGTGGACGGCGCGGCCTACTTCATGGGCAGCCAGTACGACACCGACGACACCTTCACGGGCCTGGCCGTGGTCCAGGTGCCGCTCGTCTTCTGAGCCGAGCGCGTCTCACGCTGTGACCCCCTGTGACCCGACCGGTCCCAGGGGGGCCACGAAGGCCTCACCACCACCGGCCATTCAAGGGTGCTCGAGACCGCTGGTGTGCTCGGAGAGTGCCTTCGATTCGCCAATCCCCTGAACGGCCCGTTTCAGTGGTCTGTTTCAATCTGAAACGCTCCGAGTGGGGCAGCTCGTCTGCCGGAGGGCTCCGTGGCTAGTGCGTCCATCATCTGGGATTGCCTGCGTTCTGGGTGCTTGGGCTGGCCCACTTTGTGCACGTGTAGATGGAATCCACTGGTCCGACCAAGGAGACCCTCATGCTCGCATCGATCCTCGTCGTCACTGGCCTCGCCCAAGCTGGCCCCACCGCCTTGCTGGACGCCGAGTTCGCATCCTCTCTCTGCACTGCTTGGAACCAGACCAAGCTCCCGGCTGCACTTGGCCGCTCCGGTTCTGGCTGGGTGGACTCTGCCGGCAGCAAGGGCTCCCAGAAGATGGTCATCTCTCGCCGGGACTGTGACGCTCCCACCAAGGTGCAGTTGGTCGTGGAAGCGGATGAGGCCGGAAATGCGGTGTGCAAGTCCGGGGGCGCCTACGATGGCGGTGCGTTTCAGTGGAAGTTCGAGCCCACCACCGAGCAGTGGGCCGACTTCACCGATGGATTTGGCGTGATGAAGATGCCTGGCATCATGGATGGCTTCGTGGGGCCGTACCCAACGGCGGCGGCCAACATAGGCAGCTTCGAGATCTTCTTTGCAGCCGCGGGCAAGCTCGCTTTGGACGCCGAGGTGGACTGGTCCTGCAAGGGTGCCGACATGGATGATGTGCGGGAAGAGGTCGAGGACATCGACCGTGCCGCCATGGGCAGGATTCTGCGCTAGGCCTCACACGCCCGGGGGGAGGACGGCAAGTGTAGCCGCGTAGACTGGGCCCATGGCCCGCCTGCTCCTCCTGGCCCTGCTCGTCCTGCCCGCCTGCCGCAACAAGGACGACACCTCGCTCACCGACACCGGGACCGTCGACACGGGCGAGCCGGTGATCGACGCCGACCTGGACGGCAGCCCGGCCGACGAGGACTGCGACGACGGCAACGGGGCGGTCTACCCGGGAAATGAAGAGACGCCCTACAACGGGCTGGACGACGACTGTGACTCCTCGACGCCCGACGACGACCTCGACGGCGACGGGTACGGGGTGAACGACGACTGTGACGACGCGAACGCCGACGTCCACCCCGGCGCCACCGAGATCTGCAACGACGTCGACGACGACTGCAGCGGTGATCCAGACGACGGGGTGGGGGACCTCTGGTACGCCGACGAGGACGCCGACGGCTACGGCGACCCGGATGTGTCGGTCCAGGACTGCGACGGGAACACCGGGTACGTCGCCGACGCCACGGACTGCGACGACCTGGACCCCCAGGTGTTCCCGGGGGCCGACGAGGTCTGCAACGACCAGGACGACGACTGCGACGCCCTGGTCGACGACGACGACCCGGACCTGGTCGACGCGCCGGTCTGGAGCCTGGACTTCGACGGCGACGGCTACGGCGGCGCCGACGTGCAGGTCGCGGCCTGCGAGGCGCCCGAGGGGTACGTGGCCGACGCCACGGACTGCGACGACGCCCACGCCGAAGCGAGCCCCGACGGCACCGAGGTCTGCGACGGCCTGGACAACGACTGCGACGGCGCCACCGACGACGCCGACGACGACGTGGCCGACCCCGAGACCTGGTGGAGCGACGCGGACGGCGACGGCTACGGCGACCCGGACGCCACGGTGGCGGCCTGCGAGCAGCCCTCGACGGCGGTGGACAACAGCGAGGACTGCGACGACACCGACGCCACGGTGAGCCCCGACACGGTCTGGTACCTGGACGCCGACGGCGACGGGCACGGGACGAGCGACGTCACGACCACCGCCTGCGAGCAGCCCGCCCGCTACACGGACACGGCGACGGACTGCGATGACCTGGACGCGAGCAGCTTCCCCGGCGGGATCGAGGTCTGCGACGGTGCGGACAACGACTGCGACACCGCCTTCGACGAAGGCGCGAGCGACGCGTCGACCTGGTACGCCGACACCGACGCCGACGGCTACGGCGACGCCAGCAGCACCACCGACGCCTGCGACGCCCCCTCGGGCCACGTGGCGGACAGCTCCGACTGCGACGACGGCGACGGCGCGGTGAACCCGAGCGCCGCTGAGATCTGCGACGGAGACGACGAGGACTGCGACGGCCTGGTCGACGACGACGACCCGGACCTGACCGACGCCGGCACCTGGTACGACGACGCGGACGGCGACGGCTACGGCGACGCCGGCTCCCCGGCGTCCGCCTGCGACCAGCCCTCGAACACCGTGGCCGACGCCACCGACTGCGACGACACCGACGCGGCCCTGAACCCCGACACCTCCTGGTACCTGGACCACGACGGCGACGGCTACGGCGACCCGAGCCTCGGGACCACGTCCTGCGAGCAGCCCAGCGCCCTCTATGTCCTGGACGACCAGGACTGCGACGACGGCGACAGCAGCGTGCACCCCGGGGCCGCCCTGCTCTGCGACGGCGGTGACGGCGACTGCGACGGCGCCGTCGACAACGACCTGGACGGCGACGGCTTCCCGGACAGCGCCTGCGGCGGCAGCGACTGCGACGACACCGACGCCAGCATCTTCCCGGACCCGTCGGGTCCCTGCGCCGAGGGCACCTCCTGCCAGGACCTGCTCGACCGGGGCTACGCCACCGCCGACGGCAGCTACTGGATCGACACCGACGGCTACGCCACCGGCGAGGACCCGGAGGAGGTCTGGTGCGACCTGACCCTGTACGGCGGCGGCTGGACCCTGCTCGGCGCCTCGGGCCAGGGCGGTGACCAGTGGGGCCACGACGAGATCGACGACCCCGACGGCTACGGCAGCCTGAGCCTGACCAGCGGCTACAAGGCCCAGCTCTACAGCGGCCTGGCCTTCACCGACCTCTACTTCACCGACGGCACCCTGCACGCGGTCTACGAGGGGGTCTCCGACGGCTCGATGAGCCTCTACGACTTCCAGGCGTCGGTGCCCGCCGACAACTGCGGCTCGTCGGACGGCTACCGCTGGTCGATGACCGACGGCGACCTCGCCGGTGGCTCGCTGTGCGACACCGACCTGTACATGCACCCGATGGACGAGGACGGCACCTACAACGCGGCCTGCGACCCGGACCAGGTCTACGGGAACCACGGCTTCGGCCCGACCTGGAGCACCGGCAACAACGACGGCTGCCCCCTCGACGACCCCTCGAGCACCGGCTTCGCCGCCTGGGACAGCCGCCCGGGCTGGGACACGAGCGCGGTGCTGCTGATGTACGCCCGGTAGCGTGCTCGGCCTCCTGCTCCTGGCGCCGGCCTGGGCCGTCGAGACCGCCGAGCTCCAGGCGGTGCTCGACGGCGAGCAGCTGGTGTCCCTCACCAGCACGCGGACCGGCGCGGAGTGGCTCGCGGCGCCGTCCGGTCTCTACGAAGGGGCCGGCGGCCTCGACGCCGCGCTGGCTGTCAGCGCGCTGCCCGACGGCCAGCTGGGCCTGGCGCTTGCCCTCACCAACCCGGGGGACGCGGCGGTCTCGACGAGCGTGACCTTCCCCGCCCTGCGCGGGGTCGAGGCCGACGTCGCCGCGCCCCTGACCGCGTTGTTTCCCGGCCGCACCACGCTGCAGTGGTCCAGTCCCCGCTACGTCGAGCAGCCCTACGGCGCCTTGTTCCCTCTGCAGTGGCTGGCCGTCGACCAGGGCGGGGCGGGGGCGCTGTGGGTGATGACCCGCGACCTCACCGGCCACGACAAGGCCTACGGCCTGGAGACCTCGGCCGACGGCTCCGCGGACCTGGTCGTGGGCTGGTTCGACCTGGTCGTCGAGCCCGGGGAGACCGTCACCCTCGAGGCCGCGCTCGGGCTGGCCGACGACGACTGGCACGCCGCCCTCGCGGCCTACCGCCGCTGGGTCGCCACCTGGCACCACCCCGCCGCCCCGCGCCAGGACGCCTTCCGCCAGGCCTGGCACCTGCGCCAGGTCCACCTGCACGACAACGCCGTGCTCGGCAGCCACCCCGGGGCCTTCGACCCGGACAGCGGCACCTACGCGCTCCAGGACTTCCTGGCCGAGGACGTCGCGGCCTTCGGCGGCGTGGACTGGGTCCACCTCTTCGACTGGGGCATGGACTGGCAGCACGGCCGGGTCGGGGACTACAACCCGTGGTCCTACCTGGGCGAGCGCCAGGCCTTCGTGGACGAGGTGGAGGCGCTGCGGGACGACGGGATCGGCGTGGGGCTCTACACCGAGGGCTATCTGCTCGACACGCCCTCGCTCACCGGCCTGCGCTGGGGCGACGACTGGGAGCTGCACAACGCCGCCGGCGGGGTCTACACCAACTACGCGCCCAGCTGGCACGTGTGCCCCGCGGTGGCCGACTGGCGCCAGCACTACGCGATCTTCAACGCCCGCCGCAGCGCCCGCCGCACCGGCGCCAGCGGGCTCTACGTCGACCAGTTCGGCTACGGCACCCAGTACCCCTGCCACCGGGACGACCACGGGCACGCGGTGCCGTCGCTGCAGGTCGCCGAGGAGTGGGGGCTGCTGGCCGAGGTCCGCGCGGCCCTGCCCCCGGACCAGGTGCTCTACACCGAGGCGGCGCCCGCCGACGTCGTGACCCAGAGCCAGGACGGCGCCTTCGTCGAGGCCGTCGCCGGCTTCCGCCACGAAGGGGCCGCCCTGCCGGTCCACCTGCCGCGCTTCGCCCTGCCGGACCACAAGACCTTCGAGCTGCTGGTCCAGGACGCGCCGCTGGACGACGACGTGGAGGGCGTCCGGCTGACCTTCTTCTCCGGCGAGGGCATCCGGCTGATGGGGTACCTGGAGGACGACCCCTGGTTCGGCGACGCGGTGCTGGCCGAGCTGCGTCGGACCTGGGGGGCGCTGAGTGCCCACGCCGAGGTCTTCGCCAGCGACGACGTGACGCCGCTGGTCGAGACCGAGGTGTCCGGCGTGCTCGCCAACCGCTTCGCCACCGACGACACACGGGTCTGGACCCTGCTCAACACCGGCTCGGGGGCGGTGTCCGACGTGGTCCTGACCCCCGACGACCAGCCCGGCGCGACCTATGGGGACTGCCTGACGGGCGAGGCCCTGGAGCCAGCGGTCGTCGACGGTCGGGCGCAGCTCGCGGTGGACCTGGCGGCCGGGGACATCGGCTGCCTGGTGCAGGTGGTGCCGGTCGGGGAGGGGAGCCTGCTGGCCCACTGGCCCCTGGACGAGGGCGAGGCGTCGGCGAGCGCGGAGGTGCTCGGCACCGCGGCCCGCTTCGACGGGGAGGGCGTGTCTGTCGGCACCGGCGCCTGGGGCGACCTGACCGCCGACTTCACCGTCTCCGCCTGGATCCACCCCGACGACCTCAGCGGCGTCCGCCGCGTCCTGGCCGTCGACGGCTGGACCGACGGCGGCTGGGTCTTCGCCGTGACCGAAGGCGTGCCGGTGCTGACCACGGTGGGCGTGCGCGACGCCATCGCCGACGTGCCGGTGGCCGAAGGGCGCTGGACCCACCTGGCGGCGGTGGTCGACGCGGGGGCCTCGGTGACCTTCTACGTGGACGGCCACCGGCGGGACACGGTGTCCCAGGCCACGCCGGGCACCGCGACCACGAGCGGCTGGTGGCTCGGCAGCAACGGCACCGACGGGGGCTGGTCCGGGTGGCTGGACGACGTGCGGGTCTACGACGGGGCGCTGAGCGCGAGCGCCGTGCGGACCCTGGCCGACCTCTCGCCGCCGTGGTCGGGGACGGTGACCGCCGAGAGCACCCGGGCCACCGACGCGGTGGTGCGGCGAGACGATGCGCTCACCCTCCGGTGGCCGGGCTTCCACGACGCCGAGAGCGGGATCGTGGGGCACCGGGTCGCGCTCGGCAGCACGGCGGGGGCCGACGACCTCGTCGGCTGGAGCGACCTGGGCACTGCGGTCCAGCACACCTTCACCGACCTGGCCCTGCCGGGGAGCGTGCACGCGACGGTCGAGGCGACCAACGGGGCGGGGCTCACCGCGACTGCGACCGCCGAGGTCGCGGTGGAGTCCTCGGCGCCGGCCCTGCTCGGGACCTGGGACCTGGCCGACGGCGACCCGTCGGTGGTCGTCGACGTCGAGGTCCCCCTCGCCAGCGTGTCCGTCGCCGCCTGGGTCCACCCCACCGAGACCGGGGCCATGACCCTGCTCGGCCGCGACGACGGCGGCTGGGCCCTGGGGCTCGGCGGCGACGGCGACGACCTGCACTTCGTGACCCCCGGGGTCCAGGACTACGTGCTGTCCGCGGCGATCCCGCTGGGCACCTGGACCCACGTGGTCGCGGTCTTCGACTCCTGGACCGACGTGACTTTCTACGTGGGCGGGGTCGAGGCCGGGGTGGTGCACGGGGCGGTGCCGGCGGCGGCGGGGTCGGGGGACGTGCTCGTGGGCGGCGGCGCCAGGCCCTGGGTGGGTGCCCTGGCGGACGTCCGGCTCTACGACGGCGAGCTGAGCGCGGACCAGGTCGCGGCGCTGCTGGCGCCGGACACCGGGGACACGGCTGATGAGTCCGACTCCGGGGCGCCGCCGGACTCCGGGACACCCGTGGACTCCGAGGCGCCCGACACCGGGACAGCCGCGGACGAGGGGTGTGGCTGTGGCGGCGGCTCGGGGGGCGTGGCGGCGTGGCTGCTGGTGCCGGCGGTGCTCGCCCGGCGTCGCGGGTCCCGGTCGGAAGCCGGTCCCAGACCACCCCGAACGCCCGCACCAGCAGCGCCTCGAACTCCCCCCGGGACAGCACCACCCGCTCCCCGCTGAACAGGTCGATCACCGCGATGCCCTCGAAGGGATCGGTGTCCGGCTCGATCTCGTCGTCGTACCTCACCACCGCCATCTCGGTGCCCGATCCGACCTGCTGGCTCGCGCAGCTGGCCAGCAGGTCCAGGTCCGACCAGGACAGGGCCCCCAGCCAGGTCTGGAAGACGGCCAGCGACCGGTGGGTCCCGGCGACCTCGAACACGCGCGTGTCCGGGGTCTCGTCGTGGTCCAGCTCGCCCTTGGCGACGCTCTTGCGCTTCTTGCCCCCAACCTCGGGCACCACCTGCATGACCCACTCGTCGACCACGTCACCTACGCAGGCCTGGCCGCCGACGGGCGCCTCCGCTACTCCGCCAGACCCGGCGGTGATGTAGTCTGCTGGCGCGCCATGGCCCGCCCGGACCCCAAGCACACGGTCGTGAACTGGGGCGCCCCCCTGGGGCGCCTCGACCTGCCCCTGCGGACCCTGTTCACCGGGTACCTGGTGGTGATCGCGGTCGGGCTGATGATGTCCTTCGCCCAGATCCTGTTCACCCACGGCATGGCCGACGGCAAGCTGGGGCTGTCCGTCGACGACATCGTCTACAGCTACTACGGCAACCGGGAGGGCAGCCGGCTCGAGGCCAAGCTCCAGGGCTCGATGAAGCTGATGGCCAACGAGCAGGACCGGGCCGCGCTGATCAAGTGGGTCCGCCAGGGCTCTCCCGAGGCGGGCTGGGAGAGCCACATCCAGGCGGTGGTCGCCCAGAACTGCGTCCGCTGCCACGGCGTCGTGCCCGGCATCCCCGACTACCGGACCTTCGAGGGCATCTCGGTGGTGACGGCCATCGACGAGGGCGCCACCGTGCCGACCCTGGCCCGGGTCAGCCACATCCACCTGTTCGGCATCGCGTTCATCTTCTTCTTCGTCTGCCTGATCTTCAGCATGGCCACCGGCATCGCGCCGTGGATCAAGGCCACCGCGATCGCCCTGCCCTACGCCTTCCTGGCGATCGACGTGTTCTCGTGGTGGGCGACCAAGTGGGTGCCGGGGTTCGCGTGGCTCACGATCGTCGGCGGCATGGGGTACTCCCTGTCGTCCGCCTACATGATCCTCACGTCGCTCCACCAGATGTGGTGGCCCGGCCGGCGGCGACGGGAGAGAGGCTGACCAGGTCGGCGGGGCTGTCCACGTCCCGGCCCCAGCCCGCCGTGCGCAGGATCCCCGCCCCGGGGTTGGCGAGCCGGTGCCGGCGGAAGCTGTCCAGGTGCCCGAAGCACGCTCGGGTCGGATCGAGGGTCCTGAGCAGCAGACCGTTGGTGCCGGCGCTGCGCAGGTCCGGGCAGATGACCCCGTCGCCGGGCTGTTCCAGCACCCGCCGCAGGTCGGCGATGCCCAGCTCGGGCAGGTCCCCCATCACCACCAGCGCAGCGCTGCCCCCGCGCAGAGCCACCCCGCCGACGCCCTGGCGCACCGCGTCGCCGATGCCTGCCGGGGTCAGCACCGCCTGGGCGCCACAGGCCCGGACGTGAGCGGCGACCGCCACGGCGTCGGTCATGACCAGGATGGGCAAGCCCGAAGCCGCAAGCACTCCCAGCACGTGGTCCAGGGTCTCCCGGGCCCACCGAGCGCGGCTGGCAGCATCGAGCACCGGCGCCAGGCGGCCCTTGGCCCTGGTGAAGTCCTTGGCGGGGACGACCGCCCAGGTCCCGGACATGCTGCTCCCTCTGCGAGCCACCTCCCTACCCGGGTCAGGGCCGGATGTCGTCTACCCCCGTGCCCTGCCGGAGCTCACCACCGCGCACCCGGAGCCGGTCGTCGTGGGTGTGAGCCTGGACCTGGACGGCCACTGAGAGGACGTGCAGGGGCTGCGCAGGTCTACGCCGAGCGGATTACAGGCGCGACGCTTGCCTCAAGGAGCCCGACGTGACCCTGCTGCTGTTGCTCGCCTGTGAGCCCGAACCCGAGACCGAGACCGAGCCGGTCGCTCCGCTGCCCGAGGTCTGGGGTCTGCCCGCGGCCCCGGACATGCACACCGGTCCCCACACAGTGGGCATCGAGCTCCGGGCTTCCGAGTCCCAGGTCCAGTGGATCGACGGGGAGGAGCCGACCGAGATCTGGGCCTACAACGACCAGACCCCGGGCCCCCTGATCCAGGCCCGCGTCGGGGACCGCGTCATCGTGCGGTTCGAGAACGACCTGGACGACGAGACCACCATCCACTGGCACGGCCTGCGCATCGACGACGCCATGGACGGCGTCCCCCACATCCAGGAGCCGGTCCAGCCCGGCGGCAGCTTCACCTACGACTTCGTCGTGCCCGACCCGGGCAGCTACTGGTACCACCCCCACGTGCGGTCGAACGAGCAGATCGAGCGAGGCCTCCAGGGCGCCCTGGTCGTGCACGAGGAGGTCGATCCCGACGTCGACCTCGATCGCTACTTCGTGCTGGACGACGTGCTGCTGGACAGCGACGGGGAGATCACCTCGCTGAACATGTCCCACATGGACGAGATGCACGGGCGCCACGGCAACACCCTGCTGGTCAACGGCAGCACCGAGCCGCTGACGGACACCGCCAGGGCCGGCAGCCTGGAGCGCTGGCGGATCGTGAACACCGCCAACGCGCGGACCATGTGGGTGGCGGTGACCGGCGCCAGCTCCTGGCGCATCGTGGGCACCGACGGCGGGCTGCTCGCCGAGCCCTACACCCAGGACCGGGTGGAGCTGCCGGTCGGCCAGCGCTGGGACCTGGAGGTCATCCCCGACCCGAGCGCCGACGCTGTCGGCCTGCAGGTCGAGCTCCCCAGCAGCGCGACGAGCTGGGCCGAGTACCCGGTGTTCGAGGCCGAGATCACCGGTGACGACCAGGGCCGGGAGCCGATGGACTGGCCTGCCGCACCCCTGTTCGAGACAGCCGGAGCCGACCAGGAGATCGCGCTGGAGTTCCAGGGGGCCGCGGTCGCCGCCGGCATCGACTGGATGATCAACGGCGAGACCTTCGACGACCACGAGCCCATCGTCGTCGCTGGCCACACCCTGTCGACCATCGCCATCCACAACGTCGACACCCAGGAGCACCCCTTCCACCTGCACGGCCAGTTCTTCCAGATCCTCGAGCGCAACGGTCGCGACGCCGAGGAGCCGGGGCTCAAGGACACCGTGCTGGTCGGCGGCGAGGACGACGTGCTGCTGGCCACCGAGTTCGACAACCCGGGGGAGTGGATGGCCCACTGCCACATCCTGGAGCACGCCGAGCTGGGCATGATGACAACGATGATCGTGGAGGAGTAGACAGGCAGGTCGTAGGCACTCTCCCAGCACATCAGCGGCCTCGAGGGACGTGCGGCAACGTCGCGACCGCGGTGTCCCCCGTCGGCGAGCCCGAGTCCTGGACCGGAGGGCTGCGCCAGCCCGCCAGCAGCTCCGCGTGCTCCACCTCCGTGATCCATGCACACGCCGCCAGGAGCAAGAGTCCGAGCACGGTCCGACGCTACACCAACTCGACCGGGGCGCCCGCCGGCCTGCCCTCTCGGTCAGGGCAAGCCCCACTGGCGCCCGATGACCCGGTGCTGGACCCGCCGTGAGAGCCTCCGGTGATGGAGGACCTTGTCGCCTGCCCGCCGAGATAGAGGCAGAGTCCTGTGCTCCCGATCATCCTCACCGCCTGCGTCCTCCTCCCCAGAGGGGCCTACGACGACCTGTTCTCCGACACTGGCGCCACCGACACGAACGGCCCGGACACCGACGGGGACACCGACACCGATCTGGACACCGGCACCGACTCCGACGCGGACACCGACACCGGCTGGCCCCAGCACCCGGGCAAGGCCGGCGCCGTGGGCTGGATCTCCCGCACCGACTACCTCGGGGACTACTGGACCGGGGGCACACCGGACTCCCT
>CAYFPX010000043.1:16399-31993 GCA_964344945.1 uncultured Enterobacterales bacterium
GGAGGACCTGGACCTGGAGCCCCTGGTCGATCCTTCCGGGTGGCCGACCACCACCTTCGACGGACCGGCGGGCACGATCACGCTCTCCCTGGACGGCGACTTCTGGGCCGCGAACGACCTGGATCCGGACAAGGTGACCACCGGCGCCGACTACGACATCAGCGAGTCCGCAGCTGGCGAGCTGCCAGCGCTGTCCGTGCCGGACGCCGTGGTCGTGCCCGAGCCCCTGACCCTCACCTCCCCCGAGCTCGACGGCTCCGCCCCACCGTCCCTGGCCGAGAACGCCCTGGCGTTCACGTACAAGGGAGGCGGGAGCGCAGATCGCATCATCCTCGAGCTCCGCTACGTCGAGGGGGAGAGCTCCGAGGTCATCCAGACCATCTCCTGCATCGAGACGAACGACGGCTCCATCACCGTGCCCAACGGCCTGTTCAGCCTGTACAGCGCCAGCGACCACGTCCTGGTCAGCTTGATGGCCCTCGAGGAAGGCAGCTCGGTCCTGGACTTCAACCAGGCCGAATTCCGCGTCGCCGGCATGCACACCCTCGTCGGCGCCTTCTACCCCGACCCCTGATCACGCGCTTCCCTGCCCCCGGGCACGAGCGAGCAGCAGATCCTCGACCACTCGTCCGCGCCCGATGACAGCGAGTGGCAGATCGAGGAGGAGGAGTGCGACGAGGGCTGACTCCTCGGCGACGCTGACAGACCGGCAGCCCCGTGGCGGCCGGTGACCCCGTGGCAGCTGGACTCCTCGAACAGACCTCGCTCTCCCAGCAGCGGGCGTCGATGGTGAACTGAGCGGCGGGGTCACCAGAGGCCGGCGGGGTCCAGCACGAGGACTGCGCCGGTCCGATCCCCAGGCTCGAGGGGCGCGTAGGGTGCGCCGACCAGCAGGTCGGGCCGACCGTCGCCGGTCACGTCGTCGGCCAGGGCCAGCGCGGCGCCGGCCCGCCACTCCAGTGGACCGGGGACGAAGTCGGTGGCCTCCACCGTGCCTTCGAGGGGGCCTCGGGCCAGCCACAGGCCCGCTGTGGAGTTGGACAAGAGCGCGTCAGTGTGGCCATCTCCGTCCAGGTCGAGGTCCGCGATCATCGCGGAGGCCACGCCGTGGTCGTCGATGAGGATGCGAGTGGTCTCGTCGGCCAGGAACCCCGTGCTGGGTGGGCCGTGCACCAGGAAGACCCCAGAGGTCGACCCCGACACGAGCAGGTCGTCGAAGCCGTCTCCATTGACGTCGCCAGCGGCCGCGGGCCCATCGGCCGCCTGGTTCGGTTCGTCGCCGTAGAGGACAGCGGTGGCGTCCGCTACCGGCAGTGAGCCGCCAGGGGCCTCGGTCAGGATCCAGACAGCTCCCTGGCCCTCCTCGACGGGCGCGATCCCCCCGGTGAAGGCGTACGCCCCCCCGGCTGCCAGGTCGCCGAGGCCGTCGCCGTCCAGGTCGCCCACGGAAGCCAGGCCCGTGCCGAGCAGGTCCCAGGTGCCCCCGGTCCAGGTCGTGTGGGCATCGGCGGGGGTCAGCTCGCCGGACAGTGGACCCGCGAACAGCAGGACCGTCCCGCTCGCGGCCGAGTCGTCTCCCACCACGAGGTCGTCCACTCCGTCTCGGGTCAGGTCCATGGTCGCGATGGCATCGGGCCGGACTTCGCCGATGAAGGCCACGGCCTGCTCATCGACTGACCGCGTCCCGGACTCTGGAACGGGCACGATCCAGGCATCCCAGTGACTGGCAGCCACCAGCTCCAGCTCGCCATCGCCCGTCAGGTCGGCCGCCGCGAGGAAGGCTCCCAGGTAGTCCTCGACGCCCTGGATCGTCACCGACGAAGACTCGTCCACGGTCGATCGGCCGCTGACGGGGCCGTAGAGCACGTGGACCCTGCCCGCGTAGCCCTCGTCCTGCGACCAGGCCCGCGGCACGCCGAGGGCGAAGTCCCCACCTCCGTCTCCGTTCACATCCCCCAGTCCGATGACGGTGGCGCCGGCCTCACCATCCCCGCTCACCCCTTGCACCTCGGCCAGGGCCAGGTCCCGCAGGTGGCACTCGGCCAGGCCGTCGCAGTCCTGATCGACGGCGTCGTCGCAGATCTCGGCGGCGCCGGGGTGGATGGTCGGATCGGCGTCGTCGCAGTCTTCCGCATCGGGGGCCCGGCCTTCGGCCTCCGTGGCCAGGAGGGGGTCCCGGTCCGCCGGGTCGCCGTGGCCGTCGGCGTCGGCGTCGGCGTACCAGAGCTGGCTGGCGGGACAGGTGACCAGGCCGCCGAAGAGCAGCCAGGCGGTCTCGTAGGTGTCGGCGCCCACGGCGAAGTCGTCCAGGCCGTCACCGTCCAGGTCGCCGAGGCCAGCCACGGCGACACCGGCCCCGTGGTTCCGGGGGCCGACCAGGGTGATCGCGTGGTCTCGGATGGGCTGATGGCCTTCGACCGGGCCCAGCACGAGGAAGGCATGGCCAGCATCGGTCCCTTCACCGTGCCCGGCCGGCGCACCAGCCAGCAGGTCTGGGGTGCCGTCGCCGTCGACGTCACCGGCCTCTGCGACCGAGGTGCCCAGGGCTTCGCCGGGGAGGGAGCCGGTGAGCACGCCGAGCGCGTCGGCCTCGGCGACGAAGTCGCCGGTGAGTGAAGCGTCCGCGACCACGACTGCGCCGGCCGGGCCGGTGCCGTCGGACCAGGACGGCAGGCCAAACGCCAGCTCGGGGTGTCCGTCGCCGTCGAGGTCGTCGATCACGGCTACCGCGGTCTGGGTGTCACTCCAGACTGCGTCCGCGCTCTGCAGAGCCACGGACCCCGAGATCGGTCCGCGCACGACGTAGGTCGGACCCCACTGGCCGGGCATAGCCCCGGTCACGACGGCGTCGTCCAGGCCGTCGCCGTCCGTGTCTCCCACGGCCACCGACCTCCCTGCGCTGTCTTCGGATCGGCCGATCAGGACTGCCCCTGCCACGTCTGAGACGGGGCCGGCCGGCGCGTCCCCTGGAATCACCCAGGCCCTGCCGGTCACGCCCAGTCCGGAGGCCCCGGCCAGGGCGAAGCCCTCATCGGCCGTGAGGAGACCTCTTCCAAGGGCCAGCGTGAGGCGGTCGTCCGAGTCGGAAGCGATGTCGGTCCACCCGTCCGTGATGTCGGCGATGGCGTGTCCTCCGTCGGTCAGCGGGCCGTACAGGGGGTACACCCGGTTGTCGCTGGGTCCGGAGACGACCAGATCCGCCACACCGTCTCCGTCGAGGTCCGCGGAGGCAACCGAGGCTCCCAGGCGTTCCCAGGCTTCGCCCCAGAAGAGGCTCACCGCGTGGGTCTCGTCGAAGTCTGCGTACCCGGGACTGTCGAAGACCGCGACCACACCGGTGTAGGAGTCCCCGTGGTTGGCCCTCGGGGCCCCGACGATCAGATCGGGCCTGCCGTCCCCGGTCACGTCCAGCCCGCCAGTGAGGGCCTCGCCCCAGTCTCGGTACTCGGTGGCCTCGGCCGCGACCGTCGCCGGAGAGGCTCGCAGGGCCACCTCTCCCACACACCGCCCGTCGCAGCCGTCCCCGTCGTCGTCCACCCCGTCGCCGCAGTGTTCGGTGGCCTGGGGCGCCTGCGTGTCGGAGTCCAGGGGGCTGCCCGTCTCTCCGGGCGCCTCGTCGGAGTGCACTGCGCCGGTGTCCACCTCGGTGCTGCCGCAGCCGGAGAAGGGTGCACACCCGAGGATCCCGGTGCTCGTGAACAGCAACACCATGGCTCACCCTACACCTCCTCCGACGCCCGCTGAGGGCAGCGATGCAGCCTTGGGGGCCACTCCAGCGCGACCTCGATGGTCTCCGCCGGTCAGATCCCCAGCCGCCGAGCCAGTCCCCCCTGCAGCGACCGGGAATAGGCCGGGGCCAGGTGGATCGAGTCGATGTGGGTGAGGCGACCCCAGACCCGCGCCCTGCACAGGCCGTCGGGGCAGATCAGCGCGTCCAGGTCCACGCTCTCCACCCGCTCGTGGTGGATGCTCCGGTAGGCCGCCTCGATGGCGGCCTGTGTGGATGTGGTCCCGGGGGTGGAGTCGCAGTCCGACTCGCCCATCGCCAGACAGACCACCGGGTCCCGGACCACCGGAGACGGCTCGAGCAGCTGGACCTGGTCGGTGTGCTCGAGCAGGCGCGGCACCAGGGACAGTCCTGTCTCCAGCCGGGTCTCGCGGCCGGCGCCGGCCACCAGCAGCACTCGTTCCGGGTGCCTCTCGGCGACCGCCGCCAGGATCTCCTCCTGGAACCCGAGGCACTCCTCCTGGTACGGGTCGAACCACGAGCAGCCCCGCCGCTGCACGACCACCAGGGAGAAGCTCTCAGCGTGGGCCAGCTCGGCCAGTGGGGGTCCCCAGTCGTCGACGTGGCAGTCTCCCGCGAGCAGCAAGGTCGGTCCCGGGCGCTGGACGTCGTGGGCGTGGCGGACCGGCTCGGCCTCGTCCAGCAGGGCCCGGGTGCGGGCGTCCACCGGCGTGAGGGCGAGGCAGAGGCCGGCCGTCAACACCGCCGCCGCCATGCCTGCCGCCACCGCCCGGCCCGGGCGGGAGATGGACCTTTGCCGGATCGGCATCTCGACGAGCCGGTGGCTCAGGGCGGCCAGGGCGAAGGAAGCTGTGACCGCGACCGGCGCGGTCCAGGGCGCCGGAAGTGCCGGCTCCACGAAGACCAGCACTGGCCAGTGCCACAGATACAGGCCGTAGCTCCGGTCGCCGATCCAGCGGGCCAGGGGGTGCTCCAGCACCCAGCGCACGGGCCCGCCCGAGGGCTGCTCCAAGCCGCCGATGAGCAGCACGGCGCCCACCACGGCCACCACCCCGCGGGTGAGGGCGTCCAGCGGAAGCGGTTCGCTGAGGCCGGCGAGCACCACCAGGACCAGCCCGGCTGCGGCTGCGGGTCCCCCCGGCGCGACGCGGGGGGCCGCCAGCGCCAGGGCAGCGCCTGCCAAGGGCTGCCACATCCGGGTGTGGGTCCCGAAGTAGGCCAACATGCCTTGTGCCCCGGAGGCGGCCAGCAGGCTTGCGAGCGTGAGCAGGACCACCCCCCGGGCCCGCCCCTTCAGCCCGACGAGCAGAAGCGGGAACGCCAGGTAGAACTGCTCCTCGACCGACAGGGACCAGAAGTGCAGGACCGGGCTGGCCCCGTCGTGCGCGAAGTAGTCCAGGGACTCGGTCCAGAAGTGCCAGTTGCTGCCATAGAGCGACGCCCAGGCCAGTCCCTCCCGGCTGTGGGCGACGCGCACCGGATCCCAGACCCAGCGCATGACCAGGGCACAGGTCACCAGCACGACCACAGCCGCGGGTAGCAGGCGCCGGAAGCGGCGGGCGAAGAAGCGACCGAGGCGAACCCGGCCGGTGGCGCGAAGCTCCCGCACCAGGATCGAGCCGATGAGGAAGCCCGAGAGCACGAAGAAGACGTCGACCCCGATGAACCCACCGCGGAAGCCCGGCACCCTGGCGTGGAAGAGCAGCACCAGGATCACGGCCACGGCTCTCAGCCCGTCCAGCGCAGGACGGTGTTCGAACTGGCGGGGCGCGTCCAAGGCCTGTCGCGTAGCATACCGGCCGGGATCTGGTGGGTGCTCGTCGCGGGCCCCCAGCAGGGCCGAAGCTCGGCCTCACGCCCCCCTCTTCCAGCGGTTCAGCGTCGCCTCGGTCAGACCGCTTCCTTCGGATCGCAGCGCTCGTACGGCCGCGCTGGCTGAGCCGTGGGCCATGACCAGGCGCTCGGCGAAGCGCCGCTTCGCCCTCGCCTGGAACTCCCGGTGGTCGAGGTGGGTCTGCCGGAAGTCGAAGGGGACCTCCACCACGTCGACCGGGTCCGGAGGGGCGGCGACGTCGCCCGTCGCTCGGGGGCCTGTCGCCGGAGGCGCCGCGCCGTGCCAGAGGGCCAGGCCCGAACGCAGCCAGCTGAGCAGGTCGTCTCCGAGGCCGAGCTCGGCTCCCGCGGCCTGGGCTGCGAGACCCCGCTGGTGGTCGGCGGCGAGGATGGCGATGCGCTGCAGGTCCCGGAAATTCCCGGGCAGACCCTGGGACGCCAGCCAGGGCAGGAACCATGGGTGGTCCGCCGGATCCTGGAGGTTCGCTCCCCGGAAGTCCATGCGGGCCCAGACGGTCTCCCACGCACCAGGCAGCTCGGGCCTCGAGAGCCCGGGGAAGTGGATGACCCTCTGCGAGATGCGGTCGAGGAAGTCCAGCGGGAGTGCCTCTCGGAGGGACGCGAGGGGCAGGTTCGAGGCCGTGACGAGCTGGAATTTGACGCGCAGGTCGGTGCCGCCGCCGAGGCGCTTGAAGGTGTAGAACCCCTCGTCATCGGTCTGCAGGGCCGTCAGGAGCATGGCCAGGGTCTGGTCCTTGAGGTGGTGGACCTCGTCCAGGAACAGGCAGCCGCCGTCGGCCTCCTCGAGCAGCCCCTTGCGGTTCCCGGTGGCGCCTGTGTACGCGCCCTTCACGTGCCCGAAGAGCGCGCTCTGGGCCTGCTCCTGGTCGGAGAAGTCCGCGCAGTTCGCCCAGGTGAAGCCCTTGCGCTCCCCCCAGCACTCTCGAACCCGGCTGGACTTGCCGCTACCCCGAGGACCGAGCACCAGGATGCAGAAGTTGTCCCCCTGCTCCAGGAAGAAGGACAGGCGGGCCTTGGCGGTCTTCCTGGGCGGCGACTCCCAGCGTTCGGTGGGCTCCGCCCGGTCGAGCCGGGAGATCGGGTCCTTCGGCACGACGGAGACCCGCACCGGACGAAAGCGCCGCGTGGGTTCGTTCGGCGCCGTGCGGCACTCCAGGAACGCCGCGGTCTTGAGCGCAGGCGAACGCCAGGCCAGGTAGTACCAACCGAATTGCACAGCCGTGCTCGTGCCCCAGAGGTTGACCAGGAGCCGCTCCGAGGGCTGGGTGTGGTCCCGGACCCAGCGGTGCAGCCCACGCGTCACGCCCTCTGGCCGCTCGATGTCCTCGAGGTCCAGCTCGACGAGCTCGATGCGACTCCGGTTCGCGGCGAGCAGGGGTGAGCAGCTCCGGTACCAGGCGATCTGCGTCGCGAGGGGCGCCTCGTTGATGACGTGCCAGAGGAGCCTCTCCCGCGACGGCTCCTCCTCCAGGCGCCAGTTCGCCTTGAACCAGTCCCGATCGGGGAAGCGCCCGTCCCGCTGCAGTGCCGTTCGGAGCGTCTCGAAGTCCTGCTGCCAGCCCTCCCACTGCCCGCCACACCGCTGGACGCTGTCCAGCACCGATGGCCACCGATCCCCGGCGATGCGATCGACCGGCCGCAGGGACACGGCCCCCCTGGCGGGCCTGGGGAGCAGGCAGACGACGCGCGTCAGACGGTGGAGCCGGGGGCCCACTCCGTGCGGGTCCGCGTAGCCCAGAGTCCCAGCCACCTCGTACTGGTCCGCCCCCGCCTCCAGGACCGAGCCGGGCTCGAGAGCGGCTCGCGGCTTCAAGGCGCGGTCCACACTCAACGCGACCACGTCCAGGAAGCCGAGGCCGTGTCGGCGGAACCAGCCGGTGACGAGGGTCGTCTGTTGCATGGGAGCACCATCGAGATCGATTGGAATCAAATCATTATCGATCTGACTATGAATATCAATCCCGATAACCAGCGAGGACGGACGGTTCTCTAACTATTTGAAATTCCATTGTTCTCCGAGGTCCTCCAGGTTGGCACATCCCTTGCGATGAGGAAGGCCATCCAGGAGGTCGAACATGCAGCTCTCCCACCACGCCAACCAGCGGGCTCGGGCCCGGGCAGTGCGGCCCGACGTGATCGAGCTGGTGCTGCGCGAGGGCGACCCTCTCCCGCAGAACCCCGATCGGATCCTGCTCGGGCGCAAGCAGATCGCGCGTCTCCGGGCCGAGGGTCTGACCGAGCCCCGCCTGCTCCACAGGGCCGAGAAGGCCGCCCCCCTCATCTGTGTGGTCTCGACCGACTACGTCATCACGGTCTTCCGGGTGACCAGGCGGGTGGGCCGCACTCGCCGTCGAGGCCGCAAGTGAACAACGCCAAGTCCCGAGGAATGAAGCGATGAAGATCCTCCACGTCATCCACGGCTACCCGCCCTTCTACATGGCCGGCTCCGAGGTCTACACCTGGAACCTGTGCCGCCAGCTGGCGAGCACTCCGAGCGGCGGTACTCCCCCCGAGGTCCACGTCTTCACGCGGATCGAGAATCCGTACGCTGCGCCCTATGCCATCGAAGACGCCATCGAAGACGGCGTCCACGTCCGCCGGGTGAACAAGCCCGGGAGGGACTACACGTTCCGGGACAAGGCGCTCGACCCGCGCATGGACGACGTCTTCCGGCAGACCCTGCGGGAGGTCCGGCCGGACGTGGTGCACGTGGGTCACCTGTCCCACCTGTCCACCCAGCTCCCCCTGATCGCCAAGCGGGAGCTCGGTGTGCCGGTGGTGTTCACCCTGCACGACTACTGGCTCCACTGCTTCCGTGGCCAGCTGGTCGAGCCGGACCTCACCCGCTGTGAAGGTCCGTCGGATCAGGGCTGCCTGGACTGCGCCCGGACCTTCTTCAAGGACCAGGTCGACGCCGCCGCGATCGCGGCCCGCCGCGCCCACGTGGAGGAGGTCCTCGACGCGGTGGACCGGTTCCTGGTCCCTTCGCAGTTCCTGGCCCGGTTCGTCCTGGCACAGGGCGTGCCGAAGTCCAAGGTGACCGTCTCCCGCTACGGCTTCGACACGGCACGCCTGGCCCCCGTGGCGCGTGGCTCTGGCGGCACGCTCCGGATCGGCTTCCTCGGCCGAATCATCCCGGTGAAGGGCGTCGACCTGCTCCTGCGGGCCTTCCGGGCCACGAAGGGCGATGCCCGCCTCGAGGTGTGGGGGAGCGTCGGTGCCGACCGGCCCTGGCTGGAGCGCCTGGCGGAAGGGGACGACCGCATCACCTTCCGGGGTGGCTACCACAACGGACAGCTCCGGTCGGTCCTGGAAGACCTCGATGTCACGGTGGCCCCGTCCGTCTGGGTCGAGAACTCGCCCCTGGTCATCCAGGAGTCCTTCCTGGCAGGCGTTCCAGTCATCACGTCGGACGCTGGGGGAATGGCCGAGCTCGTGCAGCACGGCGAGAATGGTCTGCTGTTCCCCCTCGGGGACGAGGCGGCGCTGAGCGGACTGCTCCAGAGTCTCATCGACCACCCGGAGCGTCTGGAGGACCTGAGGCCGTCCCCGGCTTCCGTTCGCACCATCGAGGACGACGCTGCGTCCTGCCTGGCCCTCTACCGGGCCCTCGCGCCCACCGCGCAGCGGCCGCTCCTGCCGTTCCGGCCGGCCCCGTGGCGAGTGACCCTGGTGACGAATCCCGGGCTCTGCAACCTGACCTGTCCAATGTGCGACACGCACAGCCCCTTCGCACCCGAGACCCCCGATCGGACGCGGGAGCTCGACTTCGGGCTCGTGCGTCGGACGCTCACGGACCTGGCCGACCGGGGGCTCCGGGAGGTGATCCCGTCGACGATGGGCGAGCCGCTGCTCTACCCGCGCTTCGACGAGCTCCTCGACCTGGTGGCCGGGCTGGGCCTGCGGCTGAACCTCACGACGAACGGCACCTTCCCGCACGGAGGGGTCACCCGGTGGGCGCCCAAGCTCCTGCCGGTCATGTCCGACGTGAAGTTCAGCCTGAACGGGATCGGCCACGAGGTGAACGGGAAGATCATGGCGGGGGTGCGGGACGGCCTGCAGCGCCGCAACATCGACCAGTACCTCGCCCTGAAGGCCGACCACGAAGCCGACGGCGGCCAGGCCAGCACCACGTCCCTCCAGGTCACGTTCATGGAGAGCAACCTGGAGGAGCTCCCGGCCCTGCTGAGCTGGGCCATCGCCCAGGGCGTGGACCGCTTCAAGGGCCACCACCTGTGGGTCGTCTGGCCGGAGCTGGCGCCGGAGTCGCTGCGGAGGTCCCCCGACGCCATCGCCCGCTGGAACGCGATGGCGGACCGGCTGCACGCCATCGCCGAGCGTGACCGGCTGCCCGACGGCCGCGCGATCCGGCTGCAGAACGTCCTGAGGATCGACCCGGAGCGGCTCCACCCGGACCCCGACAAGATGGTGTGCCCCTTCCTGGGACAGGAGGGGTGGGTCGAAGCCGACGGCTCCTTCCAGGTGTGCTGCTGTCCGAGCACGCTCCGCCAGGACTTCGGAGACTTCGGCAACCTGGAGGAGCGCAGCCTGATCGAGCTCTGGCGCTCGCCGGCCTACCGGGACTTCGTCGAGGGCTGGGGGGAGCACCCGCACTGCCGGACCTGCAACATGCGGCAGCCGGTCGAGGAGCGCGACGATGCGTGATCGGATCCAGGTCGACGAGACGGGCACCCGGTTCCTGCGGGATGGCCTGCCTCAGTTCGGGCGGCAGTTCCTCAGGGCCATGAGCTTCCACTGGCCAGAGGGCCTGGCGGCGGTCCAGGACGACACCGGCGCCTACCACATCGGGACGGACGGACAGCCGGCGTACGCCCGGCGCTTCCGAGAGGCCTTCGGCTTCTACGAGGGGCTCGCCACGGTGCGGGACGTCCGCGGGTGGTTCCACGTCCACCCGGATGGACGCGCGGTCCACGAGCACAGGTTCCGGTGGGCCGGCAATCACCAGGGGGGACGGTGCGCCGTGTTGGGCCACGACGGGTTCTTCCACGTGCGGCCCGACGGAAGCGCTGCCTACGGCGAGCGCTACCGCTATGCCGGGGACTTCCGAGGCGGACTGGCCGTCGTGCACGGGGCTGCTGGGGCCTTCCACATCCGCCCGGACGGTGAGCGCCTGAGCGCGCACTCCTGGGAGCAGGCCGGGCCCTTCCACAAGGGGTACGCGGCCGTCGCCGACGCCGACGGCTGGTTCCACGTCGACCGCAGCGGACAGCCCGTCCACGCCCTGCGCCTGGCCAACGCGGAGCCCTTCTACAACGGGGTGGCTCTCTGCACGACCCTGGAGGGCGACCTGATCCGGGTGCGGGAGTGTGGGACCTGGACCCGCATCGCGGACACGGTGGCACCGATCGGCCTCGCCGAGGTCCGGGCCGCCCTGGGAGCCGGCACGCGCGTCGGGCTGGTGCTCCGCCACGCCGAGCGGCACCCCATCACGCCGGAGTCCCCGAACTGGGGCAACGGCGTCCTGCTGACCGAGCGGGGCCATCGGCAGGGAGAGGCCCTCGGGCAGCGTCTGCAGGGCCTCGGCAGCCTGGGACTGTGGTCCAGCCCCGTGGAGCGGTGCAGGCAGACCGCCCTCGCCGTGGCCCACGGCGCCCAGGCGCCGGACCCCAGTGTTCGCACCCACACGCACCTGGGCCACCCCGGGATCTACCTGGACGGCACCGGTCACCACGAGGCCCTGATGCAGGCCGACTTCCACGCCTATGCCACCGGCTACCTCGACCAGGGCATCGCGCCGGGCTCGCGGCCCGTGCCAGAGGCCTCCGAGGAGCTGCTGGCCTGGGTGGTGGGTGAGATGGGCTCGGCGAGCTGCACCCTGTTCATCACCCACGACTTCTTCTCCGCCGCCCTGATGAGCTACCTCGGGCTCAAGGCCCCGGATCGGGACGACTGGTGCGACTACCTGGAGGGGGTGTGCGTGCTGGACGGGCCCCAGGGCGTGCAGCTGCGGCGCTTCTTCGGGCTGTCCGAGTGCTGACGATCGGGCTGCACGGCGTCGCCGACCCGACGGGTGCCGGTCGCAGCCACGACCACGGCGTGGCCATCCTGCGGGATGGGCGCGTGGTGTTCGCCGTGGAGCTCGAGCGCCACACGGGCGTGAAGCACGCCGGGGACCTCGCGGACCACGTGGACGAGCTGCTGGCGCCCTGGGTTCGGGGCGCCGAGCCGATCCGCGTCGCCCTGGTGAACACCTTCTTCGGCTCCGGCCTGGCCTCGACCGGCGGGGGGCTCGTCGTCGAGGGAGTCCCTGGGCTGGCGGTGGACCAGGTGCTGTCTGAGTGCCGGGGTCACCTCCGCACCGCCGGCCGCCCGGAGGTCCGCTTCTTCTCGGTGTGCCACGAGCTGGCCCACCTGGGCACCTGCCTGCCCTTCTTCGGTGGCTTTCGGCCGGGCAGCCTGCTCGTGCACCTCGACGGAGGGGCGTCCAGGTCCTGCGCCAGTGCCTGGCACTGGGACGGTCGGAGCCTCCGGCACCTGGACCACGGCTGGCACGCGCCACAGAAGGTCGCGGCGAACAACTTCAACGACAGTGCCCTGACCCGGGCCATCCTGGGGGCGCTCCCCAGCGAGCACCTGAGCGTGCCGGGCAGGCTGATGGGTCTCGCCAGCCACGGCGCTGCCGATGACGACGCGATCGTCTGGCTGCGGGAGCGCGACTGGCTGCGGTCCGTCGACCGCACCGTGGCCGAGGGGCTGCTTCGGCGCGGCCTCCCAGGGCTCGGCCTCGAGGACCTGAGTGCGCAGGACCCCGGGGCGCGGACGCTCGCCGCCTGCGTCCAGCAGGACCTGGAGGAGGCCGTCCTGGCGTACGTGCGCCGCCACGGGGAGGCGACCGGCGCGGAGCACCTCTACCTCAGCGGTGGCGTGGCCCTGAACATCCACGCCAACACCCGGGTCGAAGGCGAGCTGGGCTTCGCGTCGGTCCAGGTCCCCCCGGCGCCGAGCGACGCTGGGCTGGCTCTGGGTGCGGCAGCGCTGCTCGAGTGGATGGACCACGAGGACGTCCACCGCCACGGGCCCTTCCTGAACCACGTCCGTCCCTCACCTGCACCGCGGGAGGTGGGCCTGCCGGTCCTGCGCGGGGTGACCGAGGCTGCGCGGGCCCTCGCGGACGGGGCTGTCCTGGGCACCTGGGCTGGCCACGCGGCTCTGGGCCCGCGCGCCCTGGGTCACCGGAGCCTGCTCGCTCGCCCTGACCGGGTCCCCCTCCGGCAGAGGCTCAGCGAGCAGATGAAGCGCCGCGAGTGGTACCGACCCGTGGCCCCGATGATGCTTCCGGAGGTCGCGGCAGAGGCGCTCGCCGGTCTCAGGCCGGGCTCGGACCTGCCCCGGTTCATGCTCGGCGCCTGGCCGGTGACCGAGCCCTGGAGAGAGGCCTTCGCCGGCTGTGTGCACGCCGACGGCACCGTGCGTGCCCAGATCGTGGATGCGGGCAGCCCCGGGCTCGCCGGGGTCCACGACCTGCTGACGGAGCTCCGGTCGGCCCATGGCGTGCACGGGCTGATCAACACCTCGTTCAACCTGCGCGGGGTGCCCATCGTTCACACCCTGGACCAGGCGGTCGCGCAGGCGTTGGCGCTGGGCTTGGATGGACTCTGGGTCCCGGGGGGAGAGCTCTGAGACCCCGGGGTGCCCCCAATCTGCTGAGATCACTGCCCTCCGGGGGCTACGTCGAGTAGTTCCCTCCTGCCCATCTACTCCGAGCAGTCGTAGGCAGCAGCGTGACTATCGGCGGCCTCCTGGGGCCAGTCCAACGCCCCCTCCACAGCTGGCGTCGTGGCAGCGCAGGGCCAAGACGGCCGTGCAACACTGAAGCGAAGGTCACCGGATCCCCCGATCGGTGGGCCCTCCCAGCCACAGGATCTCCGCCTTGTCCCTCCTCATCCTGTCGCTGCTCGGCTGCAGCGACGTCACGGTCTCCTCCGTCGACGACCCGCCCCAGGTCGCCATCCTCTCCCCGGTCACCGGCAGCACCCACGAGCCGGGCGAGCCCTTCGAGGTCTGCGCCCAGGTCACCGACGAAGACGGCCTCGACGGCCTGGACCTGCTGTTCGCCAGCAGCATCGACGGCTCGGTCTGGTCCGGCGAGTTCGGCTGGGAGGACTGCGATGCGGGCAACCTGGCGTTCGACGTCGCCCTCACCGAGGCCGACCACGAGCTCCAGCTCACCGCCATGGACAGCCGGGGCCAGGTCGGCCAGGCGACCATCACCGCCCTGGTGAGCGCCAACACCCCGCCCTGGTGCGCCTGGTCCTCGCCCGAAGACGGCGAAGTGGTGCTGGCCGGTGAGACCGTGGACCTGGTCGCCACCGTGGGCGACGCCGAGAACGACGCCGCCGAGCTGAGCGTGACCCTGGCCAGCAGTGTCGAGGGCGAGCTGTGGACCGGCGCGGCCACCTCGGACGGCGCGGTCGACGCCACCTGGGTGCCCGCCGAGGCCGGCCTGCAGACCCTCACCCTGGAGGTCGAGGACCCCCGGGGCCTGCTCGAGCGCTGCGCCCTCGACGTGACGGTCGACGCCTGCGTGGACGTCGACGGCGACGGCTTCACCACCTGCGACGACGACTGCGACGACGACGACCCGAACGCCTGGCCCGGCGCCGAGGAGACCGGCAACGGGGTCGACGACGACTGCGACGGCACCACCGACGAGGGCACCACCCTCGGCGACGACGACGGCGACGGCTTCACCGAGGTCGACGGCGACTGCGACGACACCGACGCCATCATCCACCCCGGCGCCACCGAGATCGCCTACGACGGCATCGACCAGGACTGCGACGGCGAGGACGCCGTGGACCTGGACGGTGACGGCCACGCCAGCGCCGAGTCCGGCGGCGCCGACTGCGACGACACCGACGCCACGATCAACCCGAGCGCGACGGAGACCTGGTACGACGGCATCGACTCCGACTGCGACGGCGCCAGCGACAACGACGCCGACGCCGACGGCCACGACAGCGACGCCCACGGCGGCGACGACTGCGACGACACCGACGCCGCCGTGAGTCCCAGCGCCACCGAGACCTGGTACGACGGGGTGGACGGCGACTGCGCCGGCGACAGCGACTACGACGCCGACGCCGACGGCCACGACCACGACGCCCACGGCGGCGCCGACTGCGACGACACCGACGCCAGCGTGAACCCCGACGCCACCGAGACCTGGTACGACGGGGTGGACGGCGACTGCGACGGCGACGACGACGACGACGCGGACGCCGACGGCTACAGCGCCGAGGGCTACGGCGGCAGCGACTGCGACGACACCGACGCGTCGGTGAACCCCGGCGCCAGCGAGACCTGGTACGACGGCGTCGACGCCGACTGCGACGGCGCCAGCGACCTGGACGCCGACGGCGACAGCCACGACAGCGACGCCCACGGCGGCGACGACTGCGACGACAACGACGCCTCGGTGAACCCCAGCGCCAGCGAGACCTGGTACGACGGGGTCGACGCCGACTGCGACGGCGCCAACGACTACGACGCCGACGCCGACAGCTACCTGGCCGACGCCCACGGCGGGAGCGACTGCGACGACACCGACGCGGGCGTGAACCCCGGCGCCACCGAGACCTGGTACGACGGGGTCGACGCCGACTGCGCTGGAGACAGCGACCTGGACGCCGACGGGGACGGCCACGACAGCGACGCCCACGGCGGCGACGACTGCGACGACACCGACGCGTCGATCCACCCCGGGGCAGCCGAGACCCCCTACGACGGCATCGCCCAGGACTGCGACGGCTACGACGACCTGGACGCCGACGGCGACGGCTACACCGCCACCGGCTCCGGGGGCGACGACTGCGACGACACCGACGCCAGCGTGAACCCCGGCGCCAGCGAGACCTGGTACGACGGCGTGGACCAGGACTGCGACGGCGCCAGCGACGACGACGCCGACGGCGACGGCCACGACGCCGACCACCAGGGCGGCGACGACTGCGACGACGCCGACGCCACCG
>CAYFPX010000043.1:32105-45235 GCA_964344945.1 uncultured Enterobacterales bacterium
CGACTGCGACGACACCGACGCCACCGTGAACCCCGGAGCCACCGAGACCTGGTACGACGGCGTGGACACCGACTGCGACGGTGCCGGGGACTACGACGCCGACGCCGACGGCCACGACCACGACGCCTACGGTGGCGACGACTGCGACGACACCGACGGGACCATCAACCCGTCAGAGGCCGAGACCTGGTACGACGGCCTGGACAGCGACTGCGACGGCGCCAGTGACTACGACGCCGACGGCGACGGTCACGATCACGACACCTACGCCGGCGACGACTGCGACGACACCGACCCCACCGTCAGCCCCAGCGCCTCCGAGGTCCGGGACGGCCAGGACAACGACTGCAACGAGGCCTGCGACGAGGGGCTGATCAGCGCCGGCGACCTGATCGTGACCGAGGTGATGAAGGACCCGTCGAAGGTCAGCGACAGCCTGGGCGAGTGGTTCGAGGTGACCAACACCACGACCACCGACATCCTGATGTGCGCCGACTGGGCCTTCGAGGACGACGACACCGACGCCTTCTCGCTGCCCGGCGGCCAGACCGTCTACGTGCCCGCCGGCGGCAGCGCGATCCTGGCCCGCGACGACGATCCCACCACCAACGGCGGTGTGACCGCGGACTACGCCTTCGCCAGCGGCATGCAGCTGGCCAACGGCGCCGACGAGCTGGCCCTGATCCACGGCCTGAGCACCATCGACCACATCGCCTGGGACGACGGCGTGACCTGGCCGGACACCACCGGGTCCAGCCTGAGCCTGAGCCCGACCGCGACCGACGGCACCAGCAACGACGACGGTGCCAACTGGTGTTCCGGCAGCAGCACCTACGGCGACGGTGACAAGGGCACGCCGGGAGACGCGAACGACGGGTGCTGACCGCGGGCCAAGCCCCCTCGAAGACGCGGTCGGCGCCGACTTCCACGGGACCGTGGATGCCCTGCACCGGGACGCCGGCGAGGCCGCCCTGAGCCCCACGGTGTTCGTGGGGCAGAGTGCCTGCCTCGTCGGGGTGCTCCACCGCGACGGCCGCACCGTCTCCGCCCGCCCGGCGATGGACGACTTCACCTGGACCCACGTGGCCGGTGACCAGTCGCCCACCGCCGACTCCAAGGGCTCCGACGTCGAGCAGGGCGGCCTGGCGGACTGCTACTTCATCTCGACCGGGTGACCGCGCCGAACGTGGCCAATGACTCGGCCTTGCCGGGCAGGATCGAGGTGCGGCCGCCCCCAGGGTGAGAAGAGGTAGAAATCCGGTCTTGGTAGCTCCCGCCCGGCAGGAGTTCCCCCCCGATGTCGATGCTGGCACTCGCCCTGGTCGCGCTACCCGCACTCGGTGCAGGCGTGAGCCCGCAGGGGGTCCAGGTCGGGATCGGCAGCCAGCACGGGCTGGCCGACACGTGGGACGGCCTGACGGCCAGCGCCCGGGCCGACCTCGGTCTGCTGGGCGTGGAGGTCGACTTCCTGGCCGGTCTGGGGGCTTCGCGGACCTCGTCGTTGGACGAGACCCTGGTGTGACTCAGGACGATCTGGAGGCCCTGGGCGACGACAGCGAGACCGCGGTGGCCACCCAGACCCAGTGGCACCCGGCCCCGCTGAAGTGGCCCCCGGGCTGCCCGGCGGAGGAGCCTCGGGAGCGGGCTGCATGCTACCCGAGGCTGTCTCGCCGACCCCTGCGACCCCTGAGGGAGACGCCCGGTCGGCGCACGTCGTCCAGGGCCAGCACCAGCCCCAGTCGGACCCATGCCTCGGTCGTGTACCAAGGCGCCCGGAGGCCGGCCTCCACCCGAACACCGGGCAACAGCGCATGGTCGGGCCACGGGTTCCACCAGGTGAGCTGGCCGATCGCCCCGGGCGTGACCGCGTACCCGGTGTCCGCCGTCAGGCCGAGCCGGAGCTCGCCGCCGGCGCAGACGTCCAGGGAACCGGCCCCGAGGCAGGCCGCCAAGGACTGACGCCCCCAGTGGTCCTGCGCATCGGCCCCGAAGTACCACCCCTTCGAGCTGTCGGAGTCCGCAGCCCCTCGGCTCGAGACGTAGCCCGTCTCGATGGCGACGAACCAACGCTCTGTGCCGATGTGAGCGCCGATGCTGGCGTGCTCACCGGCCCTGTGGCCCACCAGCACCTCGTTCTGGTGGTGGGTGTGGAAGCTGTTCGCCTGGACGCCGCCGGCGATGTAGGGACGCACCCGGAGGTGCTCCAGGTTCAGGTGGACGAGCGACTCCGCAGAAACCACCTCCGCCGGCTCCGACTCGGGCTCCGTCGGCGCCACCTCTTCTGGAACCGGTGCCGGGCTCGGCTCGCTCGACTCGGTCGGCGCGGGAGCCTCCACGGCCTCTGGCGGCGGCGCGTCCACGGGCGGCGGGGCCACCTCGAGGACAGGCGGCAAGGGACGCCTGCCAGGCGTTCCGTGCTCCTCCGGGATCCCGCCCCAGGGCATCTGCCAGGTCCGGCTCCGGCCGTCCTGGTGGAGCAGCTGCACCAAGGCAGCTCGCCCGACCGGCACTGCGCCATTCGCCGGACGCCCGTCGACTCGCCAGGTCGCCCATTCCTCCAGCGGAAGGAGCACCTGGGCCACATCGCGCCCGTGGTCCTGTTCGGCGAACGCCAGGAGCTCGGGATCGGTCACGCGGATCACGGTCTCCAGCACGAAGTCCGGTTCGATGGCCTGGATGGCCGCGAAGGCGCTGGCCGCCCGCTGACGGTCGTCTCGGAGCCAGGCACTCAGCCCATAGGCCAGGTGGATCAGCACCGCGTCCTCGGCCTCGATCACGCCGTCGAGGCACTGCAGCCGAGTGTCCAGGAGGGAGTGGTGGAGCTGACTGTGAAAGGTCCGCCCCTCCTCGTAGGCCGAGAGCTGCTGCTCCAGCGCCTCTCTCGCCTCGTGGTAGCCCGAGGGGCAGAGCGTCGGCTCGGGCACGCGCACCTGCACGTCGAGGGCCTGGGCGGGGGCGAGACTCAAGACCAGGGGAAACCAGAGAGACATGGGGACCTCCGACCCTCCAGGGAGCGGCCCCTGGGTCCCCGAAACTGCGCCCCTGGTGCCCGGCATCGATCACAAGCGCCAGCACCGGGGCCACTTGGGCATGGTCCCATCGGCACCAGCACCCCGGTGGACGGCTACGTGGCGCTGACGACCTACACCTTGTCCGAGGACGTGCACACGATCTCGCTGGCTGTCGTGGACGCGCGTGGCGGCGTCTGCACCGACGGGGTCCGCTACCGGTGGGCGGCGGCCCCGAGGTGATCATCGTGGCGCCGACCTCCAGGAGACGGACTCGGACGCCCTGGCCAACAAGGCGCTGGTGAACGTGGAGGTCACCGACTGCACCGAGACCTGGTACCGCGACCTGGACGGCGATGGCTACGGAGACGGCGGCTCCGACGGCAACGGCGCAGACACCCTCCAGGACTGCACCCAGCCCACCGGCTACGTCGCCGCGACCATGGCCGGCGACTGCGACGACTCGAACGTCGCGGTCAATCCCGGCGAGCCCGAGAGCTGCATCGGCCTCGACGACAAGTAGCCTGGGTGGTGATCTGACCGCGGCCATCCCAGCCTGAACGCAACGGCGCCGCCGGCATGTCCCGCTGAACGCAACACATCGACCACGCGACGGCCCGAATTCGTCTCTGAGAACCGAATTCACTGGCTGGGAGCTCCCCCTGACGACGATCTGTTGCGTTCAGACAAGCATGCCCCCCGCGCTGTTGCGTTCACGCCGGGATGCCCGTGACCCAGGCGCTAGTGGGTCGAGTCCGAAATTCGGTGATGAAGTCGGGGTCGAAGGTGGGTCAGCAGTGGTTCGGCGAAAGCCCGCCGCGTATCCGGCATACGCAAGGGCGAGACGGACCGCTGATGGCCCGCCAGCGGCCCCGAATTCGTCGTCGAGTTTCGGACTCGACCCACTAGTTCTGCGCGACCTCATCGCGCAGCAGTCCGTACACGGCCATGTCGCGCCAGGCCCCACACAGCCGGTTGCGGCGACGCAGCAGCCCTTCTCTGCTGAAGCCGCACTTCTCGAGCACGCGCTGTTCGGCGAGGTGCTCGCTGTCCGTCCACGCCTCGAGCTTGTGGAGGTCTGCGTGCTCGCCGAAGAGCCAGGCGACGGCGAGCCTGTGGGCCTGGGTTCCCAGACCGCGACCCCGATCCGAGGGTGTGGCGATCATCACGCCGAACAACCCGACCCAGTCTTCGAGGGGGTGCCGGATCCACGTGACCGTCCCCACGGCGCGACCTCCGAGCTCCAACATCCGGTACCCCCGCGTGCGCGGATCCGGAGGGCGCTCGACCCAGTGCGCGAGGTACCAGGCCGCTTCCGTGGGATCGGTCTCGTCGTATGGACCGTTGGCCTGGACATCCCGGCTCCAGTCGGCGAGCAGGGTGACGTCGGCGGAGCAGGGGCTGCGAAGAGCAAGCATGACGGCCACTATTCTGCTGGCGTCGCTGTCCCGGGCCAGACCTTCGAGTCCTTGTACGACGAACCCTCACCGGGCGATAGACTCCGCTCGGGAGGCCTCGATGCTCACGCGCCTGTTCCTGCTCGCATGGACCGCTACCCCTCTGGGCTGTTCCGGCACCGAGGGGACCCAGGACAGCGCGAACGAGACCACGGCGGTCGACTCGGCCTCGGAGGCGGACACGGACGCAGACGCGGACACGGACACCGACACCGACACGGATGCGGACGCAGACACAGACACAGACACCGACACCCCTGGACCCGAGACCGAGTCCAACTGCACCGACGGCTCGGACGACGACGGCGACGGCCTGGTCGACTGCGAAGACGCCGACTGCCTGGAGGTCGGTGTCTGTTTCGAGTACTGCGACGATGGGGTCGACAACGACCTGGACGGCCTGGCGGACTGTGACGACGACGACTGCTGGGGCCTGGACTGCCACCCGTACGGCGTGAAGGTCCGGCTCCTGGGAGGGACCCTGCGAACCCACCAGGCCCGCAACCGGACGCGCACCACGCTGAGCAGCTCGGCGGGCGGCAGCTCGGGCGTCTTCCGCACGACGCTCCACCACTACTACGACCCGGGCCCGGCCTACGGGACCGTGCAGGTCTGGTCTTCGGCTCGTTCCACCTGGGAGGCCTGCGACTGGTCCTTCACGTCGGGGCGACTGAGCTACCTCGTGGGAATCGAGGGTCGGTTCGACTGCTCACGGGAGTGGGTCGGCCAGGGCGGCACGTCCTGGTACTGCGACAGCCAGACGACCTCCGTGACCTACGGCTACGGGGCCGGGCCCCGCGAAGGCTTCGCCGTGGCGGAGGGCTGTCGGCTCGCAGGCTCGAGCATGCTCCTGCCGGGCGACGATCGGTTCTACCTGAATCGGGGCACGCCGGCTTTCTGGGACCGAAGCTGGCTGCCGGGGACCGACGCGACACCCGCACCGTCGATGGCACCACACGGGGGCCCTGTCAGGCTCTACGCCCACAATTCCCTCTACACGTCGACGACCGCCTCGGGGGCTACGGTTCGGGTCCACTCCGTCGAGGCCGCCGACAGCGCCTTCCTGGCGAGCTGCGGGCCGGACAGCGCTCGGACCTGGTACCGGGATGCCGACGGCGACGGCCATGGGGTCGCCGACGACACCACCACCGCGTGCAGCCGCCCGACCGGGTACGCCGAGGGCGCCGACGACTGCGACGACAGCACCGCCCACCGGCGCCCGGACTCCCCGGAGATCTGCGACGACGGGATCGACAACGACTGCGACGGCGGTCCGGGGGACTGCGGGGAAGGGCATCTCTGATCGCCCGGGTCACGTGAGTTGAACGGCCCTCACTCGGCCTCCGCCTCACCACCGCCGCGCCCTCGCCTCCATGTGACTCGGCCACACGCACGGCTCGGTCACGACAGTGGTGAAGCGGATGCCTTCGCGATCATCCGATCAACTCACGTGACCCGGGCGATGACCCTCACGGGGGCTGGGGACAGTCCTCCGCTCCGGCCCAGACCTGGTCCGGCCCCGGGAAGGGCACGACGGCCACGATGGGCTCCCCGCCGGGGCAGACGCGCAGGTTGGTCAGCCCGCCCGGGTGGGCGGCCGCGAACACGTCCGGCAGCACCCACTGCTGGGCCACCCCGTCGTGTCCACGCCTGGAGAGCAGGCGACTCCGACCGAAGAAGGCCAGGTGGTCGAACCGTCCGGCGCGGCTGTGCCAGGAACGGACCGGCTCGCCGGTGTCCGTCCGCCAGACCGCCAGCTGGCCCCCGGCGAACTGGACGGCGAGCAGCTCTCCCGGCGGATCCCAGGCCAGGGTGGAGACCGCCCCGGGGCCGGTGCCCAGGTCGTGGATCAGGGCCTGGTCCGACACACCCCAGATCTGCAGGCGTCCGTCGGTGCTGGCCACGGCCAGCTGATCCCCGGTCCGGTCAAAGGCCACCCGGTGGACCCAGACCTCGCCCGACACCAGCTCCGCGACCGGCTCGCCGTCATCGAGCCGCCAGAGCCGGACGCGTCCGTCCCGGTGACCCGACGCCAGCAGGCCCGCCTCCTGGCTCGTGTCGAAGCTCGGAAGGCTGTGGCTGCCCGCGTGACCGTCCCCGACGTGGAGGACCCGGCTCCCGTCCCGCCCGTCGATCACCGAGATGCCCCCGGTGCCCTTCGACAGCACCGCGACCCGGGCGGGATCTGCGGTCAGGCGCGTCGCGTAGAAGGGCTCCTGGCAGTGCTCACTGGGGACCGACCGCAGGCCATCGAGGCCCCACCGGGACAGGACGCAGGGTGGCGAGAGGGTCCAGAGACCAGGACCCTCAGATTCCCAGGCCCCCACGGTGTGCACACCCACCGCGAGCGGCTGGGCCCCGGTCACCGCGAAGGACTCGGCGTCCCAGGACCGGACCCGGCCCCCGCTGCGATCCGCGGTCACGAAGCGGTCGGACCGGGTGGCGCCGACCACCACCTTCTCGTCCAACCGGCTCTCCAGAGGCACCGTGCCCTCCTCCCCCAGTCGCCAGGCGCACAGCCGCTGCTCCCCGAAGCCCTGGATGATCGCGAGGTCCGCGCCCGAGGACACGTCGAACAGGTCGACCTGCTCGCTCCCCCTGCACGTCACGGCTGCCGTGTTGCCGACGATCGAGGGTCGCCAGATGCGCACCGTGCCGTCGAGAGCGGCCGACGCCAGGGTCCGACCATCGGGCCGCCAGCCGAGCGCCCGCACGCCCCCCTTGTGACCGTTGAGCTCGCCACCCAGCTGCCCTGTCGAGACCTCCCAGAGACGGATCGAGCTGTCTTCGGAGCCGGTGGCCAGCCACCGCCCGTCCGGGGTGAAGGCCAGTGCAAGGGCCACGTCCGCGTGTCCGCTGAGACGATGGACCAGTGCGCCGGTGCTCGTGTCGAACACCAGGACCTCGCCGCCGTGGGATGCGAGCGCGGCCCGCTCCCCGTCGCTCGACAAGGCCGCGGACATCACCGTGATCGGCATCTCGGCCGGGTCGAGCTGCACGAGCACGGACCCGTCCGTCCAGGACAGCACCCGGACCCGGCCACTGAGCCCGACCGCCAGCAGGCGATCTCCCGCGGGGAACGCGAGGAGGTCCCGCACGGGCTCAGCCAGGTCGTGGGCACCCAGCGGGTCCAGTCCCGGCAGCCCGAACAGCTGGAGCTCGCGCCCAGCCAGGACAGCCATGCGGTCCGAGACCGACGACACCGCGAAGAGGGCCCGGCCAGGTGCGGTCTGGTGCTGGGCGAGCTCCTGGCCGGACTCCCGGCTCCGCACCCGGACGTCTCCTGCCCGGGTGACCGACACCGTCCAGCGCCCGTCGTCGGTGAAGCGGACCCGGCTCGCCTGGGGCAGCTCCTCGGTGTCTCCGGCCCCCTCGGGCCCAGGCGACTGGAGGGTGAATTCCACCGGCGCCACCCCGCGACCACTGGCGGTGACCGTGCCGCCGTCGGGGCTGAAGGCGACCTGGTCCACGTCGCTGCCGAGCCCCTCGCGCTCGTGCAGCAGCCGCCCCGTGTCCGGCTCCCACAGCCTCACGGCCCCGTCGGCACCCCCGGTCACCAGCCTGGCGCCCGGGGCATCCCAGGCCAGGGCGAAGGCACCGGCGCCGTGGGCGGGCAGGACCCAGGAGGCGTCGTCCCGAGCGGCCAGCTGGGCCAGGGCCCGCTCCACCGGAGCGGCCGGCACGCCCTGTGTGCCCGCCACCTCCACGGCAACGCGAAGCAGCGCCAGGGCGGCCAGGGGCGCACCCGTGGCCTCCTGGTGGTTGGCGCGGGCGACCAGGGCGCGCACCTCCGCCGCCACCCGGGCGACCTCGGCCTGTGCCCGGGCCGACTCGGCCCGACGCCAGAGCCAGCCGGTGGTGAGCATGCCGGACACGAGCAAGGCCACCGCCACGCCCAGGGCGATCCGCCGTCGTCTCCGAGCCCGCACGCCAGCGGCGAGGGCCTCGTCGAGGAACGCGAGCTCGTCCGGCGCGAGCAGGATGTTGTCCAGGCTCGCCCGCTCGCGGAGAGCCTCCGCGTCTCGCAGGTCCCACCAGGGGGTCGGGTGCCCCTCCTCGACCCACCGGCCCACGTCGGTGAGCAGCCGGTGCCGGAGCCTGGAGCCCTCTCGATCGCCGTCGATCCATCCCGCCAGGCGACCCCAGGTCAGCCCCAGGTCGGGCAAGGCGACGGCCACGACGGCGTGAGCCCCCCCGTCCTCCTGTCGCAGGACCCCGGCCTCCACCAGCGTCGCCATGGCTCCAGCCAGACCGGCCCCCACCGCTTCGAGCGACGACCGCGGCAGGGGGTTGGACTTGCCGTCCGGCTTGACCAGCCTCAGGAGGAGCTCCCGGGCCGAGGGCTTCTGGGCGTCCGGAAGCTCCGCAAAGACCTGCTCGGCCAGGTCGGCGCCCACCTGCGCCTGGGCGGCCCGCCGGGCCCCCTCGAGCCACTCCCGGACCGCGACCGAGAGCTCCTGGGCGTCGGCGTGACGGTCCTCCGGCGACCACGAGGTCGCTCGCTCCACCACGTGCCGCAGGCCGACCGGCGGATCCGACACCCAGACCAGCGGCCCTTCTTCCGGGTAGACCGGCGGGGGGTAGGCGCCGGTGAGGATGACCTGGAGCACCACTCCGAGCGCGTAGACGTCGGTCCGGGGGTCGATCTCTCTGTCGATCGCAACCCACTGCTCCGGGGCCATGAAGCCGGGGGTGCCCATGATGACGCCATCCTGGGTCTCCGTCCGGCCGTGGACGGCGTGTCCGACCCGGACCGGGTCGCTGCGGTCCTCCGCGCCGACCACCTTCACCAGGCCCCAGTCGACCACCAGCACCTCGCCGTGCTGCCCCAGCAGGACGTTGTCCGGCTTCAGGTCCCGGTGCACGACCCCGCGGCTGTGGGCGAAGCCGACCGCGCTGCAGGCGCGCGCGAAGACGTCCACCAGACCGAGCAGGCTGAGCGATCCATCTCCCTCGTGGAAGGCCTCCACCGCCTCGCCCAGGGTGAGGCCGTGGACCTCCTTCATGGTGTAGTGGAGGCGACCGGCGGCGTCCTCGGCCAGGTCGTAGACCGGCAGGATGCCCGGATGCTCGAGCTGGGCCGTCACCTGGGCTTCCTCGCGGAACCGGGTGAAGGTGTTGCGTGAGCGCTGGCGATCCGGGCGCAGGCGCTTCAGGGCGACCGTGCGCTCGAGCACCCGGTCCCGGACCCGCAGCACCTCGCCCATGCCGCCACGCCCGAGCAGGGAGAGCACTTCGTACCGCTCCTCGGCGACGGTGCCTTCCGGCTCGACCGGCTTCGGGCGCTCGGACGCCAGGCTGTCGACGTCGAAGGTCTCGAAGAGCAGCTCGATGGTCCCGCTGGACAGGCCCTCCCGCTCCGCCAGGGTCATGAGCTCCTCGCGGAGGGTGATGCGATCCCTCGGCTCAGGCACGGGCGACCTCGGTGCGGCTGGTTCGGGCGGGGGCCGATCATAGCTCCGAGGTCCCACTGGCCTCGATGCGCCGAACGCTACCCAGCCCGGTGGGCTGAGCGCGGATAGGGCCTCGTCGGAGGACAGCCGATGACGCCGCTGCACCGGACGCTGACCGCGCTGAGCGCGGCCCGAACCTCTCACCAGGCGGCCGAGCAGCTCGCCAGACAGGCCCTCTCGGTGGTGGCGTCCACCCTCGCCGAGCAGCAGCCCGCCCTGCAGGCCCGGGTGGGCCACGCCCAGGTCCACCTTCGCCCGGAGTGCGGCTACCGCGGCCTCTGGACCTTCCACGCCGACGACCCAGGCGCCCCCTCAGAGGCCCTGGTGCCATCGGCCACAGCCTGGCAGCTGCTCCGGGAGACGGGCCGCCCCGTCCGGATCGAGGTGGGCCTGCGCCGGCTGGAGCCGGAGGGCGGCGAGCCGGTCCCCTACGGCCAGGGCGATGCCTCCCGCTCCGGGGGGAGCCTGATGGCCCTGGAGCGGCGGGACACCACCCACGTCTACGCCGCCCCGCTGGTCCAGCCCGGGGGGCGGATCGTGGGCATGCTGGCGATCGAGGTCAGCTGCACGAGGGCCCTGGGCCGCGGCGACCTGCTGTGGGACCCGGTGGCCCAGGAGCTGACCGCCCTCGCCCGGGCCGCCGGCCCCTGGCTCCTGGGCCTTCCCCTCGCCGAGCCGCCGGCGCCCGGTCGGTCCCGGGACCGCATGCTGCCCGTCATCGGCGAGCGCATGGCCGCGCTGGTCGCCACCCTCGAGGTCTTCTCCCGGATGGACGAGACCCTGCTCCTGCGGGGCGAGACCGGCACCGGCAAGTCCCACCTGGCCCGGTGGTGCTACCGCCACTCCCGCCGAAGGGCGGGCCCCTTCGAGGCGGTGAACCTGCACACCCTGCCGGAGACCCTGCGGGAGGGCCACCTGTTCGGCTGGAAGCGCAACGCCTTCACCGGGGCCGCGCGGGACCATCGAGGCCACGTGCAGCTGGCCGAGGGCGGCACCCTGTTCATCGACGAGGTCGACAAGCTCCCGCTCTCCGCCCAGGGCAAGCTGCTGTATCTGCTCGAAGAGCGCCGCTACAAGCCCCTCGGAGCGGAGCGAGAGGTCCAGGCCGACGTGCGCTTCATCGTCGGCTCCAACGCCGATCTGGAGAAGGAGGTCGCCGAGGGGCGCTTCCTCAAGGACCTCTACTACCGGGTCGCTGTCCTGCCCGCCGAGGTGCCGCCCCTGCGGGAGCGAGTCGACGAGATCCCGGGCTGGGCCGGCTTCATGGCGCAGCAGGCCTTCCGCCGGAGCGGTGGCGAAGGCCGGGTGGACCTGACCACCTCCGCGGGTCTGAGGCTGGGCGCCGAGCCCTGGCCCGGCAACCTCCGCCAGCTCAAGAACGTGGTGGTCCGCGCCGTGGCCTTCGCCTCCATTGGCAGCGAGCCAGCCGCCGACCTGACCCTCGACGACAGTCACGTCGAGCGGGCGCTGGCCCTCGACGTCGACCTGGGCCGAGAGGGCCTGGGGGGCTGCCTGCAGCGAGCGGCCGGCGCCTTCGTGACCGAAGCCCTGCGACGGCGGGAGCGGGGGCTGTCGCCGCTGGCGCTGGAACACTGCGATGCGTTCACCGGCTACGTGCTCACCACCGCGGTCCAGCAGCTGGGCGACGACAAGGAGGCCTTCCGGCTCTTCGGGCTGGAGAAGCGCCTCAAGGGAGGCAACCACCTCCAGACCCTGCGGCGGGAGCAGGGGCGGGTGGAGGCGCTGCAGGCGCTGTTGGCGTAGCCCGGAGGCCGGGTGCCGGTGCCGCGGAACTACTCCTCCTGCCCGAGCTGGCAGATGAAGGGCTTCTCGTCGTCACAGTTGAAGTCGTTCCACTGGCCGGTGCCCTTGTCCCACATCCCCCCGCAGTCCTCGTTGCCGCTGGCGTTGTTGGGCTCGTCGCCGCTCCAGTTCACGTAGGTAGGCTCGCGGCCGTCGATCCAGACGAACAGCCCCTCCTCGGCGCGGTCGGAGAGGCCGATCCAGCTCCGCCCCAAGGTCTCGCCCCCCTCGGTGAGCCGTTCCTCGCGCTGACCGTCGATCCAGGCGTTCTCGTCGTCGTCTTCGATGGACACGAGCTCGTAGCCGTACAGCGCGCAGGTGTTCTCGGCGGCGACCCAGTTCAGCTTGCTCTCGCAGAAGAGGTAGGTCTCGTTCTGGCGCCTCACCAGGTCACAGGGGCAGCCCTCGTCGGCGTCGATGTCGCCGTCACAGTCGTTGTCCTTGCCATCGCAGAGCTCGTCCGCGCCCTGGTACACCTCCGGGTCGTTGTCGTCGCAGTCCGCTTCACCCGCCAGGCGTCCGTCTCCGTCCCGGTCGCGCGGGGTGTTGCCCGAGTCACCGGTGTCGGGCCCGGAGTCGGTAGCGACCGTGCCCGAGTCGCCGGTGTCGGGCCCGGAGTCGGTAGCGACCGTGCCCGAGTCACCCGGGACGGGGGGATCCGATTCGACGCAGCCGATGGTGAGCAGGAGCAGGGACGGGATGATCAAGGCGGTGCGGGGCATGGCGGTTCCTCGGTGGGGTCCGGAAGCGGACCTGCTGCGCGAGGGACGTGCCGGACGGTCCCCGAGATCTCGACGTCCCCGCAGCCGACACCGGGCGCCGCCGCTTCGGACCGGACACCGCTACAGCCCGAGGGCGCGAAGGGTCGCCGGTCCCACCCTCGGCCCGGCGCGCCCGGTGGAGCCCCAGCCCCGCCTGTGAGCGCCATGCGGAGCCCTGCGGCGCACAGGGGCGCGGGCCGGTCTTCGCCAGTAACCTCCTGAAATTACTACCTGTCATTCACGGCATAGCCGCTGCATTGCTCCTGGGCACCCACCCCGGAGCGCCCTGTGCAGTCGACGCCCCTCACCGAGTCCCTCGCCGGCTTCTACCTGGCCCAGGAGCCCCGTCTCCGGCGGGCCCTGCAGCGCAGCTTCCCCCGGATGTGTCCGGGGCGGATCGAAGACGCTCTGCGGGAGGCCTGCCTGGCCTCCCTCGAGTCCCCGGAGGCCTTCGAGGCGGCGCTGCTGGCCGGGGAGGACCACCTCTTCCGCCTGTACCTGACCGTGGCCTGGCGGGGCCTGCGCGCCCAGTGGCGTCGGTCCAGCTACCGGCTGGAGTCCGGCGGTCGGGCCCTGAACGACGCCGTGGTCGGCGTGTCCCCCGGCCAGGAGGCCGCCCTGATCCTGCGCCTGCAGCTCGCCCCCCTG
>CAYFPX010000044.1:0-44821 GCA_964344945.1 uncultured Enterobacterales bacterium
CGAAGGTCCGTACTTCGGACGATCGTCGGCCCAGACGCCGTGTAGGCGGACGAACGTCCGGAGTACGGACCTTCGTCCGCGTGGGGAGGGCGGTCGCGCCGCGGCTGCGGGCGGAGCCCAGCGGCGGGATCCTGCACGACCCCGAGACCGGTGCCCTGCTGCAGATCGACGCTGGGACCGCGACCGCGCTCCGCGAGCGGGGCACGGCGTCCTGGGGCGGCGACCCGGCGCCGAAGGGGGCGCTGTCCGCCCCGACGGAGGTCCACTTCGCCGTCACCGAGCGGTGTCCAGCCGCCTGCGACGGCTGCTACCTCGACGCCGGGCCCGACCGAGGCGGCCGGGTGCCGGCCCGAGACGACCTCTCCGCCGCCCTGGCCGACCTCGCCGCCCAGGGGGTCTTCGAGGTCGCCTTCGGTGGCGGCGAGGCCCTGCTGCGAGAGGACCTCGTCGCCCTCTGCGGGTGGGCGAGGGACCTGGGCCTGGTGCCGAACCTGACCACCAGCGGCTTCGGCCTCACGCCGGCGCTGGCGGCCCGCCTGGCGCCGGTAGTGGGCCAGGTGAACGTGAGCCTCGACGGGCTCGGTGAGGCCTACCGAGCCGTGCGCGGCTGGGACGGCGCCGGCCTGGGTCTGAGGGCCCTGGCGATCCTCCGGGAGGCCGGGATCCGCACCGGGGTGAACACGGTGCTCTCCCGGCGGACCTTCGACGGCCTGGGCGCCTTCGGGGCCCGGCTGGCGGCCCTCGGCGTGGCGGAGTGGCAGTGGCTGCGACTGAAGCCGACGGGCCGCGGCGGCGAGGTCTACGCCGACCAGGCCCTGACCCCGGACCAGGCCCTGGCGCTGTGGCCCCTGGCCCTCGCCGTCGAGGCCGAGACAGGCCTGATGCTGCGCTGGGACTGCGCCCTGGTGCCCTGGCTGGCGGCCCACGACCTGCCTCCGGAGCGGCTGGCGCGCCTCGGCGTGACCGGGTGCACCGGCGGTGAGACCCTGCTGGCCCGCCACGCCGACGGCACCTGGGCGCCGTGCTCCTTCGTGCCGGGGGATGCGGCGACCGACAGCCGTCAGGCCTGGCGAGCTGGTCCCACCGCGCTGGCCTGGCGCGACCGGGCCGCGGTGCCACCGGAGCCCTGTGCCTCCTGCGCCCACCGGGCGGTGTGTCGCGGGGGCTGTCGGGCGGTGGCTGCACACCTCACGGGCGATGCCCTGGCGCCCGATCCCGAGTGTCCGCGGGTGCGCGCGTGAGGCCCCTCGGCGCCCCCGTCGCGGACCGCCGCCGCGCCCGGCTGGCCCTGGCCCTGGCCCTGGCCACCCTGGTCGCCGGCCTGTCCTACACCGGCCAGCGCCTGGGGGCGTGGGGCCTGGGGGAGCCGACCCTGGCCCAGGGGCTCGGCTCACTCACCGTCGGCTACACCTGGCGCCTGGGCCTGGCGGTGCTGCACGGGGCGGCGGCCGGCTGCGTCGCCGGGCTGGCCGTCTCCGAAGAGGCCGCGGCCCGGGCCCTGGGGCGGCTGGGACCCTGGGCGGCCGCCTGGTTCGTCGCCTGCGCCCTCGCCCTGGGGCTGGTGCCCTGATGGACCCCACCTGGTTCGCCGGCCTGGAGCGCGCGCACGGTCACCTGGCCGTGCTCGGCCTGGCGGTGCTGGTGCATCCCGTGCTGTCGCTGGGGCGCGGACGGGGTCTGCGCCGAGGCACCTGGTGGACAGCGCTGCTGGGGCTCGGGCTGCTGGCCCCGGCCTTCGTCCTGGGTCTGGGCCTCTACCCCACCTGGCGGACCGCGGTGAAGCCCGGGCTGGTCCAGCAGGCCCTGCCCGTGGCCCTGGCCTTCGAGGTCAAGGAGCACCTGGCCTGGCTGGCCCTGGTGAGCGGGCTCGGCGGCCTGGGAGTGCTCGGCGCCGCGGGGGGGCTGGAAGAGGCCCGTCGCTGCGCCCGCTGGCTCCTCGGCGTGGCGGTCGCCTGCGGGGTGGTGGTGGCCGCTCTGGGGATGTGGATCGCGGGGGCTACGTGGCCAGCCTGGTGATCCGGTCAATGACATCGGCCGGCTGGACGATGGCGCCGAGACGGGCCATGTTTCCCAGGCCCACCTTCCACCGCCGCCCATGATCGCGCTGCTCCTCCTCGCCTGCGGGCCCGAGCCCGAGCACATGGACTGGCCCCCGCCGGCCGGTCCTGACCTGATCGCGGTGGACACCGCCACCGACACGGCGCTGCCCCAGTCCTACGCCGGCCCCGCCTACCAGGCCTGCGTCACCGCGGCCCAGTGCGATCCCGGCAGCGACTGCACCCACGTGCCCGGCTTCGCCGGCACCTACTGCGCGCCGGCCTGCGACATCGAGGGGGACGGCGCCGAGTGCGCCCTGGACGGCAGCCTCGACTTCGACACGGTCTGCCTGGACAACGGCCGCTGCGCCCGCACCTGTGGCGACCCGGACACCTGCCCCGAGTCCGTCGCCTGCCAGACCGTCGAGAGCGAGGGTCTGGACCTGTGCGCCGGCGAGCCCTACGGCTCCGCAGGCCTGTACGGCGTCTGCACCCACCCGAACGTCGACGGCGCGGACTGTCCCGAGGAGTCCAGCTGCTTCGGCGGGGACTACATCGGCATCGAAGAGGGCATCTGCCTGCCCTGGTGCGACGACTACACCTGCCCCTCGCCGCCCGACGACAGCAGCGGCTGCAGCCCTCTCTGCTACGACATCGGCTTCGACCACCCGCTCTGCGTGCTCTTGTGCATCCCGGGCAGCAGCACCTGTCCCAGCGAGCAGGAGTGCCTGGACCTGGGTGGGTTCGGTCTGTGCGTGCCCCCGGGCGCAGAGAGTCCGATCTGATGACCGCCTGGCTCGCCCTGTTCGCGGCCCCGTCCTTCGCCCGGCCCGAGTCCCCGCCGGCCTTCTGCGAGGTCTACCCGGACGTCCCGACCTGCGTGACCGGCGAGACCGCCTGCACCACCTGCCACGCCCTGAGCGGCGCCCCGGTGCACAACGACTACGGCGCCGCCGTGGCCCTGGCCCGGACCCCCGACACCGAGTTCGGCGACGACCTGGAGCAGGCCTTGCGCGCGGTCGAGGACCTGGACTCCGACGGCGACGGCTCCACCAACCTCGAAGAGCTCCTCGCCGGCAGCGAGCCCGGCTTCGACTCCACCGTGGCGCCGGAGTGCGGCGATCAGACCGACTTCGACAACGCCTGGTTCCAGGTGGGCTCCTACGATCCCGCGTTCGCCTACAAGCGCGTGATGCTCGACTTCTGCGGTCGCAGCCCTCGCTACGAGGAGGTCCAGTCCTTCCAGACCGCCGCCGACCCGCACGCCCTGGTGTCCGAGACCCTGGATGCCTGCCTCCGGTCCCCGTACTGGCAGGAGGTCCTCGAGGAGCTGGCCATCGGCGTGGTGCAGCCCGCGGGGCCGGCCACGGACCTGAACATCCTGGGCAACTGGGAGTGGGACGTGCGGCTGTTCCGGTACGCGATGAGCGGGGACCGAGACGCCGGCATGCTGATGACCGCCAAGACCTTCGTGGTCGAGGACAACGGTCGGCTGGTCGAGATCGACGAGCCTCGCGGCGAGCTCGAAGAGTACGCCCAGCCCCTGCCGGCCGAGCACCGCTTCGGCATCATCACCACCCGCTACGCGCTGGCGATGCGGGTGATGTTCACCGAGGTGCCCCGGACCCTGGCGGCCCACACCTACCGGCAGCTGCTGGGGCTCGACATCGCCCGGAGCGAGGGGCTCTACGCCATCGACGAGGCCGACGGCGCCTACGACTGGCCGGCCCCGCTGGATGTCGACGACAAGGGCGTCTGGCAGGAGGAGTGCGCGGGCTGCCACGCCACCCTGGACACCCTGAGCTACCCCTGGGCCCGGTACAACGGCATCGACCTCGAGGGCGACACCACCGGGATCTGGCTCGAGGACCGGGCCACGGACATCCTGCCCACCACCGACGGCTGGATCCTCGGCGAGCAGGTCGACGGTCCCGAGGCCTGGGTCGAGGTGGCGGTGAGCAGCGACGCGTTCAGCGAGCGGACCGTCGAGCTGTTCTGGAACTACCTGTTCCGCCGGTCACCGTACTCGTGCGACGAGGCGGAGTTCGAGCAGCTCTGGGCGGCATTCCGGGATGACGGGCGGAACGTCGAGGAGATGCTCCGGGCGCTGGTGCTGACGGAGGCCTACGGGGTGCCGTAGTCGGGCGGGCGTGGGGCCGGGACACGGGCCCAGTGCTCGCCGCGGAGCTCGTAGATGTAGCGCGGAATGCCGCCGACCCGGTGGATGACCATGCGGTCGGAGATGAAGCAGCCGGGCTCGTCGTCGGGGCCGAAGGTGCGGTCTGGGTGCCAGGTCAAGGGGTAGGCGACCCGGACCTCCACCAAGGCCTCACGGTCGTGGCTGAAGGCGAGTACGTCGGCAGTCTCGGGACCGGTCTGGAACACCTCGAGAGGCCCTGGCTCGTCCAGTCTCAAGCTCGGTAGGGTGAGCGGGCAGCCCCCCTCTGAAGGTTCGTGCTCGGTAGCAGCCCCGGGCTGAACGTTCGTCCTTCCGACCGCCGGGCACGCCGCGCCGCCACGAAGGCGGACGAACGTCCGAAGTACGGACGTTCGTCCGCCTACAGGCCCCGGGAGCCCGCCAGGACGAACGTTCACTCCGGGGCTGCCGTGGCAGGCGAACCTTCACCCCGGGGCTGCCCGGGATCCACTCCACACGACGCGCCGGCCGAGCTCAGGCGGCGCTGGGTGGCCCGGGGAGGGGCTCAAGTCAGCGAAGTCACCCTTCGTCGTCGGCTGAAGGAGATGGGCTTGGTTCGGCGGAAGCCCATGGAGGTCTCGGGCGAGGCCGAGGCCTCGATTCCATCCGTCCAGCCCGGACCCGACACGGACCAGGAGCGGGCGCTGTTGGAGCCCATCTTCGACGGTACCGGGCGACCAGGTCGCCCGGCGGAGTGGAGCCGGCGGAGGATCCTGGAGGCCGTCTCCTACGTGGTCCGGACAGGCTGCGCCTGGAGGATGCTGCCCCAGGACTTCCCGCCCTGGCAGACCGCTTACTCCTGCTTCCGACGGTGGCGTGACGACGGACACCTCGAGCAGATGCACCACGCGCTCCGGCGGATGAGAACACCCAGTCAGTGAGGCTGGCCAGGAGTGGGGTTCTTCGGCGGGGACTTCGGCATCGCAGGCATCGGCACCGCCATGTTGCGGCCCGGCACCTCCCGGTCCCCCGGGTCGTCCTCGGGCCGGAACTCCTCGCTCGTGAAGAGCTCGTCGCTCACCGCGGCCCCGAAGAGCGCCAGGATCGCCCCGGTCTTCTGGGTGGGCCAGGACCGCACCCAGGGCCGACCCCGGATGAGCTCGCCCGCTGGCAGCGCCGGCCCCTCCCACCACTTGAGGATGAAGTCCGGCTGCTGGACCGGCCACACCTCGGGCTGCTGGTGGAAGCGCGGATCGGGGGTCAGCAGGGTGCCCTCACGGCCGTCCAGGGCCAGCAGCCCCGCCTGACCGGGGGCCTCCAGGTGGATGGTCACCCCGGGGTGGTCCCGGCGCAGGTCGTACCAGACCGGCATGGCGTGGGTCCCGGGCTGGAGCTGGGCGGAGAGCCAGGCCATGGTGGCCTCGGACTGGACCCAGGGAGAGCCCGTCCAGCCGGCCCAGCAGACCGGCAACACCGCCAGCCCGGCCCAGGGCACCCAGCGACCCCAGGCGAGCTCCCGGAGGCGGAGCACACGAGCCAGCCCCTCCAGCACCAAGGCCACCGGTGCGACCAGGAGGATCGGCGCCGCCGCGAAGCCCGGCATCAAGAAACGCAGGCTCAGGCTGGACAGCACGCTGGGACTCACGCCGATGATCAGCGCCGCCACGCCGACCCACCCGAGCAGCGCCCAGGCCTCCCGCCGCACCAGCGCTCCGAGACCCACCAGCAACCCCAGCCCCTGGCCCACCAGCAGCCAGGTCAGCACCGGTCGGTCCACCCCGGGGAAGCTGCGGGAGAGGATGTCCCGGGAGTTCTTCAGCCGCTCCGGCCGCGAACCTTCGTCGCTCAGGGCGCTGGCCCGCTCCAGCGTCCGACGGATCGTGGCCGGCCCCATCGCCCGGCCGAAGATGTAGCCGTCGCTGGTGTAGTCGGCGCTGTAGGCGGCGTCGTAGATGGTGCCGCCGGGCTCGCTGGGCAGCCCGGCCTCCTCGACGGTCCGGATCTGGGCGTCGAGGGTCATCAGGTCGTGGGGGAAGGCGACGTAGCCCAGGGACAGCACACCGACAGGCGCCGCGAAGGCCACCAGGGCCCGGTGGGCGGTCCGCCAGGTGAAGACCAGCGACCCCAGGCACATCGCCCCCATCCCGAGACCCATCGCCAGGCCCTTGTCCTGGGACGCCGTCGCCGCACCCAGGGCCAGGCCGGTCGCCGCCCACCAGCGCCAGTCCCCGCTCCGGTGGGCCTCGACCAGCGCCGCCACGGTCCACACCGACGCCGCGGTCCACAGCGGGTAGCAGGAGATCCAGGTGCCGGTCTCCGCCAGCATCGGGAAGGTGCAGGTCAGCGCCGCCGCGACCAGCGCCCCCGGGACCCCCAGCAGCCGGGAGCCCAGCTGGTAGATGCCCGCCGCAGTGCCCGCGGTCAGGGCCAGCGAGACCCACTGCGCGTTCATGAAGGCCGGGCCGGGAAGCAGCATCGAGAAGAGGGCCGCCACCGCCGAGTACAGGGGCCAGCGGTTCGGGGGGTAGGGCAACCCCTGGAGCAGGGAGAGCACGCCCTGGTACCAGGTGTCCCAGTCGGGCCCGCGGGGAGTCCAGCTGCTCTCTCCCAGGTGGCGGGTCACCCACAGCCAGGCCAGGGCCGCGGCCCAGACCCCCAGGGCCACCGGGACCCGGCGGAGCCGGCTCACCCGCCCTCGGACGCCGGGTGCTGGCCCGCCTCGTAGTAGTCCAGGTCCGCCCCGACCGCGTCGAGGTCCACCGCCCGACCCTCGAGGATGCCCTGGGCCGCGAGCAGGCCCATCTCCAGGCTGTGGTCCTGGTTGTTGTAGCGGAAGCGCCCCGGCCGGCCGATGTAGTGCAGGTTCTCGAAGGCATCGAGCCAGTCCTGCACGACCCGCAGCGGGGCCCGGTAGCCCAGGTCGTAGATGGGGTAGATGCCCTCGGCCTTGGTGACGTAGTGCTGGCGGACCTCGTCACGGTGGACGAAGCCCAGCTGGCTCAGCCAGCCCAGGCTCAGGTCCAGCAGGCCGTCGCCGGTCATCGACCAGACCGCTTCGTCGGTGAAGCAGAAGAACTCGACGAACAGGGAGGTCTGGCCGGCAGGGCACATCATCGGCGAGAAGTTCCGCATCTCCGAGATCCGCCCGAAGGGGATCGCCTGCTCGGGGAAGTAGATCCACTGACAGTCGCTGACCCTGGGCTTGTCCAGCGTCAGGAAGAGGTAGACCTGGGACCGGGACCGGAGCTTCGAAGCCGCGGAGAGCACCGCCGCCGGCGGCGCCGGGTCCATCAGGGTGACCAGCTCGGTGATGGGGATCGACTCGACCAGGTGCTCCGGCGACAGGGACAGGGTCTCCCCGTCCCGGTCCAGCTCCACCCCGGTGATCCGGCCGCCCTCGTGCACGATGCGGGTGGGCCGACTCTCGAGCCAGACCGGGTTGCCAGCCGCCTCGACGCGCTCCTGGATGACCTCGTAGACCAACCCGGCGCCGGTCTCCGGGTAGAAGAAGCTGTCCACCAGGGTCTTGACCCGGTCTCCGCGCGGCCAGTTCAGCGAGCGCTGGAGCAGGTCTCGCGCGGCGCTCCGGATCGACAGGCCCGAGATGCGCTGGGACGCCCAGTCCGGGTGGATCGTGGCCGCCGGCACCCCCCAGATCTTCTCGGTGTAGTTGATCATGTTGAGCTCTCCGAGGGTCCGCCCGAAGTGCGCGACGATGTGGTCCTCGAAGTTCTCGATCTTGCGGTCCAGCAGGCCGTAGGACACCCGGCTCGCGGCGTAGTCGGAGGCCATGCGAGCGGCCCGACGCAACCCCACGTTCTTCAGCGCCTGGGGCGGGTTGATCGGGTAGTCGTAGAACTTGCCGTCGATGAACTGCTGGGTCCGCCGGTGCACCTCGATCCAGCGCTCGTCGAGCAGGCCCTCGATGAAGCGGTAGAGCGCCGGGTTCTTGCTGAAGAAGCGGTGGGGCCCGATGTCCGTGCGGAAGAGGTCGTCGCCCTCCCGGATGCGCAGGGTCTTGGCCAGCCCGCCCACCTGGCTCGCCTTCTCCACCACCGCGAAGGCGTGCCCCGCGTCGCACAGGGTCATCGCGGCAGCCATGCCGGCCGGACCAGCGCCGATGATCAGGGTGGGGTCGGACATGGCAGCCGGGGGAATCTACCGCGGCGGGCTCGGCGGCGGACTCGGGGGACCCCCGGGCGGCGGGCCCGGTGGGCGCCGGCCCGGCCGCGGGCCATCGGTCGACACCCCCAGCAGCTCACCCACCGTGCGCTTCATGCGCTCCCCGTGGCTGGGGTCGACCCCCCGCTGGAGCGGGAAGAACCAGGGCCGGTCGTCGCTGTTGACCCGATCGGTCTCCAGCCGGGCGAGCACCGCCTCGTCGATGCGCACCACGTCGTCGCGGCGAAAGCGGAAGGGGAAGCTGCGCTGGACCTGGGGAGAGAGCAGGTCGTAGCGGAAGGGCGTGTCGGGCAGGGGCCGGGTGCGGCCGAGGATCGCCGAGAGCCCGGTGGTGACCATGGCGTAGGCGTAGGGGAAGCTCTCCGCCGCTGTGCGCAGGATGACCTCGAGGTCCTCGGACCGATTGAGGTCCTCCAGAGGCACCCGGATGTAGAAGGTGCCGTCGTCGGTCAGGGCCTCGCGCGCCACCCCGAAGAAGCCCGAGCTGTAGACCTCGTGGTTGATGGCCTGGGTCCAGGTGTCGTTGATGATCAGGTCGTACCGGCCCTGGGTTGCGAGCATGTGCTGGCGGCCGTCGGCGATCTCCAGGTGGAAGTCGGGGTCGCTCCACAGCCCCTCGGTGCCGAAGAAGTGCGCGGTGTGGGCCATGTTGCCGTCGAGCTCGGCGGACTCGACCCGGGTGCCTGGGAAGTTCTCCAACACCTGCCACGCGCTCAGCCCGGTGCCGAAGCCGATCAGCAGCACGGTCTGGCGGCTCGGCACGACCAGCATCGGCACCAGGGCGCGGTTCTTCTGGTCGTTGGCCACGATGGCCTTGCCGTCGGTGAAGAGCAGGGTGCCGCCCATGTTCGGAGAGTCCGCCACCACGGTGGTGGCCTCGAGGCCGTCGTCCAGCCAGAGGATCGTGCAGCTCGGGCACTCGAATTCCGGCACGTCCGGGGTGACGAAGCCGAGCACGCCGACCGCCAGCACCGCGCCGGCCAGACCGGGCACCGCCCGCCGGGAGCGGCCCAGGGCCACGGTGAAGACCAGCACCGCCGCCGCGCCATGAGAGACCGCCAGCACGAGCAGGCTCCACCGGGTCCCGAAGACCGGCACGAGCACGAAGCCGCCGGCCACCGAGCCGATCACGCCGCCCAGGGTGCTGGCGGCGTAGATGCGCCCCAGGCGCAGGCCCAGCTGCTCCTCACGCCCGGCGTAGACCGCGCCCAGCAGCGGGAAGTTCATGCCCGTGAGGACCGAGGCCGTCATCATCACCACCACGGTGGCGACCATCAGCGCCGCGGTGGTCGGCAGGGGCAGGACCCCCGCGAGGCCCCACCGCACGACCCCCAGGGACAGCACGGCGAGCACGGCCAGGCAGAGCTGCACCCGGCCGAAGAGCCCCAGGGACTGCCGTGGCGTGGGCTTGCGCACGGTCAGGAGCAGGCTGCCCAGGGCCATGCCGATCAGGACCAGCGACAGGACCAGGGCGAAGGCCAGGAAGGGGTTCACCAGGCCCAGGGCCTGGCGAGCGATGCGGCTCCAGAGCACCTCGAAGGCCATGGCGGTCGCCCCGGAGAGGCCCACCAGTCCGAGCAGCAGCGCAGGACCGCCGCCCAGAGGCGCCTCGCCGACGGGCGCCCCGGCGGGCTCGTCGGCGCCCTCGCCGGCCCCCTGGCCGATGCCCCCGACGATCGCCGCCGCCAGCAGGTTCAGCCCGGCGGCGATGAACACCGAGGTGTGCACGCCGAAGGTCTCGAGCAGCCAGTAGGCGGTGATCAGGCAGCCGAGCGCCGCCCCCAGCACGTTCGCCCCGTAGGCCAGGGACACCCCGCGGTGCACCGAGATCCGGTGGGTGATCAGCCCCTGGCAGAACAGCGGGAAGGTGGCGCCCATCGCCACCGTCGGCACCAGCAGGAGCACGCAGAGCACCGCGAAGCGCACGCCCAGGGCCACCGGCCCGGTCCCCGGAAAGGTCTCGGCGAAGAAGCCCATCAGCGGCGCGGCGTGCTCCAGCAGGAACTGCAGCCCGATGGCGGTGATCGCCACCAGCACCTCGGCGGCCGCGTAGAGCTTGAGCGGTCGGTCTGGCCAGCGCTCGGCCGCCCGCCCGCCGAGCCAGCCGCCCAGGGCGAGCCCACCCATGAACGCGGTCAGCACGGTGGCGATGGCGTGGGCCGTGGCGCCGAACCAGAAGGTCAGCATCCGGGTCCACAGGACCTCGTAGATCAGGCCCGTGGCGCCGGAGACCAGGAACGCGACCAGCAGCAGGCCGGTCAGCAGCGTCGATCGGGACGGCGTGGCCACCGCCGAAACCCTACAGCAAGGCCACTCCGGCGGAGATGACCACCGTGGTGAGCCCGACCGCGCTGAGGAGCTCCGCAGGCGGCCGACGGAGCACCGCCCACGCCAGGGCCGCGCCGGACGGGGCGCGACCGCCGACCCCGGGGCTGCACTGCTCCAGCCGCCCCTCGAGGGGCACGTCGTAGACCGACGCCAGGAGGCGCACGCCTTCCCTGGCGCGCCCGACCCGAGACGACCGCCAGGCGGCGTGCACCAGGACCAGGGGACCGAAGGACCGGCACCAGCCGAGGGTCAGGGCGTCAGCCGAGGCGCGGTCGGTGGGGCTGCCCACCACCAGGCGACCGTCCTCCAGGCTGGCGACCTGGTGGATGACCCGGTCCGCCAGCCAGCGGGCACCGAGCACAGCCGTCACGGCCAGCAGCACCCCCACCGCAGACCCGGAGACCCAGAGGGGGAGGGTCACCACGGCGACCACGGCCAGGCCGCCCAGCACCGGCCAGCGCAGGTGCTCCGCGCGTGGTAGCAGGCGCCAGTCCAGCAGCTCCTGGTCTCGGGCAGGGGCGGGTCCCTCCAGACCGGGTCCCTCCAGACCGGGACCCTCCAGACCGGGTCCCTCCAGACCGGGACCGTGGTCCTGCGCGAGGGGGGTGTCGACGAGGGCGTCCGCGACAGGCGCCACGCCCATGGCGATCTGGGGTCGCTCGGTCATGTCGGTCTGGGTCCGGAAGGGAGGACCAGGGGGGATTCCAGCTTGCAGGCGTCTATCCGCTCCGTCAAGGCAAAGCAGGGTTCAGAGGGCCAGCGCAGCCTCGGCGCCCTCGCGGATCGCCCGCTTGGCGTCGAGCTCGCCCGCCAGACGAGCGCCCCCGATGACCTGCACGTCGATGCCCGTGCCCGCCAGCTCCCCGGCCAGGCCGGCCACCGAGACCTGGCCGGCGCAGACCACCACGTTGTCCACCGCCAGCACCCGGGACTCCCCCTTCACGGTCAGGTGGAGTCCCTGGTCGTCGATGCGCTCGTACTGGCACTCCGCCAGCATCTCCACGCTGCGTTTCTTGAGCTGGGCCCGGTGGATCCAACCGGTGGTCTTGCCCAGGCCGGCGCCGAGCTTGCCCGCGCTGCGCTGGCACAGGGTCACCTGGCGCGGGGGGCGAGGCTCCTGGACCGGCCGCAGGCCGCCGCGCGTGGCGTGGTCGCCATCGATGCCCCACTCGGCCAGGAAGGCCTGCAGATCGGGGCCTTCGCGGTGCACGTGGGTCAGGAATTCGCCCACGTCGAAGCCGATGCCGCCGGCGCCGATGATCGCGACGCGCTCGCCGACCGGGGCGCCCCGGATGACTTCGTCGTAGGCGAGCACCTCGGGCCGATCCGCGCCCGGCAAGCCGATGACCCGGGGCTTCACCCCGGTGGCCACGATGACGGCGTCGAACTCCGCCAGGTCCTCGCCGCAGACGCGCTGGCCCAGGGCCAGGGTCACGCCGGCGTCGGTCAGGCGGTTCCGGAAGTAGCGCAGGGTCTGCTCGAACTCCTCCTTGCCGGGGATGCGCATCGCCAGGTTGAACTGGCCGCCCAGCTGGTGGGCGGCCTCGAAGAGCGTGACGGCGTGGCCCGCCTCGCCAGCGACGCAGGCCGCAGACAGCCCGGCGGGGCCGCCGCCCACCACGGCGACCTTCTTCGCGGCGCCGGACCGACCCTGGGGCAGCTCGGTCTCGTGGCAGGCGTAGGGGTTCACCAGGCACGACGCATTCCTGTTCTCGAACGCGTGGTCCAGGCAGGCCTGGTTGCAGGCGATGCAGGTGTTGATGCGGTCGGCACGCCCGGCGGCGGCCTTGTTCACAAGGTCGGCGTCGGCGAGCAGGGGCCGGGCCATGGAGACCATGTCTGCGTCGCCCCGGGCCAGGATCGCCTCGGCGTCGGCCGGGTCGTTGATGCGGTTCGAGGTCACCAGCGGCACGTCGACCTGGCCCATCAGCTTCCGGGTGACCCAGGTGAAGGCGCCCCGGGGCACCAGGGTGGCGATGGTCGGGACCCGGGCCTCGTGCCAGCCGATGCCGGTGTTGAGGATGCTCACCCCCGCGTCGACCAGGGCGCGGGCGAGCAGGACCACCTCGTCCCAGGTGGAGCCCTCGGGGATCAGGTCCAGCATCGACAGGCGGTAGACGATGACGAAGTCCGGCCCGACCGCCTCGCGCATGCGCTGGATGATCTCCACAGGGAAGCGCATGCGCTGCGCGTAGTCCCCGCCCCAGCCGTCGGTCCGCTTGTTGGTGTGGGTGACCAGGAACTGGTTGATGAGGTAGCCCTCGCTCCCCATGACCTCGACGCCGTCGTAGCCGGCCTCCCGGGCCAGGACCGCGCTGTCGACGAAGTCCTGGATGGTGCGCTCCACACCGCGAGCGCTGAGGGCCCGCGGGGTGAAGGGGGTGATCGGCGACTTGATCCGGCTCGGCGCCACCGACAGCGGCGAGTAGCCGTAGCGGCCGGCGTGCAGGATCTGCATCGCGATGTGGCCGCCTTCGGCGTGCACGGCGTCGGTCACGACCCGGTGGCGTCGGACGTGGCGGCTGCTGCTCATCCGGGCCGCGAAGGGCTTGAGCCAGCCCGCCACGTTCGGCGAGATGCCCCCGGTGACGATCAGCCCGACCCCCCCCGCCGCCCGGGCGGCGAAGTAGGCCGCGAACCTCGTGTAGTCCCGGTCCTCCTCCATGCCGACGTGCATGGAGCCCATGAGCAGGCGGTTGCGCAGGGTGATGCCGCCGACGGTCAGAGGGGCGAGGAGGTGGGGGTAGTGGGACGACATGGGGCTCCCAGAAACTGAATGGTCATTCAGTAACGAGTCACTTCGAGGCGAGGGCGCGGCAGTGCGCACCCGCAGGGGGCGCGGGCAGCGCCCGGAGGGCGCATGGTGCGACAGGAGGACTTGAAGACACCCAGTCAGACCCCCCAGGTCCGCTGGATGGCCTCGGCCACCGCCCCCTGGCCCCCAGCCGCGCTCAGGTGGTCGGTCGCGACCTCGGACAGCACCGCCGGGCAGCCCGGCACCGCGAAGCTCCGCCCGGCCCGCTGGAACATCGGCACGTCGTTGAGCCAGTCGCCCACCGCGACGACCTCGCCCGGACCCCAGCCGTGCTCGGCGGCGAGGCGGGTGATGCCGGTGCCCTTGTCCTTGCCCGGGGGCCGCACCACGATCACGCCCATCTCCGGGTGGGCGCTGCTGTCGAAGGTCAGGGTGGTGAGCGCCGTCTCGGCCTCGAGCACGGCGAGCACCTCGTCGAGCACCGCGCGAGGCCCGATGGTCACGGCGTTCACGGGCCCGGGGTCCTCCCACAGCGGGTCTGCGAGGGTGTCGCGCACCGGTCGCAGATCCGGGGACCAGGTGGCCATGTACCGGAGGAAGTTGGCGCCTCGGGGGTCGTGCAGGACCGCGGCTTCGGTGAGCAGGTAGGTGGGGCCGGGGACCTCGCGGATCAGGGACCGCAGCAGCGCCCGCTCGACCGGAGGCAGGCTCGCCCGAGCCCGCACCGCGCCACCGGGGTGGTCCACGAGCACCGCGCCGTCGGCCACCGCGTGGGTGCCCACCAGGCCCAGGTCCTCGGCGACCGGCAGGGTGCCCGCCGCCAGCCGGCCGGTGACCAGGGCGACCGCGACCCCGGCCTGCCGGATCCGGGACAGGGCCGCACGATCCCGGGGATCGATGGTGCCGTCGCGGCGGCAGAGGGTGCCGTCCAGGTCGACGGCCAGCAGTCTCGGCATCCGCAGCTCCTGCTGCCCTCGTGTAAGGCCTTTGCTGGGGACTGGACGATTACCCCCTGGCAGGCCAAGACTTGTCCAGGCCTCCGCCGATGTCCCTCCTCCTGCCCGCCCTGTTCTTCCTCGCCTGCGACGACGAGGAGATCCGCCCGCCACCGGTCTGGACCGAGCCGGAGCCGGTGGACACCAGCGCGCCCGACCCGACCGGCACGGCCCCCGCGGTGCGGGCCGACCTGAAGCTCAAGCGCTGGCGCCAGGTGCACCTGGACCTCCAGGGTGCGCTGTCCCTGAGCGAAGACCAGATCTGCAAGGAGACGGGCCTGTACGACTGCGCCGAGCTGCACGGCGTGTCCATGGGCGGCATCTCCGTGGCCAACGGCCTCTTCGAGCCCCGAGAGGACCGGGGCATCACCACCGGCCTGGCGATCGAGCGCCTGACCATGGCCGCCTGCTGGAACCGGCTGGCCCTGGACCGCGAGAGCCACGAGCCGGTGGTCTTCAAGCACATGGACCTGGCCGAGGCCGTGCCCACCCGCGAGCAGGCCGAGGCCCAGGTCCAGGAGCTCACCCGGCGCTTCTGGGCCCGGGACCCCTCGGCCCTCGAGGAGCAGGCCCTGATCGTGCTGCACAACGAGCTGCACGTGATCGGGGGCACCAACCTGGAGTGGGGCCTGATGCTCTGCTGGGCCCTGGGCACCAGCACGGAGGCGTTGCTCTACTGATGCCTCGCACCCTCTCCCGTCGTGCCCTGCTCGGGGGCGCCCTGGCCGGCGCCAGCACCCCGCTGTGGCTGCCCCGGGTGCGGGCGGCCAGCGAGGACCCGCGCTTCGTGATCGTGCTGGGCTGCTTCGGCGGCGCCAGCGCCCTGGACTGCTTCCTGCCGGTGGACCACAGCGCGGCCTACACCGACCCGAACCGCGGCACGGTCATCAGCTACCCGACAGTCAAGGTCGGCGACATCCGCAGCGTCGACCGGTCCACCCCGGTGAACTTCCTGCTGAACCACGGCCACGACTGCACCGTGATGGGCGTGCAGAACAGCAGCGTGAACCACTTCGTCGCCCAGAACCGGGCGATCACGGGCCGCGACGCCTGGGCCGGCCGCACCCTGTGCGAAGCGGTCTCCGCGGTCTACGGCCAGGACCGGGTCCTGCCGAACGTGAACATGGGCCGGGGCGGCTACGCCCTGAACGGCGCCGACCCCAGCCTGGACCCTCGCTACCGGGCCGAGGTGGTCTCCAACCCCGTCACCTTCCCCCTGGCGACCCACGCCACCGACGGCATCATCGCCGTGGCCGACTCGATGGCCGAGGACCCGGAGCACCGCCAGGAGCTGCTCCGCCGCACCCGGGCCCTGCGCGACGGTACCCTGGAGGGCCTGAGCCCCTTCGGCCAGACCTTCCAGAACAGCCGGGTGCGCCAGGACCTGCTCTACGCCCGGGCCCACAGCGATCCGGCGGTCGAGGCCGCGGACCTGATCCAGCAGCTGCTCTTCGTCGAGGAGATCGGCGGGGTGCTGCCCTGGAGCGAGTACGGCCTGAGCCCCCACGAAGAGGCCGACCGCATCACCGACGTGCTCTGGGGAGCCTTCCCCAGTGACACCAGCGGCAACCCCGAGGACCGCCTGCACGCCCAGGCCGCGCTGGCCTACCTGCTGCTACGCACCGGCACCTCGGCGGCCGTCACCCTCACCGAGCCCGGCACCGACGGCTTCCTCGCCTTCGACAACTCCCACGTGGACCACCGGGGCGCCCAGGAGGACCACTGGGACCGCGTGCTCGACACCACCAGCCGGCTGATCAGCCTGCTGGACAGCGCGGAGTACGTCGACGGCTCGGGCCCGACCGGCACCTCGATCTGGGACCGCACGATGATCGTGTTCGCCACCGAGTTCGGCCGGGACAAGTGGGACACCGGCGGCTCCTTCGGCACCGGCCACCACCTCAACAACGGCCTGCTGGTGGTCAGTCCGCTCCTGAAGGGCGACCAGTCCCTGGGCTACGCCGACCCGAACAACGGCTTCGTCTGCGGCTTCGACGCCGAGACCGGGGAGGCGACGCCCTTCGACGACCTGGACCCCGGGGTGGACCCGCTCTACTCCGACGAGCGCTTGCCCCCCGAGGAGGAGGCCGTCTTCGGCACGCTGATGGCCGGGCTGGGCATCGAGTTCGACGGCCAGGAGACCCTGCCCGTGGTGCTGGACGGCTGAGGTGGGCGTGGTGTGGGTCGCGTGGGTCGGCCTGGTCTCGGTCGCGGCGGTCCTGGTGGGCCTGCACGGGCTGGCCTGGGTGCACCTGCTGGTGCTCTGGGCCCGGAGCGACGCGCCGGCGCCGGTGGGCGGGGCCGACCTGCCGGTGCTGACGGTCCAGCTGCCGGTGTACAACGAGGCCCCGGTGGTCCAGGCACTGCTCCGCTGCGTCGGCACCCTCGACTGGCCGCGGGACCGGCCGCGCAGGTCCCCCCTGAGTGAGACGCCGGCGACGCAGGTCCCCCCGAAGTGAGACGCTCGGGGCCCGCTGGGGCCCCTCAGGGCCTCCCGGGGGCACTCGGGAGCCCGTTTCCGGCCGCCTGGTGGGTCTTCACCGCTGGATCCGTCTTACTCGGGGGGGACCTGCGTCGCCGGCGTCTCACTCGGGGGGGACCTGCGTCGCCACCACCCCCGCGAGCAGCTCCGCGCCCGCCGCCGTGTAGTGCAGGTTGTCGCCCGGGAAGCGGTAGGGCGCGGCCGGCAGCGCCTCCCAGCCGGGCAGGGGGTCGATCACCCGGAGCCCAGCGGCCTCGGCGTCGGCCCGCAGCCGGTCATGCAGCGCGGAGCCCTGCGCCCGTCCGCTCCCGCAGCCAGGCCCTGTTCAGGGTCTCGTTGCGGAGCGGCGCGACCTCGTCCAGCCACGCTCGCTCGGCGGCCTCCCGGGCCCGGTCCTCGGGGCCGGCGTAGAGCTGAAAGGGCCCCGAGCGGATGAGCTCGTCGTTCAGACAGTGCACCAGCACGACCACGTCGGCGCCGAGGTCGTGGAGGTCCGTCGTGTACCGCAGCACGCTCTGGGCGGTGTCGTAGCCGGTGACGCCGCCGTTGAGCACGTGGTGACCGGGCCCGAGGGCACGGTCCAGCGCGGCGGGCACCGTCTCGTCGCCCGCCAGCAGCTCCCCCCAGACCACGCTGTCCCCGAGCACAAGGACCCGGCGGTCCCCGGGCTGCTCGGCGCGGCCTGTCGGCCGGAGCCCGCGGTCGTCGAAGACCGCCTCGCCGTAGGGCATCGCCACCGAGGCGCCGGGCACCGGGGCGTAGGTCAGCCTGGGCACCTCCGACACCTGGTGCAGCTGTGCGTGCATCGCCCGGGTCTCCACCTGCCACGCCCGGTCGCGCACGACCCCGTCGCTCGGCCGCAGAGGGCCGCGCAGGGCCAGCTCAGCCAGGACCAGGGCCACCAGCAGGCCCCCGGCGGCCAGCGCCGACCGTGTCACCGCAGGCGCACCACCACCAGCTCGGTCGCCCCGGGCGCCCAGCCGACCAGCTCAGCGGCGCCGTCGCCGGTGAGGTCGTGGGCCCACAGGTGGGCGACGGGCACCGGGAGCGCCCGCTCGATCCAGGGGTCCTCCCGGAGCCCCAGCCCCGTGCCCCGCAGGCCGATCAGCTGGCCGTCGAGGGCCAGGGCCAGGTCGACCAGGCCGTCGCCGTCCAGGTCCTCGAACCAGCTCCAGGCGCTGTCGCCGCCCTCGAGGTCCACGGGGACCTCGGCCAGGCGCTGGGGCGGCCCCAGCACACCGTCAGCCATCTCCAGGGCCACCACCTCGACGTCCACGCTCCGGGTGAAGACCGCCTGGGCCAGGTTCGTGACGTCCAGGTCCACCTGGGGCAGGACCACCTCCAGGTCGCCGTCGCCGTCCAGGTCCACGACGTGGGCCTCGGCGGAGCCGGCGCCGGTGGGCACCACCTGGACCGGGCCCAGGCCAGTGCCCGTGCCCGGAAGCAGGTGGAGCTCGGCCTCCGTCCCGGCGAGGGTGTCGTCGCTGCGCACCCGGTGGACCAGCAGGTCGAGCCGGCCGTCGCCGGTCAGGTCGGCCCACCTCACGTCCTGGGCCCAGGCCTCGTCGTCGGCCTGGCCCGGCGGGGGCGGGGCGAGCAGGGCCGGCAGGTCCCAGCTCTGGTGCTCGACACCCACCCGGCCGGGCAGGACCTTGTGGACCTCGATGCTGTCGCCCCGGAGCACCAGCAGGTCCTCGACCCCGTCGCCGTCCACATCGCCCGCGACCACCGGCGGGGAGCGGTGGCTCACGGCCAGGACCTGGCCGCCGGTGGCGGACTCGGCGGAGAGCACGCCCTCCAGCGGGGCGGGCACGCCGCCCCAGGCCAGGCCGTCGCTGCCCATCACCCGGAGCTCGCCCAGGCACAGGACCAGCAGCTCGGGCACGCCGTCGCGGTCCAGGTCCCGGACCAGGGTGGTCCGCTTCGGGGTGGCCGGGCCCAGGGCCGCCAGCGGGGTCGGCACGGTGGCGACCCGCTCGCCGTCGAGCCGGCGCAGGCCCTCGCCGTCGACGACCCAGAGGCCGTGGCCCGCGTCCCACCAGGCGGCCTGGGGGGGCAGGCGGTGGCTCCGGCGACCGGTCTCACCGGTCTGGCCGACCTCCATCACGGTCAGCTCCAGGCCCATCGGGCCGGTCCCGCTGCCCAAGGCGGTCGCCAGGACCAGCTCCTGGACGCCGTCGCCGTCGGCGTCGGCCACGCGCACATCGACCAGGGGGCCGGGGGCGGAGAGGGTGAGCATCAGGGGGAACATGTCCCCCGGCGTGTAATCGGGGCGGGGTGTCGGCGACGGGGGTGTCGACGGGTGGACACACGAACGGCTTGGATCGGCTGGTGTCGGGGGCTCCGGACCTGGTGCGGTCCTTGAAAGCGGGGCGAGCGAACCCTCACGACGGAGTCGTCATGAACCCCTCGCCCACCCCCTCTTCGCCACCCATTCTCCCACCGGCCTCCCGCACCCGCCGCGCCCTGGCGGCCGCCATCGACATGGCCCTGCTCCTGGTGCCAGTCGGGGTCCTGTTGGTCGATGACGGGCTGATCATGATCGCAGCGCTCGGCTGGCTCGCCGTGACCGTCGCGAATCTGCGGTGGCTGCACATGGACGGTCAGACCATCGGCAAGCGCATGCTGGGCATCGCGATCCGGCGTCGCCTCGGCCAGCGCGCGACCCTGGGCTGGATCCTGGTCAAGCGGCACGCCATCGCCGGGCTGATCAGCTCCGTCCCCTACGTCGGAGTCCTCTTCGCCGTGGCGAACCACCTGTTCATCTTCGGCGCCGACCGTCGCTGCCTCCACGACCACATCGCCGACACCATCGTCGTCCGCGTCTGATCACACCGGCCTCGGTCCACTCCTCGTGGATCGGGGCCGTCGTGCGTCAGGCCTCAGTGCCCGAAGCAGTCCGCCTCGCACACCCCGTTCACCATCGGTGTCCCACGACTCTCGATGGTCAGCTCCCAGATCACGTCGCCACCGGGCGGCTTGTCCGCCGCCCAGGCCTCGATGACCACGCCGCAGCCCTGGTCCCGGGCCTTGATCTGGTCGCCCCGGCCGCTGATGACCCGGGAGAGCTTCAGCAGCTCCCGGTTGTCGATGTGGGACCAGCCGGCCTCGACCAGCACGTCGCGGATCTGGGCCGGCCGTAGGCTGCTCCAGGTGCCGGTGTCGTCCGGGTGCACGTAGACGTGGTACTCCCAGTCGTAGAGCGCACCCGGCAGGCGCTCCCGCCAGACACCCTGGCGGTCCATGCAGATCTCGGCCGCCGAAGCGGGCAGGGCCAGGGCGAGCACTCCAAGGGCGATCAACCGGCGCACGTCTCCTCCCGGGTGGGGCACCCCCGGTGGATCGGCACGCCCTGGCGCGGGCACGACCCCCCGGCTTCAACCCCCTCAGTCGCGGCCGGGGGACCCGGCCCCCGCAGGAACCTGCGCCTGGGGGAATTGACGGGGTAAGGAGGGATCTCCACCAGGAGGTCCCCATGGCCACCGCCCAGCCTGCTTCCACCGACGCTCTCGCCGACCTGAACCGGCTCTTCGCACTCCAGAAGACCGCCGAGCGGGCCCAGCCGAACCCGCCCTGGGAGGTCCGCCGGGACCGCCTGCGGGGGCTGCAGAGCGCCGTCACGGCCCGCAAGAAGCAGATCGCCGAGGCGGTCGACGCGGACTTCGGCGGCCGCAGCCGCGACGAGACCCTGATGCTCGAGGTCTTCGTGGTGCTGGAGTCCCTGAAGCACCTGCTCAAGCACACCCGGGAGTGGATGCTCCCCCGCTCCCGGCCGATGTCGTGGGTGATGCAGCCGGCGACGGGCACCGTGGTGCTCCAGCCCCTGGGCGTGGTCGGCATCATCGGGCCGTGGAACTACCCGGTGCAGCTGGCGCTCGTGCCCCTGGCGACGGCCATCGCCGCCGGCAACCGGGCCCTGATCAAGCCCAGCGAATTCACACCGGCGACGAACCAGGTGCTCGCCGAGCTGCTGGCCGACTGCCTGCCCGAAGAGGTCGCCGCCCTGACCCCCGGCGGGGTCGAAGTGGCCGTGGCCTTCAGCCAGCTGCCCTGGGACCACCTGTTCTTCACCGGGTCCACCAGCGTCGGCCGACACGTGATGCGGGCCGCCTCCGACAACCTGGTGCCGGTGACCCTGGAGCTGGGGGGCAAGTCCCCGGCCATCGTGCACGAGCGCTTCCCGATGCCCGTGGCCGCAGAGCGCATCGCCTTCGGCAAGCTGATCAACGCCGGCCAGACCTGCATCGCGCCCGACTACGCCCTGATCCAGCGGGGCCAGGTCGACGCCTTCGTCGACGCCTTCTCCGCCGCGGCGAAGAAGTCCTACCCGTCGTGGCTCGGCAACAAGGACTTCACCTCGATCGTGAACGAGCGGCACTACGAGCGCCTCCAGGGCCTGCTGAAGGACGCCGAGGACAAGGGCGCGAAGCTGGTGCCCCTGAACCACGCCGGCGAGACCGAGGACCCCGCCGCCCACAAGATGATCCCGACCCTGGTGCTCGACGCCACCGAGGACATGGCGATCCTCCAGGACGAGATCTTCGGCCCGCTGCTCCCGGTGGTGCCCTACGACAGCCTCGACGACGCCCTGGACTACGTCAACGACCACCCCCGGCCCCTGGCGCTCTACTACTTCGACCACGACAAGGGCCGGGTGGATCGGGTGCTGAACGGCACCACCAGCGGCGGCGCCACCATCAACGACACGGTCCTGCACGTGGCCGCCGAGAGCCTGCCCTTCGGCGGCGTGGGCCCCAGCGGCATGGGCGCGTACCACGGCGAGGAGGGCTTCGAGACCTTCAGCCACAAGAAGGGGGTCTTCCACCAGGCCCGGGTCAACTCCGCGACCCTGGCGCGGCCGCCCTACGGACGCACCTTCAAGGCGTTGATGAAGGCGCTGGTGCGCTGAGCCCGTCTCCCAACCCGCCAGAGGGCCTGATTAGGAGCCCCCTCCGTGGAGGACTCCCTTGCCCATCGCGACCCTGCCCCCGCGCGCGACCGAGGCGCTGAAGGCCTGGGGGCTGGGCCTGATGGTCCTGGGCGCCGTGGCCTGGCCCGCGCTGCAGGACCCGCCCAAGGACGGCTTCCCGCTGTCGACGTACCCGATGTTCAGCAGTCGCAGGGGCAAGCCCTGGGTCCACGTGGCCTCGGGGGTCACCGCCGAAGGCGAGCTCGTGAGGCTGTCGCCGCGGATCGCCGCAGGCGGCCCAGAGGTCATGCAGGCCTCGGCGACCCTGGCCCGAGCGGTGCGCCGGGGCCGGGCCGCGGCGATCTGCGAGGAGATCGCGGACCGCGCCGCCGCCGAGGCGCTGCCCTACGGGTCGATCCGGATCGAGAGCAAGCGCTTCGACCCGCTGACCTACTTCGACGACCCACCGCCGGGCCCCGTCGCCCACGAGGTCCGGGCGGAGTGCGCCGTCCCGTGAGCGCCCTCGCCGCCGTGGACCGCTGGTACCGCCCCGTCGCGCCGCCGGAGCGCCTGGCCGCCGTGCGCGTGCTGGTGGGCGCCTTCGCCGTGGTCTGGCTGCTCTTGGGGGCGCCGCTGCACCTGGCGCCGCTGGACATGGCCGCCCGGCGCTTCGACCCGGTGGGCCCCGTGCGGTGGCTGTCCGAGCCCCTGCCAGGAGGAGCGGTCCTGGCCGCCTGGCTCGCCAGCCTGCCCCTGGGCGTGGCCTTCGTGCTGGGCTGGCGCTTCCGCTGGACCGGCCCCGCCTTCGCCGCCCTGCTCCTGTGGGTGCTCAGCTACCGCAACTCGTGGGGCATGGTCTTCCACACCGAGAACCTGCTGGTCCTTCACACCGGGGTGCTGGCGCTCTGCGCCGCCGCAGACGCCCGGTCCCTGGACGCCCGGGGCCGGGAGCCGGCGGCACCGGACCGGCGCTACGGCTGGCCGCTGCGCCTGCTGTGCGCGGTGACGGTGGGCGCCTACCTGCTGGCCGCCCTCGCCAAGCTCCGGGCCCAGGGCTGGGCCTGGACCGACGGCGAAGTCCTGCGGACCCACGTAGCCTTCGACAACGTGCGCAAGCTCGAGCTGGGCGACCCCCACGCGCCCCTCGGCGCCTGGCTGGTGGGCCACGGGGCGCTCTGGGGGCCCCTGGCGTGGGGGTCCCTCGTCCTGGAGCTGGGGGCCCCGCTGGCGCTGCTGCACCGGCGGCTGGGACGCGCCTGGGTGCTGGGGATCTGGTCCTTCCACCTGGGCGTGCTGCTGACCATGAACATCCTGTTCCTCTACCCCCTGGCGGGGGTGGCCTTCGCCGCGTTCTTCGACGCCGAGCGCCTGTGGCATCCTCGGGCCCGCGGAGGTCGCCGATGAGCAGCAGCGCACCCGACAACCAGCTCGGCCCCCCCTGGTTCCGGCACACCCTCTTCCCGCTGTTCCTGCTGCTGGCGTGCCCGCCCTTCGCCATCCTGGTCTGGTTCACCCACACGAAGCTCGAAGGCTCCCTGGGCACCCTGTTCGCGATGATGCTGGATCGGGGTCCCCTGGACACCCTCTGGCTGGCGTGGGAGCCGGTGTTCTTCGGCTCGTACGAGGCCTGGATGATCATCGGCTGGTTCGCGATCATCCAGCTGGCCTTCCAGAAGTGGTTGCCGGGCGCCCGCTGGGAGGGACCCGTCACCCCGTCGGGCCACGTGCCCGTCTACCGGGCGAACGGGGTGTGGGCCTTCTGCACGACCCTGGCCCTGTGGTGGATCTGCACCGGGCCTGCCAACCTGTTCGACGGCGCCATCGTCTACAACCACTTCGGGGAGATCCTCGGCGCCCTGAACCTGTTCAGCCTGGCGTTCTGCGCTCTGCTCTACGTGAAGGGACGCTGGTGGCCGTCGACCGCGGACTCCGGCCACACCGGCAACCTCATCTTCGACTACTACTGGGGCACCGAGCTCTACCCGCGGGTGCTGGGCTGGGACCTCAAGCAGTTCACCAACTGCCGCTTCGGCATGATGGCCTGGCCGATCATCCTGCTGTCCTTCGCGGCGGCCCAGGCGGAGCGCCACGGTCTCAGCGACACGATGGTCGTCGCCGTGGTGCTGCAGCTCTTCTACATCGCCAAGTTCTTCTGGTGGGAGACCGGGTACCTGCGCAGCCTGGACATCATGCACGACCGGGCGGGCTTCTACATCTGCTGGGGGTGCCTGGTCTGGGTGCCGGCGATCTACACCAGCGGCACGCTCTACCTGGTGGACCACCCGGGCATGCTCAGCGACTGGGCCCTGGGCGGCATGATCGGGCTGGGCATCGCGGCGATCTCGATCAACTACCTGGCCGACGCCCAGCGCCAGGAGGTCCGCGCCACCAACGGCCAGACCCTGGTCTGGGGCCGCCGGCCGCACCTGATCGTCGGGCGATACGTGACCCAGGAGGGCGAGCGCAAGCAGAACCTGCTGCTGGCCAGCGGCTGGTGGGGCATCTCCCGGCACTTCCACTACCTGCCGGAGTGGCTGGGCGCGGTGCTCTGGACCCTGCCCGTGGGCTTCGACCACTTCCTGCCGTGGTTCTACGTGGTGTTCCTCGCCATCCTGCTGACGGATCGGGCCTTCCGGGACGACGAGCGCTGTGCCCGCAAGTACGGCCAGGACTGGGAGGAGTATCGGCGGGTGGTGCCCTGGAAGATCGTGCCCGGGGTGATCTGAGACCGTGGGCCCGATCGCCGCGCTGGCGGCTGCGGCCATCGCGTGCGCCGGCGTGGGAGGCGCCGCGCTGGTCGTGGGCCGACGGAACATCCCCCAGGCCTGGACGGACGCCGCAGAGAGCCTCGGGGGCCAGGCGGGCAACCCCGGTCATCCCTACGCGCTGACCCTGACCGCCACCCGCGACGGGGTGCACGTGCTGGTCGGTCGTCGCCTCCGCGGGCGGCGCTTGATCGGAGTCGTGGGCGGTCTGGACGGGCTCTCCGGAGAGGTCCAGGTGCACGCCCGGGGGACCGCCGTGGACCAGCGGCTGGCGTCTCCGGTGCGCACCGGGGACCCGGACTTCGACGCGGCCATCACCGTGCGCGGGCCCGAGGAGCACACCCGCATGCTGCTGGACGCGCGGGCCCGGGCGCTGCTCCTGGCCTGCGTGCGCGAGCACCGGCTGGACCTGTCCGAGGGGCGACTGGAGGTGAGCTTCGCCGCGGGAGAGGTCACCTCGGAGGCCCTGGTGACCGCGGCATCGACGGTCGCGGAGCTGGGCGGGGCGCTGGAGTCACGGGGGCGAAGCCCCGCCGCACGCCTGGCACGCATCCACCGCGAGGACCCCGTGCCCGACGTCGCCAGGCGGGCAGCGCTGCTGCTGTTCGAGCGCTTTCCACGCATGGCCGAGACCCAGGAGGTGGCCCGGGAGCACCTGGACGACGAGGACCCGTCGGTCCGCATGATCGCAGCCCAGGTGCTGGGCAGGGATCCGAAGGCCCTGGCGGTGCTGACCGCCCTGGCGCGGTCGTCGGGTCTCACCGACCAGCAGCGCCTGGACATCGCCGAACACATGGCCTCCCAGGACCCCCGGGTGACCCGTCAGCTGGCCCGGACCCTCGCGGATCGGGAGCGACTCGGCCACCCGGAGCGGGAGCAGGCGATCGGGCTGCTGCGGCAGCACGGGGTGCTCGAGGACGTGGCCGTCCTGGTCCGGCTGCGCGAGGAAGGACCCTTCCCGCTCCGCAAGCCCGCCGAGGTCGCGATCCTCGCAATCCAGGACCGCATCGGCCCCACGGGAGTCGGCGGCCTGGCCGTCGCCGACGCCGCGGGCGGCGGCAGGCTCAGCGTCGCCACCGGTGGCACCGGCCAGCTCACGGTCGACGGCGACGAGACCTGATCAGGACTCGCCGCACTCCGGCACGTCCATCCAGCTGCCCGGCTCGGTGGCGACCAGCTCGTCGAGCAGGTCGATCATCGCTGCGGCGAGGGTCGGCTGTCGGCGGTAGAGGTCCAGGGTCTCCAGCCGGTCGTCGACGACGTTGTAGAGCTCGTACTTGTTGCGGCAGCCGGAGGCGCCGGTCGTGGCCTGGGCGATCAGCTTGTAGGCCCCGGAGCGCATGCTCAGGGTGCCCATGTTCGAGCCGATCGACTCGGAGACCACGGGGCCCCGCTCGAAGCCGTCCTGGTTGCGCAGCAGGAGACCCAGGCTGGTGGCGTCGTCGCCCGAGCTCGTGTCCCCCCCTCCCAGCTCGCCCAGGGTGGCGAAGAGGTCGACCACGTGCACCGGCTCGCTCGAGGTGCGGCCGGGGTCCGTGACCCGGCTGTTCCAGGCCCCGCCGGGGGGCAGGCCCGGCACGCCCAGGGTGTAGAGGTAGTCGTAGCCGTCGGCGACGATCAGCGGCACCCGCACGCCGCTCTCGTACACCGTGCCCTTGCCGCGGCCGTCGGCGAACACGCCCTCGGCCACCGTGTCCTCGGTCCCGTTGTCGCCCACGAAGACGACCACGGTGTTGGCCAGCTTCGACACGCCGTCCAGCAGCTCGCCGAGCTGCTCGTCCATGCACTCGACCATGGCCTTGTAGATGGCGTGGTCCCCTTCGGGGTCCACCCCGGACTCGTCGTAGCCACAGCCTTCGGGTGGCACCTGGAAGGGGGTGTGGGGGGCGTGGTAGGCGACCGTGGCGAACCAGGGACCCGACTGGTCCTCGATCCACTTCAGGGCACCGCTGGTGACCGCCTGGGTCGCGTAGTCGGAGCTCGCCTGGGGCACGAGCCAGCCGCCCCAGCGGGGCACGGCCACCATGAGCATGTAGTCGTAGTACCCACCCCAGTCCCCGACATCGAGGTCGGCCTTGGAGCCCTTGAACACGTCCCAGCCGAGAGCGGCGGTGGGGAAGGTCACGGTCAGGGTCTCGCCCAGGTGGTCCTCCCAGGACTCACCCTCCTCCCAGTCGCTGGGGGTCTCGCCTTCGCCGAGGTGCCACTTCCCGAACAGGCCTGTCGCGTAGCCCTGGTCTGCCAGGACCTGGGCGATGGTGGTCTCGTCGAGGCCGAGCTCGGTGGAGCCCTCCCGGCCGATGGCCTGACCGACGCCGTGGCGCATCGGAATGCGGCCCGTGTACAGGCTGGCCCGGGTGGGGGAGCAGGCTGGGTTGGCCCAGGCATCGGTGAAGCGCAGACCCGACTCGGCGAGCAGGTCGAGGGTCGGGGTCTCGGGCAGGTACGAGGCCGTGGACGCGTAGCCTGCGTCCACGTCTGCGGCGTAGGCACCGACCTTGTCCACGCCGAGGTCGTCGGCGATCACCAGCAACAGGTTGGGCTGGGCCGAGCGAGAGGCGTGGGCCGGGCCGGACAGCGCGAGGAGGGCGGTCCCGACGGCCGTGAGCTTGAGAGCAGCGTGCATGGCAGTCCTCATGATCCGAAGCGCATCTCCTCCGGCGATCGGACAGGAGGGCCCGGCAGTTGAGCCCTGGACCCGAAGGCGGGCTACACGCGCAGTCCGTGTGGTGGACCCTTCCGGCGCTGATCGCCTGCAAGACCCCGCCTCCCGTGCCGATCCACACCGCCCCCGTGAGGCTGGTCCAGGTGTTCGAGGCCGAGCACTGGGTGCAGCCGCCTCCAGCCGTCCCAGCCCCGTCGACGAGCTTCTGGGAAGGCTTCGAGAGCGGTGAGCTCGGCGGCTGGAAGAGCCGCCGCCAGGACACCAGCGCCGTGGCCATCGTGCCCGGCGCGGGGGTGGACGGGGGACACGCCCTCCAGCTGAGCGCCGGTGGCGAGCCCGCCTCCCTGCCCACCCTCTTCCGGCGAGTCCCCGTGCGGCCCGACACGCTCTACCGGGTGTCCGCCCAGGTGCGCACGGTGGGGCTCGGTGCGGCAGGAAAGCAGAGCCAGGGCGCCACCATCGCGCTGGCGGAGCACACCGGCAAGGGGGTGGTGCTCACCCACGACACCTTCCCGCGGCTGCGCGGCGACACGCCCTGGCGCACCCTGGGCAGCACCTTCCGGACCACCGGCGACAGCGAGGAGCTGGAGCTGCGGCTGGTGCCGGGCGGCGGGCGGATGACCGGTGGGGTGCTCTACGACGAGATCGCCCTGGAGCGCCTCGATCCGCGGGCCGCCACCGGCCAGCTGCCCGCCTGGACCGAGCACGCCCGCCCGGAGGCCGACCCCGCGGTGAAGGGCGTGACCCTGGGCCCGGACTTCCGCCCGGCCGTCGTGCACGCCACCCCGGCGAGCTGGGGCTTCGGCGTGGAGGTGCCCGACGGGGGGGCCACCCTGCGCTTCGCTTGGGCCCTGGGCGACGCGAGCCAGGACCGGACCCAGGTCTGCCTCGACGTGCGCTGGGCGGACCGGCACTTCGACGCCGAGCTCTGGCGGATCTGCGAGAACGGGTCCGCGGGGCGCCGTTGGACCGACGTGGCGATCCCCCTCGAGCGGAACGGTGTCCTGGTCCTCTCGGCGAGCGCCACCCAGCCGGACCGCGTCGGGCAGGTGCTCTGGGGGGACGTGCGCGTGGAGACCCAGGCGGATCCCGCGCTGCCGAACGTGGCCGTGCTGGTCCTGGACACCCTGCGCGCGGACCACCTGGGCAGCTACGGCCACAGCGCCCGGCCGACCTCGCCGGCCCTGGACGCCTTCGCCGAGCGGGCGGTGCGCTTCTCCGACGCCCGCAGCCCCAGCAGCTGGACGGCGCCCAGCCTCGGCACGGTCGTGACCGGTCGTCGGCCCAGCGAGCACCGGGCCGGCACCCGGGTCCTGCGCGAGGTGGCGGTCACCCGCCAGAACGCCGGGCAGCGCCAGAAGAACCAGCTCAGCTACCTGGGCATGACCCTGGAGCACCCCACCGTGGGCGAGCTGCTGGCCGCCGCCGGGTACGAGACCGTCGGCTTCCAGACCAACTACTTCTACAGCCCGGCCCTGGGCTTCGCCCGGGGGTTCGGGCGCACGATCCGGTACAAGGGCTCCAGCCTCCCGGGCGCCCGCGGGGGCCTGGACCTGGTGCGGGACTGGCTGAAGCAGCGGGACCGGGACCGTCCCTTCCTGCTGTCGGCCCACTTCATCGATCCCCACATGCCGTACCGGATGCGGCGGCCCTTCGCCGAGGGCTTCGCGGTCCCGGAGGAGCTGGCCGACGTGGACCACGACCGGTCGAAGCCGGCGCTGATCCTGCGGAAATTCACGCCGGCCAACCGACCCCAGACCGAGGCCATCGAGACCCTCTACGACGCCGACGTCCGCTGGCTCGACGACGCCCTGTCCGAGCTGATCCCCCTGCTCGAGGCCCAGGACGCGCTGATCATCGTGCTCTCGGACCACGGTGAGGCCTTCGCGGAGCACGGCTCCTACTCCCACGGTCACGGGCTCTACGACGAGCTCCTGCGGGTGCCCCTGCTGGTGCGCTACCCGGGGGGCCGGCTCGCCGGCACCGTGGACGACCGGGCCGCCAGCCTGCTGGACGTGCTGCCGACGATCCTGGCCGAGACCGGGCTGGAGGGCCCTCGGGACCTGCTCGGTCAGGACCTGTCCCAGGCGCCCTCGTCGGACCCGGCGCCGCTGATCCTGGAGGCGATGTACAGCGGTCGAGACCGGACCGGGCTGGTCGACGGGGACTGGAAGTACATCTACACCCACCCTCGGGGGTACCTGGGCTTCCATCGGGCTGGCGTAGAGAGCTCGGGCAGTGCCCACAACGCCACCGAGGAGCTCTACGACCTGGCCGCCGACCCGGGGGAGCAGCGCAGCCTGTTCTCGTCGGAGCCGGAGCGCGTCGCGGTCTACCGGGACCAGGTCCATGGCTGGCTCCAGCGCACCTGGCCGGGGCTGCACCTGCGCTGCCAGGGCCTGTCGGGTCCGCTCGAGGTGGTGGTGAGCGAGTCGATCGGCCAGATCTCGCCGTTCTCGCTGGAGGCGACCGACCAGGTGCACCTGGCGCCGACCCGGCACGCGGTGTCGCTCTCCTTGGGGCAGGACACGGACTGGCTGGCGATCCGGACCCTGGAGCCCGGGGCGACGGTGCGCATCTCGGGGGCCACGGTGACCGCGGGCGGGGTGGCGGGGTCGTCCTGGACGATGGGCGGCGGCGAGCTTCCGGACGGTCCGCCGACGGGGCCGGTCGCCGGAGGCTGTCAGGTCTGGGAGGTGCCCCTGAGCGGGGTGGGCCAGGAGCTGGATCAGGAGACCTTCGCGGAGCTGGAGGCGTTGGGGTATGTGGAGTAGGTTGCGGCTACGTGATTCCCGTGGGTTAGCGGCGCGAGAAGGTCCCCCTGGGGCCCTGAGCGTCCCCTCGGGGGTCCTGTGGATGGCCTCGCGTAGCGTAGGCCGGAGGGAGTCGTGATCGGGTCGATGGCGGCCACGGCCAGGTACTCGAAGCTGGGCAGACCGTAGTAGCCATCCTCCAGGAGCACGGCTGCCAGCTCTTGCCGCGTTCTTCCTCGGAGCCGGGGACCGTCAACCGGGGTGGACAGCCCCTGGGTGGTGGGGAAACGCCTGGGATTGCGAGAGCAAGCCCAGCGACGGGAGGACTGAAGACACCCAGTCAGGGTGCGGGGAGGTCCGCCACCAGTGCGGCGATGTCGGCGTCCCGCTCGTCCCGGGAGGAACGGAACACCGGCTCCCTCCCGGTCAGGAGGCAGAGGTAGCGGTAGGCGAAGTCGGACCGACGATAGGCGTGCAGGGAGCTGAGCGTGGCCTCCTCGCTCCCCATCAGCGGAGCGTCCCGGTCGTCCTCGAGGAGGGCTCGCAGACAGGGAACGGCGGCCTCTCCCGTGGCCAGGAGCGCCTTGGCCGAGGAGCCGTCATAGGACTCGCTCACGTCCAGATACCCGAAGTCATTCAGGAACCGGGCGTGCCCGAGGGCCCCGCAGAAGATGCCGGCCCGCACCGGGGGCGGCACCTGGTCATAGCGGTCCCGGGCCTGGGCGCGCAGGGTCAGGAGCACCAGGTAGGCACTGTGGTCGGGCTGGTCGTGGACGAGGGCCACCGCGAGGTCCGTGGTGGTGGCGTCCAGGGTAGTCCTGGCGAAGGCCTGGGACTCCATGCGGGAGAGACCCGACCGGGCATCGTCCACGAGGGGCTGGAGGGCGTCGGTGGACATGGCGGCCTCGGGCACGACCGGAGGGGGGGCCGGCGGGCTGCTGGAGCTGGAAGCGCAGCCCAGCCAGGGAAGGAGCAGGAGCGGGAACGACACGGTCAGGTGAGCGGCCCGACGGTTTCCTGGGCCGGATGGTTGCGCTCGTCCGCAGGGCCGGTGGCCTGGTCGTTCCAGGCGTCCACGGACTGCTGGAACGAGGCGCTGCCGGAGTCGCTGGTCCGGATCGGGTGGGAGCTCAGCTTGTTGTTCGCGTCGACGTCGAAGCCCCAGGTGAGGGCGCCGTATTGGGTGTTGGCCTGAACGCCGGACTTCGCCACCGCGACCGTCTCGAAGGTCCACTTGCTGTTGGGCACGCTCCAGCTCGGCTTGTCCTTGAGTGTCGCCTTCTTGAAGGGGGTCGGCGCACTGCCCGGGGACATCGTGCTGCCGGTCGTGCCGTCGTTGTTGTAGCCGTAGTAGGCGTACTTCTTGTTGTCGAGGCGGTCGACAGTGCGGCCCTCGCCGGTGAGCCTGTTCTGGAAATTCTCCCGGGGATCGATGGAGGCACCGCCGGTGTTGGCGACCTTCACGTCCTGGATGAACGCGATCTCGGTGGAGTCGACCGTGTCCGGGTTCGGCACGAAGGAGATCTCGACATCGCTGGAGTACGTGTCTCCGCTGCTCGAGCCGCTGTTGTTCGTCTGCCCGAACTCCCATCCCCCGTAGTCGTTGCCGTCGGTGCAGACACCGTTGCCGGCGTCCAGGCCTTCGCCCTCGGTGGCGAGCCCGAGGTCCTGGAGACGTTCACTGTTGCTGCCGAAGCCCCGCCCGGCACCCTGAGACGCCGCGGCGGTCGGCTCGGTCTCTGCATTGCGCGAAGTGTGTTCCTGTTGGTGCGACGCCATGAGGGCCTCCGGCGTGCACTCACCGTAGACCCCGGGGCAGTGCTCGACAAGATGACAAGCGAATCCACGGCGCGGCCGGTGGTGGTGAGGCCTTCTTGGCCCTTCGTGGGCGGCTGGTTGACCGGCGGCGGTGCGAGCAGGGTGGCGAGGAGATCGTCGAGGTCGGTCACCGGGGGGCACGATGGCCTCGCCGGTGACCTGAACGGGGATGGGCACTCAGACATCGTGTCGGGAGCCCGCGGCGTCGACGGCAACGCCTACGGCGGGCGAGCGTACTGGGTGCTGGGCGGCGACCTCTGAGCCCCAGCCGCGACGGACCTGACTCGTCAGGCCAAACCGCTCGTCGGAAGGGAACTCTGCCGATGCCTGAGAGACAGCGAGGACCAGGCCGTGCGCCTTGTGCCAGACCTGAAGCCTCCGAGAGTCCTTCACAGCCACTCCGCTGGGTGTGTTGCTGACCGCTGATAGCTGACTGCTGAGGGCTCGGATCGCCGGCTCTGGGGCATCGCGCCCCACCGTGCTCTGGCGTTCCAGCCCTCCCGGACTGCCCTCGCTCACCGAGGCAAGGGCTCGACGTTGCGGTCCTTGTCGACCAGGTTGATGAATTCGTCGAAGAACGCGGTGATGTTGCTCTTGAGCTGCTCCTCGGCACCGGAACGCTGGGATCCGCCGGAGGCAGCAAGAGCCGCGAAAGTCGACTGAAAGGGAGGCCCCAGCCCCCCCTCGCTAGTCTGAGCTCGTGGCTTCTCGAGTACACGACACGTCGCGCAGGGTCAGGCGCATCGCCCGACGGCGCTTCTCGATGAACCAGGGGTCGAAGCCCGCGCCGGCGAGCTCCTTGCGGAGCCGGTGCAGCAGCACGTTCAGGTTGTTCGGCTCCTGGGAGCGGCTGGAGCGACCCCAGACCCCGATGGCCAGCTGCTCGTCGGTGCACCAGCCCCTGTCGGACCTGGCGCAGCCGCTCGCGCGGTCTTCCTGCAGCTGGCAACACAGCAGGTACAGCAGCGCCGCGCGGCGCTCGGAGGACACGGCATGAACGCGACCGACGACCGGGTCCTCGAGCTCCGCTTCGGGGCCTGTGGCGACCCCGAGGTGGGTCCGGAGCCGGTACTGGAGACCCTCCCCGGCGGTGGAGACGGTGGGGGAGCGACCCGCCGGGGCCGGCACGATCCGAAAGCGCTCCCCCTGGAGCTCGAAGTTCTCGCCGGGCGCCAGGGCCCCCTCACCCGCGAGCGTGCCGAGCCAGATCTCGGAGCCCGAGAAGACCAGCGAACCGAGGACCTCCGGGCCGCTGGCCAGCTGAAGGTCCACACCAGGCCGGGACCCGATGCGCACGGTGGTGTCGCCCACCGGGTGGAAGAGCCCGCGGTCCAGGTCCTCGATGAGCCAGCTGGGGGCGAGCGCTGCCTCGGGCTGGCGGACCTCCAGTCGCAGCCGCAGGTCGGTGCCGATGCGCAGCTCGCCGGGCAGCCCCACCCGGACCTCGCCGGACAGCCGGGTCTCCCCGAGCCAGGTGCCGTTGCTCGAGTCGAGGTCCCGGACCAGCACGTGGTCACCTTCGACCCGGAGCAACACGTGATGCCAGGACAGCTTGGGGTCTGCCAGCACGATGTCGCAGCCTGGGGCGCGCCCGACATGGACTGGGCGGATCCCCAGGTCCTGGACCAGGACCTCGGTGGTGCCCCGCAAGACCCTGAGCGTGTAGACAGCCACAGCTCCATGTTGGCAGAATTTGGACTATACGCAAGGATTCGCCTACTCTTGGAGAGCCTGCGCACCCTGGGGAACCCGTGAGCTCCCTGTTCCTCCTCGGCACCGGCGGCTTCGCTCTGGCCCCGGAGCTCATGCTGGGCATGGGCCTCTCCACCACGGGGCACGTCGGCCTGAATCCGGCGGTGCTCGCCGGCGGAGTGCACGTCACAGCGCGATCCTGGCTGGGCGCGAGCCTCCGCGCCGACCTGTCGCTGGGAGCCACCGGAGTGGCCGCTGCCGCCCGGGGCGAGGCCGTGCTGACCGTCGCCCAGGGGCCCGAGGACCTGAGCCTGGGGCTGACGGCCGGCGGTGGGGCCCGCTGGGAAGGCGCCCTGGCACCGGAGGCCAGCCTCGGCGTCCGCGCCGCGCGGCCCCTGCGCGGGCGCTGGCTCACCCAGCTGGAGACCCGGCTGCTGGTGCACCCCACCCGGACCGGCGGGGACCCGGAGCTCCAGGTGCTCCTGGGGGTGCGACAGCGGTCCGAGGGGACACTGCCGGCGCCGGAAGCGGTGGTGGAAGTCGAAGAGCGGGCGCAAGAGGTCGCGGTGGCGGCCGAGCCCGCGGTCGAGCTCGGGGCCGAGCCCGAAGTCGACGTGGCCACCGAGGAACCGGCGCCCGAAGTCGAGGTGGGGGCCGAGGAACCGACGCCCGAGGTCGAGGTGGTGCCCGAGGACGCGACGCCCGAGGTCGAGGTGACGCCCGAGCCCGAGATCGTCGCCGAAGTGGCGCCCGAGCCCGAGCCCGAGGTCGTCGCCGAAGCGGCGCCCGAGCCCGCGCCCCCCGCCGAGCCGAGCCCCGAGACCCCCGCCGAGCTCGCCAGGCCGGAGTCCACCTTCTGGCAGCAGCTCCCGGACGAGGACGACGCCACCCGGATCTGGGTCCCTCACCCGGTCTGCGCCTGGGTCCGACCCTCGGAGACGGCGCTGCTGGAAGGGCTGGCACCGGATCAGCCCCTGCGCGTGGAGTCCCCCGGCTACCTGCCGGTCACCCTCACGGCGGGCACCACCGGCGAGCTGGCCCTGGCCCCCGCGCCGCGCCAGGGTTCCCTGGTGCTCAAGGCGTCGCCGGGAGACCACGTCCGGGTCTCCGGCCAGACGGTGCTGCTGAACGACCGGGGCCTGGCCGTGGTGACTCTGGCCGAGGGCGACGAGCGGGTCGTGGTGATCGGCGGCGGCCGGGTCGAGCGCCACGACCTGGGCATCTTCGACGGCCACGGCATCTGGGTGCGGGCTGGGGAGCCGAGCGCGCGGCGCATCGCCTTCGCCACCGGGCGCTCGGACCTGGGGCCGCGAGCCCGGTCGGACCTGGCCGACCTGGTGGACACCCGAGGGGACTGGCGGCTCTCGGTCCAGGGCAGTCACTCCCCAGAGGGCGATGCCGTGGCCAACGTGGCCCTGGCCGAGGCCCGGGCCGACGCGGTGATCGCAGCCCTGATCGCGGCCGGCGTTCCGCCGGAGAGGGTGGTCCGCCTGCCCGCCAGCCCCCCCGAGGAGGGCCTCAGCCGTGCCGAGCAGCGAGCCGCCGTGGTCCGCCCCCTGCCGCCCGAGGCCACCCCATGATCGCCCTGCTCCTTCCCGTCGCCGTCGCCCAGGCCCAGGAGCTCCACCGGGCCCAGGAGGTCCACCTGGTCCGGGAGGGTGAAGACCTGGTGAGCATCACCTCGGCCCTGGGCCTGAGCCCGGAGCTCCGAGAGGGCCTGCGGACCCTCAACGGCCTGGCCCCGGGCGAGGAGCCCGTGCCCGGCACCCTGCTCCAGCTGCCCGAGCGCCTGGAGTCCATCGAGCACCACGACGCGCTGGTCCTGAGCCTGCGCGGCGAGGCCTGGGTCCAGCTGGGCCGGGGTCGTCGCTCCCCGCTGCGCACCGGCGACTCCGTGACCGTGGGCAGCACCCTGTGCACGGGCCCCGCAGGCACCCTGAACCTCCGCCTCGCGGTCGCGCCGTCCGAAGACGGCCACAGCCACGACGAGATCGTGCTCTTCCACGACACCTGCCTGACCGTCGACGCCGCCCACAGCACCCTGGGAGCCCGGTCCTCGGTGGTCTCGATGGCCTCGGGCTCCCTCTCGGTGCGCAAGGTGGACGACGCCGAGGGCCTGCTGGCGGTCCAGGTCGGCGAGGCGGTGAGCGCGGCTTCGGCCGGGGGCTTCCGGGTCACGGTCGAGCAGGACGAGGTCGCCCGCACCGAAGCCACCGAAGGCGACGCCGTGGTGTTCGGCGCCGGGGTCGAGCAGGCCCTGGCCCAGGGCTACGGAGTCCGCGTGGCCCAGGGCGAGGCCCCGGGCGAGCCGGTGTTGCTCCTGGAGGGCGGAGACCTGCTGGCGCCCTCGGCCGGTCGCGTGCTCTGGGAGGCGAGCTTCTCCTGGGTGAGCGTCGAGGCGGCCTGGGGCTACCGGGTCGAGCTGGCCACCGACGACGCCTTCACCGACGTGCTGAACGCCGTGGAGGTCCCGAACCCGGAGTGGGTGCCCGACCTGCTCTTCCTGCCGACCCGGATCGACGCCCTCTACTGGCGCGTGACCCCCGTGGACCGGGTGGGCTTCGTGGGGGTCGCCAGCCCGCCGATCGCCCTCGACCTCCCTCCGGGGGTGGGCCTGTGATCCCGACCCTGCTCTGGCTCGCGACGGTCCAGGCCGCCGGCTTCCCGGCCGAGAGCGACTGGGTGTCGGTGGAGGACACCGGCGGGCACCTGGAGGACGTCTGCGGCGACAACGGCGGTGGCCAGGACGCCTGGGACATCGTGGGCACCGCGTCGGAGCCGGCCTTCCAGGTGGCCGACGACGGCACCACCCTGTGGTTCCGCCTGCGCCTGGCCGGCACGCCCCAGAACGGCGCTGGCACCAGCTGGCTCAGCTTCGGGTGGGTGGTCCTGCTGGAGACCGACTGGGACGCCAGCACCGCCGGCCACGACTTCGCCCTGTGGCTCGACGGCAGCGGCGCCCAGGTGTTGCTCCAGGAGAACACCATCGCGGGGGGCACCCTCGACCTGGACACCGCCGAGGTCACCCACGCCACCACCAGCGCCCCTGTCGGCGGCACGGTGGCCGCTGCGGAGTCCGCGGCCTCCGATGTCTGCGGTGGCACCAAGAGCCCGGTCGACGTGTGGCTGTCCTGGTCCGTGGCCTGGTCGGACCTGACAGCGGCCTCGGGCCTGACCGCTCTGGATGGCGTGGGCCTGGCGGCGGGCACCAGCTCGAACGCCAGCGGGGTGAACAAGGACCTGGCGGGCTGCGACAACTCGTCGTTCACCTGCTGGCCCTGGGAGACCCTCTTCGGCGACCAGGACAGCGACGGCGACGGCCTGAGCAACAGCGACGAGCTGGCCCTCGGCACGGACCCGGCCAGCGCGGACTCCGACGGGGACGGGGTCAGCGACGGCGACGAGGTCGACGCCGGCACGGATCCGCTGGCGTCGGCCAGGGACACCGGCGACACCGGCGAAGCGGAGGAGGCGGGCGACACCGGCGACGCCGAGGAGACCGGCGACACCGGCGAAGCGGAGGAGACGGGTGAGGCGGAAGACACGGGCGACCCCGTCGACACCGGTACCCCCGTCGACACCGGAAGCCCCGTCGACACAGGAACTCCCGTCGACACCGGCACACCCATCGACACCGGTACCCCCGTCGACACCGGAGACACCGGCAACCCCGTCGACACCGGAGACACCGGCAACCCCGTCGACACCGCAATCCCCACCACCTCCGGCGACACCGGCGAGACCGACACCTCCGGCGACACCGGGGCCATCACCCCCGTCGACACCGGCGACCCAAACACCGAGACGACACTGACCGACACCGGCAACCCCGAGACCCCCACCGGCACCTGGGGCGGCGGCGGCTTGCTCGGCTGCGCGACGACCCCCGTCGGCGGCAGCCCGGGTCTCCTCCTGCTCTCCCTCCTCCTCCTGGTCAGGAGGCGCCCATGTTGAGCCTCCTCAGCCTGGCCGTGGCCCTCGCGGCCACCCCCGCGGAGCTGCCGCCCCTGCACGGCGATCCCCACCTGGCTCCCACCACCGCGTCTCCCTGGCTCGGTGTCCAGGGCGCCGCCGCCGTGTCTGGCCCCACGCTCAGGGTGCAGACCGGCTGGGCACGGCACGGCCTCGTCTACACCAGCGACGGCGAGCAGACCGCCGTGATCGCCCAGGCCTGGGGCCTCCACCTCGCAGCCGGCGTCGACCGCGGCCGCGTCCACGTGGGCGCCACGGCCTCGGTCTGGCCCTACGTCGATGGCGAGCCCGAGCGGGCCGAGCACACGGTGCTCGGCGATCCCACCGCCCACGTCCTGGTCCGCGTGCTCGAGACCGGGGCCTTGACGGCCGCGGCCCGGGCCCAGCTCTCCCTGCCCCTCGGCGCCAGCGAGCACCAGCTTGGCCATGGGGGGCTCGCTGCTGAGCTGGGCGTGGTGCTCGACACCCAGGCGGGGGCGTGGCGGGTGGGGGGGCAGCTGGACCTGCAGCTCGTGCCCCGGGTGACGCTCGACGAACAGGCCGTGGACGACGCCCTGCGCCTGGCTGTGGGCGGCGCCCGCCCCCTCGGGGACCGGGCCACCCTGGGCCTGGAGGCCTGGGCCACCCAGACCGTGCGCTGGTGGGAAGACGCCCCCCCGGGCCTGGAGCTCCTGGGCACTGTCGGGTTGCCGTGGCAGGCCCGCACCCTGCGCGTCGGCGGCGGGGTCGGCCTGCTCTCCGGGGTCGGCGTGCCCACGTGGCGGCTGGTCCTCGACCTCAGTCGGCCGGCGCCGGTCGCGAGGTAGCGTCGGTCCGGGCGGGGATCGGAGGCGCTGGGATTCGACCGACGGAGCTGGCCAGTGGTCGCTACCAGTTCGGCGAAGCCCTGGGATCCGGGTCCTTCGCCACCGTCTACCGGGCCCGGGACACCCTGCTCGGAGTCGAGCGGGCGGTCAAGGTCCTGAACCCGCGGGCCTCGGCCCAGTCCTCCCTGCAGAAGCGCTTCCTGGCCGAGGCCCGCGCCATGGCCGCCCTGGAGCACCCTCACGTCTTGAGGGTGTTCGATGTCGGCATCGAGGCGGACCAGAGCTTCGTCGTCATGGCCCTGGCGCCCGGGGGCTCCCTCGCCGATCGCCTCGGGACCACCGGGGGGCTGGGCCTGGTGGTGGCCTCGGCCTACGCCGTGCAGATCCTCTCCGCTCTCGGCGCCGCCCACGCCGCCGGCATCGTGCACCGGGACGTCAAGCCGGAGAACGTGTTGATCGGCGCCGACAACGCTGCGCTCCTGGCGGACTTTGGCATCGCCCTGGTCGCTCACGAGGAGGCCCTGCGCACCACCCGCACCGGGGTCGCCATGGGCTCGATGGCCTTCATGGCCCCGGAGCAGCGCCTGGACGCCCGGGGCGTCGGCCCCCCGGCCGACCTGTACGCGGTGGGCGCCTCGCTGTTCAACCTGCTCACCGGCAAGAACGCCATCGACCTGTTCGCCGCGGACACCGACAGCGACCGCTGGGCGGCCGTGCCCTCGGCGCTGCGGGCCTTCCTGCGCAAGTCCACGAGCTACACCGTCGCAGACCGCTACCAGACAGCGGCCGAGATGGCGGTGGCGCTCCAGGAGGCCCTGGCCGAGGCGGGCATCACCACCCTGGATCACGCCCTGGAGGACCTGCTCGAGGCCCCGGACACCGAGTCGCGCCCGACCCTGCTGCCGGACCCCGCCGAGACCCGGGCGGCGCTGACCTGGGCCGCGGAGCTCGTCGCCGAGGGCGCCCCGCCTCCACCGCGGGTGCCGACGGTCCTGGACACCCCGGCGGAGGCCCCACCGACCCGGGCCCGGCGCTGGCCCCTGTGGCTCGCCGCCGCCCTGCCCATGGTCGTCGTGGCGCTTGCCCTGGGGAGACCTGAGCCGTCGCCCACCGCCACCGAGGAGCCCACCTCCACGACCGCGGCACCGGAGACCGTCGCGCCGTCGGCGCCGGAGGTGGCGGCCCCCGAGCCGGAGCCCGCCGAGCCGGCCGAGGCCAAGTCGGCGCCTGCCGCGGCCGACCCCGACCCGGCGCCCGCCGCGGCCGACCCCGACCCGGCGCCCGTGACAGCGCCGCCCCCGCCCAAGCCACGCCCGGCCGCCCACAGCGCTTCGGGCCGCTGGTCCGGCTCCTTTGGGGGGCGCACGGCGAGCCTGCAGCTGAGCGGGCCGTCCAGCGCGCTCACCGGCCAGGTCGGCGTGACGGTGGGCGGCCGGAAGCGCACCCTGCCGGTGAGTGGGAGCCACGACCCGGCCTCGGGCAGCCTGGTGCTCTCGGACCAGGACGACTCCCCGGACGCCGGGCGCTACACCGGTCAGCTCGACCCCGACACCCGGGTCTACAGCGGCACCTTCACCACCCACGACGGTGCGCGCACGGTGCCCTTCCGCTTCCGGCCCTCGGGGGGCTGACCGCGCCGGCCAGGATCGTCGGGGTGCTGCCCCGCGCCATCGCGGGGGGCCCGGAGGTCAACCGCCGGTGACGTACCGCCGGGCGGTCTCCAACACCGCCCGGTCGTCGGCCAGCCCCTGCAGCGAGTCGAAGTCCCCGTCGGCGTCGGCGTCGAGCTCGAAGTAGCGGACCGCCGCCTGGATGACGGCGCGGGCCTCGGGGTCCTGGAGCTCGTCGAGGCGCGCCAGGAGGGCCAGGGCCAGAGCGGTGAGCTCCTGGGCCTCCCGAGCGTCGACGCGACCCGTCACCTGGGCCGCCTCGCGCAGGAGCTTGCCGTGGGATCGCACCTCGCCGACCAGCTCCTCGCGCTCCGCCGGCGGCTCGTCGAGCAGCCGGGCCACGTCGTCGCGAGCGTCTTCGGGAATCGCGCTCAGGAAGCCGGATCTCACCGAGCCATGGTACCCGAGGGAGCCCAGAGAGCACCAGCTCGCGATGGCTGGAGAGGACGGGGACGGGCGCCGACCATCCCCGCTCCAGGCAGCCCCCCAGGGCAGAACCGACAGCGCTACAACAGAGCCGATGCGCGAGGCCCTCACCACGATCCGCTACGCCCAGATCGCCGCCAGCGAGGTCTACCCCGGTGGCCCCGAGGCCCTCGGGAAGCACCGGAGCGTCCTGGAGCAGGGCCTCCAGCGAGGCGAGGTCCAGGTCTGGCCCCCCAGCGGCGATCCCCAGGCCTTCGTCCTCCACTGGTTCGAACACAGCCCGTTCTACGACCGCGAGGTCACCAACCTGGTGGTCCACCGACGCCCCGTGCCCGGCTCGCTCGACTGGGTCCGGGCGGTGCTCACACCGCTGGTGCCGGCCTTGGAGGGAGAGGTGGTCTGTGCCATCCCCGCGGGCGACCCGGACCTGCGAGATCTCCTGGTCCAACAGGGGCTGGCCATCAGCTCCGTGATCCTGGCGGGACGGGCGGAGCAGGCCCTCAACCAGCTCGTGGCGCGCCGGGATCCACCGCGCTCCCTGGACGCCCAGGGGCTCGCGCTGGTCCCGCTCGAACCCGTGCACGCCGACGCGCTGGTCACGCTGTGGCAGCGCATCTTCAGCGCCGAGCCGCAGCACTGCTGGTTCGGGACGCGACCCGCGGTCATGGCGCGCTTCCGCACCCGCCTCCTGTCCCCGGCGCCTGGCCACCGCCTGGTGGCCCTGCGCGGCGAAGAGGTGGTGGGCTTCTTCGCCGCGGACTTCAACCAAGAGGGCTCGACCTCCTGCTGGATGCCAGCCTGAGGGGCCAGGGCGTGAGCTGGACCGCCTACCGGCTGCTGCTCGAAGCCATGTGCGACCACGGGATCGAGTGGGTCAAGGGCACCACGTCGCAGCCCCCGGTCATGCGTGTGGCCCGCGCGATGGGAAGGCGGGTCTACGCGACCAACCACCGCCGCGGGGCGAGCTTTCCGCCGGGCTGGTTCCAGCCCGCGCTCGACGACGCCTGACAGCGGCGAGCCCTGGTGTCCAGCTGGGCGTGTCCCGCGGTGACGAGTGCCGATTCTGGGGACCAGGCGCACGCTCGGTCGATGGGAGAACCCGGAGACCGCGATGCACTTCCTGGCCCTCTCTCTCGCCCTGGCCGCCTCTGCCGAGGTCGCCGCCCAGGTCCCGCTGCCCGTCGAGACGGCCCCAACCTCTGTGTCGTTCTCGCCGGATCCCCACTACCTCGAGGCCTGCGCCGCAGGACGCACCCACGCCTGCGTGGTCCTGGGTCGTGCCTTCGAGCAGGTGGGCGAGCTCGGGCTCATGACCGCGACCCTGGGCATGGCCTGCCAGTCCGGCTGGGACAGCCCCGCCGAGGTCGTGAGGTTCGACCTGGACCTGGTCTGCAACATCGCCGCCACCGGCTACGAGTCGGGGACCTACCTGGCGCGGGATCCGGTGGCAGCCCGCCAGTATGCGCTCATGGCCTGCCAGAGCGCCCGCTCCCCGGCGCTCGCCGAGGACGCCGCACGGCTCCTGGAGTCGGTGGGGGCTCACCCAGAGGCCGAGACCTGCCGGGGAGGGGCCGAGCCCGCGATCTGAACGGGCGAGAGCGCTGTGGCGGGCGAGCGCACAGGTGCTCCGGTCAGCCATGGTGTGGCTGGCGCTCGCCTGGTTCACCTCTTCGACCGGACAGGCCTTCATCCCTCGCTTCGCCGGGGACCTCGACCACGATGGCTACGCGGACTTCTGGATCGGGGACAACCGCAACGACGACAACGGGGAGGACTCGGGGGCGATGTCCTTGTTCTACGGCGGAGAGTAGGGCGGCGGACTACGGCACCGCGATCGTCCAGGGGTCCCCGGTCGTGAGGTCGAGGTAGCGCGCCCAGGTCGTGGTCTGGACGGTGTAGGCGTAGGTCATGTGGGTCCAGCCGTCGTGGAGCGTGGCGCGGCGGGTCACCGAGCCGGCGTACCAGCCGCCCGAGTGGCTGCTCGACGCCGCGACCCGGTCGCCGATCCGCACCGGCGACGGGGGCAGGAAGCCCGAGGTCTGTACCGGGCAGGCGCTGTCCACGTGGAAGCCCCACCGCTCCACCGGCTCCCAGGAGCCCTGCCGATGCACCACCCCCTGCCCCCAGCTGCAGGTCACCGAGCTGCTCGGCAGTCGCACGACGGCGGTGCCGGCGATGTCCTGGCCGTCGAAGGAGGTGGTGGTGCCCCACCAGCCGTAGAGCACGTAGTCCCGGTACCGCTCGGCCAGCCGCAGACCGTGGGCGGCGACGACCCGGCTCTCGACCTCGGTGCCCGAGGGCAGGCAGCCCAGCAGCCCCCAGCAGTCGTCGTCGTCGCAGTCGACCAGGCCGTCGTCGTCGTCGTCGGAACCGTCGAAGCAGTCCTCGCCACAACCTGGCCAGTCCGCGCACTCGCCGTCCTCGCAGTCCGTCAGGCCATCCCGATCGTCGTCGTCGCCGTTGGCGCAGTGTTCCTGGCGACAGGCCTGGGCACAGGTCGGATCGTCGCAGTCGATCAGGCCGTCACCGTCGTCGTCGGCGCCGTTGTCGCAGTCTTCGCCGCACCAGTCCAGGCAGTCGCTGTCCTTGCAGTCCGCGGCGCCGTCGCGGTCTTCGTCGCCGGCGTCGAAGCACTGCTCGGCAGGCGGAGGGGCCGCCGTGTCGTCGACTCCCCCCGTGCAGGCTGCGAGGGTCCACCACAAGGTCCACATGGAAGCTGGACTATCCCATCTACGGCGGCGCAGGTCACGGGGTCAGTCGCGCACCTCCTACTCCAGGGGGAGCACCACCTCGCTCACCACCTCGCGCGTGCCCAGGTCGAAGAACCGGAAGGTGTCGCTGCCCTGATCGTCCAGGATCAGGCGGTCGCGGGTCGGCTGGATGTTCAGGTGGGCGGGCTCGAAGTCCAGGCCGAGCTGGGCGAGCGACGGCTCGCCGAGGTCCAGCACGAACAGGTCGTTGGGGTCGGACTGGATGACCGTCTCCCCGCTGGTGTCCACGGCCTCCCGCTTCAGGGCATCCACCAGCCAGAGCTCGTCGGTCGCGGGCCGGGTCACGAACTCGTTGAGGCTCAGGCCCGCACCGCCCAGGCTCACCGAGGTCCCCGAGTCCAGGTCGTGGACCACGAGGTCCTGGGTGTCGACACCCGCCGCCACGGCCACCACCTGGTTGCCCTCGTGGCTCACGAAGTAGTAGAGCGAACCCTCGAGGGGGAGCACGACCTCGGTGACCGCGAGGCTGGCGGCGTCGATCAGCAGCAGGGCACCCTCGCCGTCGGTGGACTGGCCGTGGGCGACGATGGTCGAGCCGTCGGGGGTGAAGCCCACCGGCCCACCGGCGTCGGGGACCTGCTCGACCGTGTCTTCGTCCAGGTCCAAGACCAGCAGGACCTCCTGGAGGGTCTCGTCGTCGGGCAGGTACCAGACCGGGAAGACCACCTGGCTGTCGTCGGGGCTCACGGCGATCCAGGTCCAGCTGGCGCCGAGGGCGAAGGCCATGTCGTCTACGGTCACGTCGATGAGCGGGTCCGGCCAAGACCCCTGGTCCGCCACGTCCGCGATCACCTGCTCCGTGATCCCCCAGGCGACCAGCCGCGAAGACCACTGCGAGGTCTGTTCGTCCAGGTCCACCAGGATGGCGGTCAGCACGTCGGTGCCGTTCAGCCACATGGCCTCGGTGATGTCGGTCTCCGTGGGCATGACGTGGGCGTCCAGGGTGAGCGGATCGACGACGTGGATCGGGCCCCCCTCGGCCGAGCCGTCCGCCACGGCCACCCACCGGTGGGTCGGGGACATGCGCGTGCCGTGGTAGCGGGCCGAGACCCGGGTCGTCTGCAGCACGGACCAGTCGTCGCGGCTGTAGACGGTCAGCTCCTCGGTGTGCTCGTCGGATTGGGCCATGGTCATCAGTCCGGCCTCGGGGAAGAGCATGCGCAGGTCCTCCCGGCCGGTGAGGTCGGCGACCTCGAGGGCATAGGAGGCCTCGGCGTCGAGGCCGAAGAGGGTCTGCGGGCAGTCCTCGGTGCAGTCGGTGTCGGTCTGGAGGACGAAGGCGTCCTCGGTGACGTGGTCCACGGCGATCGAGCCGTAGCCCAGGTAGGTGTCGTTGCCTGCGTCGTTCTCACCCAGGGTGTGACCGGCACAGCCGCTCAGCAGGGGGGACAGGGCCGCGGCGGCAGAGAGCCTTGCGGTCATCGGGTGCTCCGTGATGTCTGCCCTGAGACTCCCGATCATAGCCGGGACTCGTGGGGGTCATGGTGTCCCGGCGATGACCCCCTCACCGCCGCCCGCTCATCCGCGAGGTCCCCGGCTGGGGGCCATCCTGCCACGAAGGAGCGGCCCGCCCCGTCAGCGACGGAGCGGGCCGCAGCCTCATCGACCGGCGCTAGGAGCGTGCGGTGAAACCCTCCCGTCGCCCCGCTGCGCCTCTCA
>CAYFPX010000045.1:0-14195 GCA_964344945.1 uncultured Enterobacterales bacterium
CACACCAGGTGCAGCATCGAGATGTCCCAGGCCTTGCGCCGCGCGAGCTCCTGGCGCACCCAGTGGCTCTCCAGGGCCTTGGAGGTGTCGCAGAACAGCACGACGTCCGAGCCGGCCATGGCGTCCCAGAGGGCCTCCTGGAACAAGGTGCCTTCGTCCACCGACCAGGTGTCCAGGAACACCGCGTAGCCCCGGGTGACCAGCTCGGCGGCGAGCTGATGGGCGACGCCGGTGGACTCCGCTCGGGCATAGGAGATGAAGACCCGTCGCAGTCGGCGGACCAGCCCCAGGGCCTGGAGCAGGACCTGGGCCATCTGCTCGAGCGAGGCGGGCGTGCCGTCGTCCGCGTGGCCGTTGATGGGGTGGAGCAGGGCCGGCGTGCGTGTGCTGAAGTTGCTCAGGTCCCGCGCCAGGACGGGGAGCAGCGTGCCGCCATCACGGACGAGCGACCGGAGGGCCGGGGTGGGCGTTCCCGCGCCTTCGAACCAGGCGCCGGCGTCGGGCACACCGCCACAGGACGCCCCCCTGGTGAGTCGCAGCCGGACACCCAGCACCTTGCAGGCAGCCCGAAGATGGCGCTCCAGCTCTGCGGCCCGCGGGTGGCGTGCGGGTGCCCACAGGTGCAGCTGCGGGCTCACGCCCAGACCAGGAGCGACACTCCGCACACGGCGACGATGAGCGGCGCGTGGAAGCCCGTCACCGAGGTGTTGGCCACGAACAGCCCCAGCCAGCCGTCCGGGTGGCCCGGGTGGGCGGTGATGTCCATCGAGAACAAGGGTGTCTGGCCCTTCCTCGCGTCTTCGTAGAGCTGGCGGAAGCGCTGCTCGAGCAGCAGGTAGTAGGCGTCCAGCGCCCACAGGAAGACCAGGGGTACATAGGCGAGGATGGCCAGCTGACTCGACCCGTCGGACTTGCCCAGGCTCAGGAGGGCGGTGGCCAGGGTGACGCTCCAGCCCTTCAGCAAGAAGGAGTTCCGGGCCATCCGGGTGATCACGGCCTGGATGAACTCCAGGTGCTTGATGCGGGCGTCGTCCATGGGTGGGCTCCTATACTCGGCCGGCTTGGACTACTCCTACGAGATCTTCATCAGCTACCGGGGGCGCCTGGCGGAAGGGAGTCCCTGCGATCCGGGGGAATTCGTCCAGGAGGCGCTCTATCCCGAGCTGATGCGGGTCTTTCCCCGCGAGATCGGCACGACCCCCAGGATCTTCTGCGACGTCCAGACCACCGGGCAGCCGAACTGGCAGCGCCACCTGCTCGAGAGCCTGCGCGGGAGTCGGCTGATGCTGGCGGTCTGGAGCGCGGACTACTTCAGCAAGTCCCGCTGGTGCATGGCGGAGTGGGAGACCTTCCACGCCAGGCAGACCCAGGTGGACACCCGCCTGGTCGAGGGTATCGCCTTCAACTCCTCGCGGTTCTTCGACCCTCGGGCCAACGAGAACGGCCACACGGACTTCAACCCCGTGAACTGGGCTCGGAAGGACCGCTCGGGCAAGTACCTGCAGGAGTTCGTGCCCCAGGTCGAGCAGCTCGTGAGGCGCCTCACCGACCTCATCCGGACAGCCCCGGCCAGCCCGGACTCGAGCTGGCCCGCGGTCGGGCCCGACGAGGTCCAGCTGCTGGCCCGCGACCCCTTCAACCTGCGGAGGGCGCCGTGATCCGCCCCCAGATCCTCACCTTCTACTCCTTCAAGGGCGGCGTGGGCCGGACCTTCGCCCTGGCGAACGTCGCTGCCCGGCTGGCGGGCTGGGGCTACAGGGTCCTGGCCGTCGACTGGGACCTCGAGGCCCCGGGCCTCCGGTGGTACTTCCCGGAGGCCGGGGACCGGCCGGGCACCCTGGATCTGCTCCTGGACCCGGGGCGGGACTGGCGGGAGCTGGCCACCCCCTGTGCGCTCCACGGCCAGACAGTCGCCAACGCCACGCTCGACGTCCTGCCCGCAGGGCACGAGGACGCCGGCTACCGCCAGCGTGTCCAGGGCCTCGACTGGCCGGCGCTCTACGACCGGGGCATCACCCGTCGCCTGGAGACCCTGCGGGCCCAGTGGCTCCAGGACTACGACTTCGTCCTGCTCGACAGCCGCACCGGGCACGGCGACGTGATGGCGGTCTGCACCGCCCAGCTCCCGGACGTGATCGTCGCTCTGAGCGGGCCCGACGACCAGGGTATCCGGGGCTGCGTCGAGACCCTCACCTGGGCCGAGGAGCTCCGGGCCGAGCTCCCCCTGGACCGCAGCCTGCCCCAGGTCCTGCCGCTGCTGTCCCGCTTCGACCTCCAGGAGCAGTTCTCGGAGGCCGGCGATGCCCTGGTGCGGTTTGGCCGGGCCTTCGAGGGCTGGTATGGCCGGTGGCTGCCCGAAGGCGTGTCTCCGACCAAGGCCCTGGGCCGCTTGCGGATTCCCTACAGTCCCCGTTGGTCCTATGGCACCCACCTGCCGGTGCTCCACGAGGACCCGAGCGACGGTGGCACGGTGTCCTCCTGGCTCACCAACGTCGCTGCCGTGCTCGCGCGTGGGCTCGGCTCGGCCCAGGAGCTCTTGGAGGACCGCGACGCTGCGGTCCGGGCGGCGCGGTCCAGCCGACCGACCCCCGAAGCCACCGTGTACCTGAGCCGCGCCCACGGTCGGGACGCCGACTTCGTGGAGGTGCTCGCCAGCCACCTGCGCACCCGGGGCCTCACGGTCGAAGGCACCGCGCCCCCGGCCCAGCCCGGCGCCGACTGGATGGCCCAGGCCCAGGCCGCGCTGGCCCGTTCGGACCTGCTGGTCCCCATCTGCTCGCCGGGGCCCGAGAGCGTGTGGCAGCACCTGGAGAGCACCTGGTTCCTCACCGGGCCGACCCGGCCGGTCCTGCCCCTGGTCCTCCCGGACACCCGGCCGCCCGCCTGGACCGCAGCCTGGGCGAGCCTGGAGTCCCGGGACCGCAGCCCGGCGGACCTGGCCCAAGGCATCGTGGATGCCCTGCCCGCCGGCCGGGCCCCGGACCACTCCGACCCCCTCGACGCCTGGCGGGCCTGGCAGCGGGAGGCTCACGGGCGGTTGATCCCCTTCTTCCCGGGGGCCACGGATGCCCTGATGGAGCAGGTCTTCGTGCGGGTGAGCCTGAGCCGCGCCCATGGCCCGCCTGCCGAGCACACCCTGGAGGAGCTGCTCCTGGCGCCGCCCGCCCGGCCCACCAAGCTCGGCCTGGCCACCGAGACCGCTCCCGGGCCGCCCCGGTGGCTGGTCCTGGGGGGGCCCGGTTCCGGCAAGACCACCCTCGCCCGCCACCTGGCCTGGAGCCTGGCGGGGCGGCCGGAAGGACCGGTGCCGGTGCTGCTCTCGCTGGCCCGCTGGTCCAAGACCGACAAGGGCCCTCTGGAGGCCGCCCAGGCCGAGCTGAAGGGGCGGGGCTACGCCGCCGCCGTCGGGCTGAAGGACGCACTGGTCCAGGCCCGGACCGAGGGCCGCCTGGTCCTGCTCTTCGACGGCCTGGACGAGGTCGACCCGCAGCTCCAGGAGCGCACCCTCAACCGCATCCGTACCATCGTGCACCATCGGGCCTGGGCCTTGGTGCCCATCGCCGTGCTCTCCCGCAAGGTAGCGGTGGGGAGCGAGGGGCTGGGAGAGCCCTTCCAGCAGGCCGAGGTCCAGCCCTTGGGGACTCCTCAGCAGGAGCAGCTCGTGGCGAGGCTGGTGCCCGGGCCAGAGGGCGCCACCGCTTGGCGAGTCATCTCCGGACGACCCGGGCTCCGGGGCCTGGCAGACAACCCGCTCCTGCTCACCCTGATGGCGCTGCTGGCCCGGGAGCAGCGCAGCCTGCCGGACAGCCGGGTGGCGGTCTACGACCGTGCTGTGGCCCTGTTGCTGAAGCGGGGCCACTGCCCCGAACCCCGAGGTGTCGCGGCGCCCATCGACGCCCGGCACCTGTTGGGGCCGCTGTCCGTCGACCTTCACGGGACCGGTGTGGAGAGCTGGGAGGAGGAGGACCTCCGAGAGCGGGTGCGCGAGCTGCGTCTGGCCGACCGGACGCTGCACGCCCGCCTCCAGGAGACCTGGACCTCCAACGACGCCCTGCTCGAGGACCTGGGCCGCAACAGCGGCCTGCTGGGCCCTCACGACGGCAGCACGGCCAACTGGCGCTACCTGCACCGCTCGCTGCGGGAGTTCCTGGCCGCCGAGGCCCTCGCCAAGGGCGATCCCGAGCAGGTCTTCGCCGAGGCGCGGGATCGGCTCCTGCAGGTCCGCGCGGCGAACGAGGACAAGAGAGAGCAGGTCGAGCGCCGCCACGGCCTGAGCCGCTGGGGCGAGGTCTATGGGCTGATGGCCGGGCTGTCCCAGGCACCCCGCGACCTGCTCGAGGGCCTGGGCCGGGTCAGTCCGGACATCCTGCTGCGCACCCTGCCGTCGGTCGAGGGCATGAGGGAGCGCGAGAAGCTGGCGCTGCTGCTCGCGCCGCGCTGGGTCCAGCCCGAGCACCTCGTGCAGCTCCTGGGGGGCTGGGAGGGAAGCCTGGGCCGGACAGGCCTGGTGGAGCTGCTGTGGACGGCGCTGGGGCCCGGCCTGCACCTGCCTGCCCTCGGGGCGATCTGGGGTGCCCTCTCCGAGCTGGGCGAAGCCGTCGAGCCTCGGGCCTTCGCCGCGCCGCTCCCCGACCCCGCCTGGACCCCGGCGCTGGTCGAGGTGCCGGCCGGTCGCTTCCGCATGGGCAGTCCCGCCGGCCAGGGGGACGACGACGAGCACCCGAGACACCAGGTCACCCTGTCGCTTCCCGCCAGGCTGGGCCGCACGCCGGCGACCAACGCCGAGCTCCGGCGGCTGGACGCCGGCTGGGCCGGCGAGGACCGCCACCCCGCCGTAGAGGTGACCTGGTGGCAGGCCCGGGCCTTCTGCGCCTGGCTGGGCGGGGACCTGCCGAGCGAGGCCCGGTGGGAACAGGCCTGCCGCGCGGGCACGGAGTCGGTCTACTGGTCGGGGAACGAGGAAGACGACCTGGCACAGGTCGGGTGGTATGGGCACAACAGCGGCAGCAAGCGCCGTCCTGTCGCCGGCAAGCCCCCCAACCCCTGGGGGCTGCACGACGCGCACGGGCTGGTGTGGGAGTGGTGTCTGGACAGCTGGCACAGGCCCTACACCGAGGCTCCGGTGAGCGACCCGGTCCACCGGGAGGGCCCGGACCGCGTCGTCCGCGGTGGGTCCTTCCACGACGGCGCCAACGGGTGCCGGTCCGCGTACCGCTTCGGGAGGCACCCCTCCGTCCGGGTCGGCGTCCTGGGCTTCCGCGTCTTCCTCCCCAGCCCTTGATCCTGGATCATGGAGTGGTAGTGCCCCGCGGCGGTCCGCCGGGCTCTTGGCGGGGTTCGCCGTCCCCCGGCAGGCTCCACCGCCAGGCACCCCAGGTGGCCGCCATCATGGCGTCGGGATCTGCCGGCCCGCCGATCCGGCGCTGGAGCCGGCGCAAGGAGCGGGGCAGGGGCGCGATGCCCTCTCGCCGGACCCGGTGCCCCAGGGCATGCAGGCTACCGGCACACGACAGGACCCGGGCATGGGGGTGCTTCAGTCGCAGGCGCCGTTGCGCCCAGAGCCACGCAGCGACTTCGGCCCGCCAGGCCCGCAGCTCAGCCCGGCCCCGTGCGAACAGGAAGAGATCATCCACATAGCGCAGATAGCCGGGCACCTTCAGCTCCCGCTTCACGAAGTGGTCGAAGGCGTCGAGGTAGAGGTGCGAGGCCCAGACCTGGCTGGTCCAGGCGCCGATGGGCAGGCCCTGGCCTTCGGGAGGCCAGTCCGGAGAGTAGCCGACCCGACGCCGCAGCTCGGGCCGGTCCAGCAGGCCCCGACCCGACTCCAGCACCCGATGGCACACCGCCAGGAAGCGCCCGTCCCGGATGCGCTGGGCCAGCAGATCCGAGAGGATGTCCAGGTCGATCGACGGAAGGTAGGCCCGCACGTCCAGGTGCAGGGCGAAGCGGTGGCGCTGGAGCGCCCGCTGCAGTGCCAGCAGCGCCCTGTGGGTCCCGAAGCCGGGGCGGCAGGCGAAGGTCTCGGGGCGCAGGGAGCGGGTCAGCGCGGGCTCCATCGCCAGGACCAGCGCGGCGTGCACCACGCGGTCTTCCACCGGAGAGCGCGCGATCCACCGGGGCTTGGGCTCCTGGATGTGCACCAACCGGATCGGCTGCGGACGCCAGCTCTGCGCCTCCAGCGCACCCTGGAGGGCGTCCAGTCGGGCCGAGCGGTTCAGGAGGAACCAGGCCACATCGGGTCGGCCAGCCTTTCCCCGGGTGGTGCGACGGGCCGCCCGGGTCAGGTGTCCGGGCTCGATGAGCGTGGGGAACAGGTCTCGGGTCGTCCTCATGAGCGGGTGCCCGCCCGGACCATCGCCCCGAAGGGCATCCGGCGCGGGCGGGCGGGGTCGGGCCTCGAGTCCGCGGACCCTCGGCCGCCGGGGGGCACTCTGCTCAGCCGGGGCGCGGCTGGGTTGGGGAGGAAGACGCGGAAGCCCTGGTCGTCGTTCCGGTCGGAGGGGTGCCTCCTGTTGCGGTACGCGGACCGGCACCTGTTGGCGTCGTCGTGGAAGGACCCACCGCGGACGACGCGGTTCGGGCCCTGGAGCGCCCCCCTGGAGAGCGCCTGCGCCAGCCGCCGAGCATCTTGCCCAGCCGCGTAGTCTCGCGACCGGCATGCCGGGCGAAGCCGGCGGAGATCCAGCCCAGGTCCTCGGCCAGGTCGAGGGCCCGGCGCAGCCGGACGAGGGCGTGGTCCGCCAAGCGCAGAGCCTCGCCGCGGTCCTCCGGGAAGGACAGGGCGATGGCCAGGGTCTCGGAGAGCTCCGCGGCGTGGCCGAGCAGGGCGGCGCCGAGCAGCTCCCGACGCTCGGTCGGCCAGGCGGAGACCCGCTCGACCAGCAGGCGGCGAAGCGCCTGGCTCACGCTGGCCAGCGGTGCATCCCGGCTCACCGTCGCTCCCTGCGCTCGGTCCGGCGAAGCAGGCCCCCCAGTCCCGGGAGGACCTGGTCGTCGAGTCGGTCGGCCCAGGGCTCTCCACCGGGGGCCAGGGCGAGCCGGGCCGAGGCCTCGGCGATAGCCGCGCGACAGCGACGGAGGTGCTCGGCCTTGGTGGTGTCCTCCCAGGTGTGGGCGGCGATGCCCAAGGAGACCAGCCCCCGACGCAGGGACCGGGTCGCCCGGTGCTCGGCCCAGTCGGAGTCGGCCTGGAGGGCCGCCAGGACCTCGGCGCCCCGCTGGAAGGTCTCCAGGCGCCTGGCGGACCACACCTCGCCCCGCTCGCCCAGCGCACCCTCCACCGCGTCCCGGACCCGCCGCCTGCGAGCCGCCAGGGTGGCCCGCTGGCTGTCCGTCAGCGGGAGTCTCGCGCTGTCGAGCCTCCAGGTGCCGCCCTCCTTGCGAGCGCCGAGCTCCCCTCGGACCGCGCGGTCGCGCAGGGTGCGGGGGGAGAGGCCGGTGAGCGTGGCGGCTTCGCGGATCGTGAGCTTCATGGAGACCTCGGACAGCCGGCGCAGCCAGGGGTTCCGTGGCAGATCCCGCCGCGGTCACCGGCGGACCGCCGCAGAGGGGTACCACTCCAAGATCCAGGATCAAGCGCTGGGGAGGAAGACGCGGAAGCCCTGGCCGGCGCCCCGGACGGAGGGGCGCCCCCTGAGGCGGTACGCGGACCGGCACCCGTTGGCGCCGCCGAGGAAGGACCCACCGCGGACGACGCGGACCGGGCCCTGGGGTCCCACGGGGTCGTCGGCGGGGGCCTCGGTGTAGGGCCGCAGGTCGTCGGCACACCACTCCCACACCAGCCCGTGCAGGTCGTGCAGCCCCCAGGGGTTCGCGGGCCTCCGGCCGACGTCCCGGAGCTTCCCGCCGCTGTTGCGCCCATACCACCCGACCTGTGCCAGGTCGTCTTCCTCGTTCCCCGACCAGTACACCGTCTCCGTGCCCGCCCGACAAGCGTGCTCCCACTCCGCCTCCGTGGGCAGCCGCCCGCCGACCCAACGGGCGTAGAGCCAGGCGGTCCACCAGGACACCTCCACCGCCGGTCGGCGGTCCTCGCCGGGCCAGCCCGGCAGGAGCTGCCGCAGCTCGGCGGCGGTCACCGGGGTGCGGCCTGCCCTGGCGGGAAGGGTGAGGGTGACCCGGTGGCGGGGCCCGTTCAACTCGTCCCCCATCCAGAAGTCCCCGGCGGGGATCGCCGCGGTGTCCGGAAGGGGCCCCATGCCGGGGCGCTCCAAGCGCTCGAAGAGATCCCCCGGCCAGCGGCCCCTGCGGTCCAGCACCCAACCCACGGCCGCCGCCCGGCTCAGATCCGCCTCCTGGGGGTCGAGCCGGTCCAGAAGCGCCACGGTGCCCGCCGCCAGCCGAGCGTCGCCCCAACGGGCGACGATGGGCCAGAGATCCTCGCCGTCCCAGCCCTGGATCTGATCCAGCTCGAGGAGCTGCTCGACCGGAGAGAGCTGCTCCAGCCAGGGCAGGACCCGGAGTGCGAGGCTCCGGTGGGCCTGCCGCAGGCCCGCCATGAGCTGGCGGGGGTCCGCGGCGATGGCCGCGGCGTGGGCCACGACCTCGGCCCAGCGCTCGACCCCTTGGGCGCGGTCCCAGGCCCGGGCCTCCGCGTAGCCCTGCGGCCGGTCCTGCGCCCAGGAGCGGACGCGCTCCAGCAGGGTCTCGACCCCGCAGGCCTCGGCGGCGAGCCGCTCCCGGAAGGAGCGGTGCAGGTAGCGCCACTCGCCGAAGGGGCCGTCGTGGGGGCCCAGGACGCCGCAGTCCTTCTTCAGGGCCTCGACCAGGTCCTTGTCCCGGGGCCAGGTCCGGCTGAGCCGACGGCTCAGGGTCTCGTCGTCGTCCCGGGCCTGGTCCAGGGCCTCCCAGACCTGCTGCTCCGTCCAGCTCTCGCCTCCCACTTGGTGGAGGGTGAGACTCATCGGGACCAGCAGGGACTTCACCTTCCCGCTGGCCTCGATGCCCTGGACGTCGGGCCGGTAGCCGCGCTCGAGGATGTGGGCGATGGCCTGGTCATAGACCTGGGTCGGGGTCTTGGGCCGTTTCTCCTTGGCGGCGTGTCGGGCGACCAGCACCATCAGGGTCAGCAGGAGTGGGCTGCCCGCCAGGGCGCGGAGCCCGGCGTTGCCCCGGATCCACTCGAGCAGCTCGGTCGCCTGCTCCGGCGCGAGGCGCTCCACCAGCTCCTGCTGGCGCCCGAGGTCCAAGGCCGAGACGTGGGCCCGGCCCCACCCTGGGAGCAGCCGATTGCCCAGCGCCACGGGCCGGCCCAGCAGGACCAGGGGAGTCTCGGGGTAGTCCCGGCCCAGCTCCTGGGCGACCTGGAGGACGTCTTCGATCCTGTCCGGCGCCACCTCGTCCAGGCCGTCGAGCAAGAGCCACAGCCGACCCTGCCCGGCGAGCTCGCGCAGGCGATCCGCCAGGCCCGTGCTCCGGGAGAGCCTGCCTTCGGTCCAGTCGAAGACGTCCGGTGTCCCCCTGCGGGACCAGGTCGCCAGGGACAGCAGCAGGGGCAGGTCCTGGTCCTCACCGGCCAAGGTCCAGGTCAGGTGCCGGGCCAGGGTGGTCTTGCCCGCGCCGGGGTCACCGCTCAGGGTCCACCGGGTCCGGGGCCCGTCGGCCCGCCGGAGCGACGCCAGCTCCTGCAGCCCGGTCACGCCGGCGCCGATCCGATCGAAGCCGCAGAGCTGGTCCACCTGGACCTGGACCCGGACCGGCACGATGGCGTGGACCGCGTCACCCCAGTTGAACAGGCCCAGGCGGTCGTGCTGCGCCCGTAGGGCGGCGCGGTAGCGCTGGAGGGGGTCGGGGGTGGGGTCGTTGGCGTGGGCAGGGAGCTCGGAGAGCCGCTGACGGAGCGCGTCGCGGCCTCTGAAGGAGACAGCTCGTCGGGCGACGTCCTGGATCTTCCGCTCGTAGTGCTCGTCGTGCAGGACCTGGACGTCCAGCCCGCTGCCCTCGGCAAAGCCAGCGATGATGGCGTTGACCGCGTTGTCCCGGCCATCCCGAGCGCTACCCGAGGGGGGCATGGAGATGATCCAGACCACGCGGCCGACGCCGTCGAGGGCCTGGGCGGGCGAGGTGATGTCGAAGGAGGGGGAGCGCTCGACTCGCCAGTGCGATGGGATGACCGCGTGGAGGACCGTCTTCGGGCAGAGCACGAGGGTCTCGCTCCCCCCTTGGGCCGGCTCCACCTGGATCCCCTGCAGCGAGGGCAGCCGCGTCCAGGTCTCGAGCTCCTCGAGCTGGTGGACCTGGCCCAGGCCCCCGAAGGGCTCGGCGTCCACCCAGTCCTCGGCCAGCCGTTCGCGAGCGGCAGCGGTCCCCAGGTCCACGCGCCTGCCGGAGCCCAGCGCCAGCCCCAGCTCCCAACAGACGTTGGCGTTGTGGGTGTCGAGCACCGCCAGGACGCGCTCGGCCTCTCTCAAGGCCCCCGCTACGTCGTCGCCAATGCAGCCGCTCTGGAGGTGGTCCGGCGGCAGGAAGTGGAGCTGGTCGATGCCCTCGGGAGGCCGCTCTCGAAGACCCTCCAGGTTGTCCAGCAGCGCGCCACTCAGCCCGAAGTCCCAGCACACGAACCAGCGACTCACTTGAGCCTCTCCAGGATCAGGTCCACGATCTCCGCGGGCTTCCGGGTTCGAGCCGCGTGGAGCCGGAGGTCCTCGGGTGGCCTTGCCCGCCCATCGACCAGGACCGGGACGATCTTCCTGCCGTGCTTGACGGCCAGCTCCAGCTCTCGCAACGGCCAGTCTCGCTTGCGGTAGCTCGGCGTGATCAGCAGCACGAACACACCGCACCGCACCACCTCGGCCTCGATCCGCTCCACGTAGTCCTCGCCGACCTCCAGGCTGTCCGGGGCGCGAAACACCTCCACGCCCTGGGCCGCCAGTGCGCTGTCGACGGTGGTCGCCAGGAGCCCCGCCTCAGCCTCCACGTGGCTCAGGAACACCAGGCGCGACGGCGGGGCGAGCGCCAGGGGCGGCCCCACGAGCCCGGCCAGTGGGATCAGCTCGGCCTGCTCCGGACCGGTCGCCGGGTTGTCCGGCGAGGCGATGCCCTCGATGGCCGACCAGAAGCCCAGGTACACCGCCTGCATCAGCTCCCGGTGCTCCCGCAGATCCTTGTGTACGCGGAGCTGTAGTCCCCGAAGGCTGGCTCGAGACGCAGGGTGTCCTGGTTCCAGAGCAGGCACATCCACCGCACCCCGGAGCCTCTCAGGCCGCCGACCGTGCGGGCCAGCAGGGCCTCGAAGACCCGCTCGAAGCCGTAGCGCTGGCGCTGGTTGATCTCGTCTCCCTCTCGCGCTCGGCGGACGCCGTGGAGCAGGAGGCTGCACAGCTGACGGAGGTCGGCCTGGAGGCGATGGCCGGGTTCCAAGGGCGTGAAGCGCAAGGCGTAGCGGTAGCCGAGGCGAGGCTGGCCGATGCGGAGCCTCAGGCGCGAGGGCGAGTGGTGCACCCAGGAGAGCTGACCCAGGCTGCCGAGGATCTGCTCCTGGCCATCGGGGGCGGGACAGGAGTGGGCCAGCTCCCAGCTCCCGTCTCCGCTCCGCCGGTGGACCTCGACCCGTAGGGTGGACAGGTCGACCACGTCCCGGGGGTAGCGGTAGTCCAGGTCCAGCTGCTCGCAGGGCAGGCGGACCGTGTGGTCCCGTGTCTCGAGGCACTCATCGTCGGTGTCGTAGGGCGGTCGCCAGTCCCGGCGCCAGATGTCCTCCTGGGTGAGGGAGTGTGCCCCGGAGATGGTGTAGGCCGCCTCCACGTGCGCCCGTGGCTTGCTGGCCGTGTCGACCACGAGCCGGCAGACCTCTTCAGGGCCGTCGATCCGGCGCAGACCGGGCGTGACCGGCTGGACGCAGCCGAAGGGCGGCCGGAAGCGCGGCAGCACCATCCAGCCCTGGTAGGACAGCGCGTCCAGGGCCACCTTGACCTGGGCGACCCCGTTGTCATCGACCTCGTAGGTCCTCCGGTGATGCCGCACCGGTCACACTCCTGCCATGAGTGGGGTGAGTCTACCGCGGCGGGAGCGGCCACCCTCGATGGCCGCGTAGTCCAGGTCTGCCTACATTCTGGTTCCAGATACCGCGCCGCTGAATTCCACCGACCGGACACCTTCGTCTTGCGCAACCAGCAGTGCCGTGCCTACCGGGGACCATCCGACGACATCAGGGCCCGAGTCGTACCGCTCGATCCGGTGCACGAGCCTGCCGGCCAGGTCCCACACCAGGGCGTAGGGGAAGCCGTAGCCAGCCGCCGCCAGGTGCTCGCCAGTGGGTGACCAGCGCACCCGAGCAGGCTCGCGGTTGGTCTCGAAGCACGAGATCTGCTCGCCACTGCCCGGATCCCAGAGGCGGACCGAGACGTCGCCGAATTTCGGGCTCGACCCCTAGGTGAGCTCGGGCAGGTCAGGAGGTCTCGGCGGTCGCCTCCTGGGCCTCCTGGAGCGCGCGGATGTCCTCGTAGACCTGCTGGAAGACTTCGTCTCGGATCTGCACGGCCTGCTTCAGCCGGACCGGGTTGACCCGAAAGTCTTCCTTGAAGAACACCACGCCCTCCCGGCGCTTCTTCGGCTTGGCCTTGGGTCGGGACACAGGTCTCCTCCTCCTGGTGAGTACCGCAAGGATCGGTCGCTGGCCACCAGAGCCTGAGGACACCTGAGCACGATCCTCTTGATCCGTCAACACCGGTCAAGACCGGTGCGCCCGGACCCTCCTGGTAGCATCGGACCCGAGGTGCGGAGTGGCAGGAAGCACGCTCGCTGAGCTGGTGGGGCGCTGGGCGAGGCACTGCTTCGAACAGGCGAAGGTCGTCCCGGGGGCAGTCGTGCCCTACGAGGCTCGGAGCTTCCTGCGGCTGGAGACCGGGCTGGTGGTGGGGAGCAAGTCCGGGCACCTGGTCCTGGTGTCGAACACAGGGCAGTGCAGGCCCCTGGCCGAGGGCATCCCCGGAGGCGCCCACGCCCTGGAGGCCTGCCCTGATGGCACAGGGTGCCTGCTGGTCGCGGACGGACAGGGGGGGCTCTGGCGCTGTGGACGCGACGGCTCCGAGCTCCGCGAGATCGGGCCCACGGGCCGTCCGGATCGCATCCACTGGGTCCGCACCTTCCCCGGTGCCGGGGCGGTCCTGGGGAGCCGGGAGCCGCGGGTGTGGTTCACCCCACACTCCAAGGGCGAAGGCCAGCCGGTCTGGACCTCGCTGGAGCTCCCGTTCATCCCCAGGTGGTGCCACGTCCACGTGCCCTCGGGCGGGCGAACCTGGCTGGTGCTGTGCTCCGCCACGGGGCAGCTCGCGTGGCTCAAGCGCTCCGAGCTCAGGGCCAACTGGGTGCCAGGCGAGCAGCGGATCTCGGAGATGCGCTCGGCGCCTCTGTCGCTCGCCCTGGTCTCCCGTGGTGACGCGGTGGTGCTGGCCGCCGCGACCGTCGCGGGGGTCGAGGTCTGGACCGCGAAACCCCTCGGGGCGTGGCGGCGGACCAGCTTGTCCACCGGGCTGAAGGACCAACACCTGGTGCAGGTGCTCTCGGTCTTCGGGCGCGACAAGCTGGTGGCGGCCGGTGCCGGGCAGACCCCCTGCGTGTCTTCCACGGACCTGGCGGCTGCGCTGACCGGCGGGTCGATCCCCTGGCGGTCCTGGCCTCTGGAGCTCGATGTCGTCCAGGTCCACAGCGCTGTGGTGGAGGGCGGGACCAGTCTGTTCGTGATCAGCCGCGACAGTCAGCTGGTCAAGCTCCCCGTCCACGATCGAGACGAGGTCCGCGCTCGGCTGGTGGGCCACAGGGACTTCGACGAGGTGGGGGAGAGGCACGGGGACGATGGGCGTTTCGTGAGGCTGGACCTCGCGGGGACAGAGGTGGACCCCGCGCAGGCCATCCGCTTCGCCAAGGAAGGGGGCCGGCAGACCGTGGAGGGGCTGCTGGGCTGGCTGGAGGCCCGTCAAGGGCTGGCAGCCCGAGAGGCCTCGGAGCTGTCCGCGGCGTTGTTGATCGCGGTCGAGCGACTGGATGGACCGGAGCAGGTCAAGGCTGTGGCCCGTCGGATCTGGGAGCACCTCCGAGAGGGCGGGCTGGCCCAGGGAGGCGCCGACCACCACCTCGGCGCGGCCTGGCTGGCCTTCCTGCAGCGCTACTACCTGATGGGCTGGACCTATGAGGCCAAGCGCCTGAACCTGGACGAGTTGACGGAGTACAATCGGGACCGAAACCCCTGTGATGCCCTG
>CAYFPX010000045.1:14205-44556 GCA_964344945.1 uncultured Enterobacterales bacterium
TGATCTACGGGGGAATCGTGCGCCGCGACGGCTTCGTGGCCACCGCCGAGTTGGAGCTGCCGGGGATCTGGGCCGTGGCGGTGTCGGACCCCGACGAGCGGGGTCACAGGACCCTGGCCGCGGTGACCGGTGATGGCGGCATCGCCACCGCGGAGCTGGACCCTCAGGCTGGCGTACTGGGCTTCCAGCGGCGCAGGGTGAAGGGCCTGGACCAGGACCACGACACCCCGTACAGCAGGGTGGTGGGCTTCGCGCCCGGCACGGGTCGAGACTTCGACCAGCTCCGCTGGTGTCCCCGGCTGGAAGAGCACCCTCGGGCGGCCCAGACACCAACCTGGCCCAAGTCCTGGGCCTGGGACGTGCGGCAGGTCTACAGCCTCTGCGTCCTGGATGCCCGAACCACCCTGCTCGGGACGCGAGATGTCGGCGCACCCGTGCTGCTCTGGGACCACGACGACAACTGGCTTCGCAGGCTCGATCACACCTGGGCCACCGACGGCGCCGACGCCTACCCGGGCATCGAGCGCAGGATGTGGGCCATCCAACGTCTCGGAGACAGCGACACGCTGGCCTTCGCAGGCCAGGATGGGATCCTGCGGCTGGCCAGGCTGCACCGGGAGCAGGCCAGGCTCGACAGCGGCTCCCACGCGCCGCTGGACCTGGGTTCACCCGTACGGGCGCTGGCCAGCACCCAGGTTCAGGGGCGGGAGTTGCTGTGCGCCGCCACCCTACGAGGGGAGGTGTTCTTCTTTCGGGTCCGGCGGCAGAGAGGCAAGGTCCTCCGCCTGGAGCTTCGCTCCCGGGACAAGCTGGCCCACCCGGTCTGGGACCTCTGCGTCACCGATGGGGGCGGAAGGGTCTTTGCCATCGAGCAGAGCGGACGCGTGACGGGCTACCACCTGCGCTTCGGGCCGGACACCCACCTGGGCCAGCGCTACCTGCAGGTCCAGGCCTGGCACCGCGGAACCTGCATCGCCTGGCTGGGTCACGAGACCCTGGCCGTCGGGGGCTGGGACCGGGAGCGCTGGCGTGGCCTGCTCCGAGTGATCAGGCTGGTGGACACCGAGGACAAGGCCTGGCGGGACCGCCAGGGTCAGCTCCACGAGCGCGCCCTGATGCACCTCAACCGCTTCACGGACCAGGACTCGGCGGTGAAGCTGTTGTGCACGGTGCCCATCTCCCGGAGCGTCCTGCGCACCGAGCTGGGGCCCGAAGTGGCCTCGCCCTGGCTGCGGACTCGGTCTCCCGAGGCGCTCACAGGGGAATTCGGCCGAATGCTCGCAGGGGGGAGGCAAGGTCGGGAGCAGTTCAAGTCCGTGCTGGACTCGTGGGTGGCGCGACTCGGCCGGAGGTCCGTCGGCGCCGCGCCCCTGGCCAGGTTGATGGGGGCCTTGCTGAACCTGGAGACCGGCCGGTCCCGCTTCCTCGGCGCCCACCACGCCAAGGCGAGGGCGGCGGTCGTGCACAAGCTCCTGACCCTGCCCACGCTGGCCCTCTGGCATGAGTCCGGGCTCGATCGAGATGAGCTCGAGCGCTGGATCCGAGCCCACCTGCACGACGAGTCTTCCATCGCGCGTCACGAGACCGCACGCTCCCTCGCCTCAGCCCTCGGTGACCTGCTGCGGCTGCGAGACCATCGAGTCGAGGACGACCCGGACTTTCAGGAGCGGGTGAGCGCCGTGTTCCCCGGCCCCCTCCAGCTCCCTCTCGTCGCGCGGGCGGGTTGGCTGGTGGAGCTGGTGGCCCGCTACCTGCCCGCCGGCCAGCCGGGCGATCCGGCCCAGCACCAGGTGCCCACACTGTCGGTCTGGGCCGCCTGCTCCGTGCTCCTGAACCTGCTGCGCCTGATGCCAGAGGCCTGCCTGGTGATCCTGGATCACCTGAGCATCCGCTCGGTCGACCCCGCGGTCTTCGAGGTGCTCGGGGCCCGGCTGCGGCGCCGCAGCGACGGCCGGATCCTCCGCAAGCTCGAGCGCTACGCACCCTGGCGTGGCGGCCAGGCCAACCGACCGGCGGTCCTCGACTACTGCAAGGAGCTCGATCGGGAGAAGCTGGGCATCAACCGGGGGGATCCAGACCACGACTACGCGATCGCCCACGACGCGGTGCACGGCAAGGCGCTGCAGGCGCTCATCACCGTGTCCAGCCTGGAGGAGCTCGAGGAGCTCTGCCGCGACTGGCACCCCCCCTCCATCCGTGCGGCGCCGGAGTGGGCGGAGCACCTCTGGGCGGACCGTCAGGCTTTCTTCCAGGTCACCGCCACCTGGCTCCAGGAGCTGGCACGGGTCCTGGGAGAGTCCTCCCTGGGGGACTCGGCGTTCGAGCGTCTGTCCCGGGCCCTCACCGCAGGGGACCGACCGCTCCACCGTGTCGCTGACACGTTGTGCGAGCCCGAGCGCACGGTGGTGAGGGTGATCCTCTCCCACTGGCTGCGGCTGAAGAACCGGGACGCACCGGACCCCGGAGGCAGCCTGGGGACCTACGTGCTCGGCGCCCGCTTCGGGGGCAGCCCGGCGGTCTTTCGGATCGACGAGGGGATCGAGGGGGACTTCCTCATGGCCACCGTGCTCCGCATCTCCGAGGAGCGGGCCGGCGTGCTGGTCGAGGCCTGGACGCAGCTCAAGAAGCTCTCCGAGAAGCCCGGCAGCCGGCTCATCTCTATCAAGGATGTCGTGGATGAGCGGCCCTATCCAGGGCTCGTGATCCCACGTCTGGAAGGGAGCAACCTCCAGGAGTCCTGGCCGGTGCTCCTCCAACGACACACCGACGATCCCCTGGGCCGCCTCCTGCTCTCTCAGCGCTTCTTCCTGGACGTGCTCGGCCAACTCCTCGAGCTCTGGCAGGCTGATCTGGCCCACTGTGACCTCTGGCGGCGCAACATCGTCTACGTCCCGTCCAGCGAGCGTTTCTACCTGGTGGACTGGGAGCACCTGCTGGGGGAGCAGTACCCCGTCTACGCAAGGGCCAAGGGAGACGACTACTCCCAGCGCGTCCAGGAGACCGGCCACACGGAGACTTCGGCCGGGGTCCGGCGGCGGACCTGGCGGGGCTATGCCAGCGAAGGGGTGCAGCGGCTGGTGCACTACGCCGGTCACCTGGCGGCGGGCAAGGCCCGGGACGCGGGGCTGAGTCGGGAGCAGCTCGAGGACAGCCTGACTGGCTGGCCCAGGACGCCCATGGGGCCCTGGGTGAACTTCCTGGTGTGTGCCTGGGATGAGGAGCAGACCCCGAGCGCGGCCTGGAAGGTCTTGATGGACCGCGGGCTCGACCAGCCGCTGAGAGACCCCCTGGCCGACTGGTCTGCCGAGGAGGGGCTGGCGGGACTGCTGAGGAGATGCCTGACCGAAGTGGAGCGTCAGAGCCTGCTGGCTCTGGGTAGCCGAGACCCCGGTGCAAGCGTGCGGCTCGCGGACCGGGTGCGGGTCCTGTGGCGGAACGGGGCCCTGGACGCGGAGTTCGTGAGCCGCTTCCTGGCGAGGGTCCCCTGGGCCGCAGCGGCACTGTCGGAGCTCGAGCCGCCCACCCCCAGGCCAGCGCAGCACGGTGTCCCCGGTCCACGCCCACCGAGCTGGTGCCGCCACTGGCAGGAGGCCCCTCGGCACCTGGTCTTCCTGAGCTACGTACGGGCCGAGGCCGAGCCCTTCGCGGTGGCGCTGGCCGGCGCGCTGCACTCCCGCGGGCTGACCCTGTTCTGGGATCGCGAAGCCCAGTCCACGGAGCTCCGGGTGGCCGACATGCTGGACGGCTTCGCCCGCGTCTGCGGCCTCTTTGTCGCGCTGGTGACCGAGCAGTACCCGGAGCGCCGCTGGACCCAGAACGAGCTGGGCTGGGCCTTCGACGAAGACGACACCAAGGTCCTGACCGTCCTGCTCTCCGACGAAGACCGACACGTCCCGGGCAAGCTCCGTGACCGCCACCGCCTCGAACGCCCCACCGTCGCCGAGGTCTCCCAGGAGGTGGAGACCCGCCTGGAGGAGCGGGGGCTCTGGACGACCCGCTAGCCCGCATCGCCGCTCAGCTCCGCGCCGCGGCCAGCGCCTCCTGGTGCAGCGCGTGCTCCTTGCGCTCGTGGCGGCGGAGCAGGTCGGCAAAGGCCGGCAGGGTGGCCGCGTCCAGGACCGCGACCGCGGTCAGCAGGTCCGCGTGCTGGACGATCAGCAGCTCCACGTCGTCGCGGCGGCCGGGCAAGAGCGCGATCAGCCAGTCGAACAGCCCCCCCTGGTCCTCCTCGAGGGCGAAGTGGTGGGGCAGGGTGTCCCGGAGCTGGCCCATGGCCTGGTCCCGCTGGGCTGCCGTCGTGGCCGTCAGGGCCCGCTCCAGCTCGGCCATCAGCACGTCGTGGGTCGCGGAGACCTCCTTCCCGCGCACGATGGCGCCGCCTTGTCGGATGGGATGCATGGAGACCTCCTGGGGCGAGGGGATCAGGGCTGGCGGGGCTGCCAGCGCTGGAGGGTGCGGATGTAGTTGGCGCGCTCGTAGGCCTCGGGGTCGGGGCAGCGCTGACGGCTCATGGAGCCGCGCATCTGGCGCAGGGAGCGGTACTGGCGCTCCTCCATCCAGCCGGAGAGCTCGGTGCGGACCCGCTCGAGCAGCGCGGGCCCGCCGGCCAGCAAGGCCGAGGTCATCTGGACCACGCTGGCGCCAGCCATCACGGCCTTGATCACGTCGGTGGTCGAGTAGACCCCGCCGCTGGCGGCCAGGGGCACCTGCACGTGGCCGGCCATCGCCGCGAGCCAGAGCAGCCGCAGCTTGAGGATGCCGGGCTCCGACAGCACCAGGGCCGGCTGGACCTCCAGCTCCTCGATGTCGATGTCCGGCGGGAAGAGCCGGTTGAACAACACCAGCGACGCCGCCCCCGCCTGCTCGAGCCGCCCGGCCATGTGCACAGGGCTGGAGAAGAAGTGCGTGAGCTTCATGGCGACCGGCAGCCCGCTGTGCTCCCGCACGCAGGTCAGCACGTCGACGAAGCGCTGCTCCACGGCCTCGGGAGGCTCCGCGCCGTCCAGGGGCAGGTAGTAGACGTTGAGCTCCAGGCCGTCGGCCCCGGCCTGCTGCATCAGCCCGGCCCAGCGGGCCCAGTCGCCCGCCGCGACGCCGTTGAGCGACGCGATGACCGGCATGCCGACCGCCGCCTTGAGCCGGGCGATCTGGTCCAGGTACTCGTCGGGCTCCAGCCGGGTGCCCAGGTCCTCGGGGAAGTAGCTGAGGGCCTCGGCGTTGGAGTCGGCCAGGAAGTCCATGTCCCGGTGCTCGGCGAGCTCGTCCCGGGTGAGCTGCTCGGTGAAGAGCGAGTGCATCACCACCGCGGAGGCGCCGGCGTCCTCGAGGCGGCGGATGGCGTCGACGTCGTCGGACAGCGGCGACGCGCCCACCACGAAGGGGCTCGGCAGCTCCCAGCCCATGTAGTCGGTGCGCAGGTCCATCAGGTCTCCTCGGGCGGGCGGGCCAGCGCCTGGTAGGCGGCCCAGCGGCGGTGGATGTCCTCTTCGGCCTGGCCCAGCAGCTCGGCGGCCCGCTCGGGGTCCTTGCGCTTGAGCATGCGGTAGCGGGCCTCGGCGTAGGCGAACTCGGCCAGGGGGGTCTTCGGCGCCTTGGAGTCCAGCTGCATCGGTACGGCCCCGGCAGCCGCGCGGCGGGGGTCGTAGCGGTAGAGCGGCCAGTAGCCGGAGGTCACGGCGGCCTTCTGCTGCTGCAGCCCGTCCCGCATCCGGTAGCCGTGGGCGATGCAGTGGCTGTAGGCGATGACCAGGGAGGGCCCCCGGTAGCTCTCGGCCTCCATCAGGACCTTGACCGCGTGGGCGTCCTTGGCGCCGAAGGCGATCTGGCCGACGTAGACGTTCTGGTAGGCCATGGCGAGCATGCCCAGGTCCTTCTTGGGGGTCGGTCGGCCCGCCGCGGCGAACTTGGCCACCGCGGCCCGGGGGGTGGCCTTCGATGCCTGGCCACCGGTGTTGCTGTAGACCTCGGTGTCCATGACCAGGACGTTCACGTCCCGGCCCGAAGCCAGCACGTGGTCGAGCCCTCCGAAGCCGATGTCGTAGGCCCAGCCGTCGCCACCGAGGAGCCAGACGCTCTTGCGCACCAGGTAGTCGGCGAGCCGAGCCAGGCGGTCCCGCGCCGGGGTCGCCGGCAGGGCCGCCAGCTGCTCGCGCAGGGCGAAGACCCGCTCGCGCTGGGCGGTGACGTCGGCCTCCTCCAGGTCCGGGGCCTCCAGGAGCGCCGCGGCCAGGAGCAGGCCCACGGCGTCGGCCTCCTGGCCGAGCAGGGCCCGCACCTGGGCGTGGAGCTGGTCCACCGCCAGCCGGAAGCCCAGGCCGAACTCGGCGTTGTCCTCGAAGAGCGAGTTCGACCAGGCGGGACCCCGGCCCGCCGCGTCCTGGCTGTAGGGCGTGGTCGGCAGGTTGCCGCCGTAGATCGAGCTGCAGCCGGTGGCGTTGGCGATGAGCAGCCGGTCGCCGAAGAGCTGGGTCAGCAGCTTCACGTAGGGGGTCTCGCCGCAGCCGGAGCAGGCCCCGGAGAATTCGAAGAGCGGCTGGAGCAGCTGGCTGTCCTTGGCGTTGCGACGCAGCTGGTCCCGCGGGGTCTCGGGCAGCGCCAGGAAGAAGTCCCAGGCGGCCTGCTCGGTCTCCACGTGGTCCAAGAGCGGCGCCATGTCCAGGGCCTTGTGGCGCGGGTTGCCCCGGTCCTTGGCCGGGCAGACCACCACGCAGAGCTCGCAGCCGGTGCAGTCCTCGGGGGCCAGCTGGATCGTGTAGGCCTGACCCTTCAGCGGCGGGGCCTTCCAGGTCATGGACTTGAAGCCCTCGGGGGCGCTCTCCAGCAGCTCCGGGTCGTAGACCTTGGCGCGGATCGCGGCGTGGGGGCAGACCAGCGCACACTTGTTGCACTGCACGCAGATGTCCGGGTCCCACAGGGGCACCTGCTCGGCGATGCGGCGCTTCTCCCAGCGGGTGGTCGCGGTGGGCCAGGTGCCGTCGGGGGCGAAGGCGCTGACCGGCAGGTCGTCGCCCTTGCCGGCCATCATCACGGCCGTGACCTGCTGGATGAAGTCCGGGGCGTCGCCGCGGATCAGCGGCGGGCGCTCCCGGGTGGCGGTGACCTCGGCCGGGACCTTGAGCTGGACCAGGTGGTCCAGGGCGGTGTCGACGACCCGCTCGTTGCGGCGCACGACCTCTTCGCCCTTGCGGCCGTAGCTCTTGCGGATCGCCGCCTTGATGTGCCCGATGGCCTCGCCCTGGGGCAGCACCCCGGAGATGGCGAAGAAGCAGGTCTGCATGACCGTGTTGATGCGGCCGGGCATGCCCGCCTCCCGGGCGACCCGGTAGGCGTCGATGGTGTAGAGGGTGAGGCCCTTGTCGACCACGCCCTGCTGGACCTCTCGGGGGAGCCGGTCCCACACGTCGGCGGCGGGGAAGGGGGCGTTGAGCAGCAGGGTGGCGCCGGGGGCGCAGGCCTCGACCAGCTCGTAGCGGTCGACGAAGGCCCACTGGTGGCAGCCGACGAAGTCCGCGTGGTCGATCAGGTAGGCGCTGCGGATCGGCCGGGGACCGAAGCGCAGGTGGGAGACCGTGCGGGCCCCGGACTTCTTGGAGTCGTAGACGAAGTAGCCCTGGGCGTGGCCGTCGGTCTGCTCCCCGATGATCTTGATCGAGTTCTTGTTGGCGCCGACCGTGCCGTCGCTGCCCAGGCCGTAGAACACGGCGCGGACCACGTCGTCGGGCTCCACGGAGAACTCGGGGTCCCAGGTGAGCGAGCGGTGGCTGACGTCGTCGACGATGCCCACCGTGAAGCCGTTGGCCGGTCGGGGCTTGGTCAGCTCGTCGAGCACGGCCAGGACCATGCCCGGCGTGAACTCCTTGCCGCTCAGGCCGTAGCGGCCGCCCACCACGGCGAGGTCCCGGTCCAGGGTGCCGGCGGCCCGGGCCTCGTGCACGGCGGCGACCACGTCCAGGTAGAGCGGACCGCCGGCGCCGGGCTCCTTGGTCCGATCCAGCACCGCCAGCGCCTTCACCGTGTTCGGCAGCGCCGCGATGACGCTGCGGCCCGGGAAGGGCCGATAGAGCCGGATCTTCAGCACGCCGACCCGCTCGCCCCGGGCCACCAGGTGGTCCACGGTCTCGTGGGCGGTCTCGGCGCCGGAGCCCATCAGCACCACCACGCGCTCGGCCTGGGGGTGCCCTTCGTAGTCCACCAGGTGGTACGGCCGGCCGGTGCGCTCGGCCAGGGCGTCCATGGCGGCCTGCACGGCGTCCGGGCAGGCGTCGTAGAAGGGGTTGCAGGCCTCGCGGGCCTGGAAGAAGACGTCCGGGTTCTGGGCGGTGCCACGCAGGACCGGGCGGTCCGGGGTGAGGGCCCGGTCCCGGTGGGCGGCGATGGCGATCGGGTCCAGCAGGGCCAGCAGGTCGTCGTCGCCCAGGACCTCGGTCTTGGCGACCTCGTGGCTGGTGCGGAAGCCGTCGAAGAAGTGCAGGAAGGGCACCCGACAGGTCAGCGTGGCGGCGTGGCTGACCAGGGCCAGGTCGTGGGCCTCCTGGACCGAGCCGGCGCAGAGCATGGCCATGCCGCACTGGCGGGCAGCGTAGACGTCGCTGTGGTCGCCGAAGATGCTCAGGGCGTGGGTCGCCAGGGTCCGTGCCGCCACGTGGATGACCGCCGGCGTGAGCTCCCCGGCGATCTTGTAGAGGTTCGGGATCATCAGCAGCAGGCCCTGGGACGCCGTGAAGGTCGTGGTCAGGGCCCCGGCCTGGAGCGCCCCGTGCACGGCGCCGGCGGCGCCACCCTCGGACTGCATCTCCACCACCTCGGGCACGGCGGACCACAGGTTCTGGCGGCCCTGGCTGGCCCAGGCGTCGGAGTGCTCGCCCATCGGGCTGGCCGGGGTGATCGGGTAGATCGCCACGACCTCGGAGGCTCGGTAGGCCACGTCGGCGACGGCTTCGTTGGCGTCCCAGGTGCGGTGTTCGGAGGTCGGCATCGGCAGGTCTCGGGGAGACCCGGCCACGCTGCAAGAACCGCACCCCTCCCGGACCCGCATCCCCCGGATGGTCGACGTGTGATCTCACACAGGTGGGGTGTGTGAAGGGGGGTTCCGGCACAAGATCAAAAAAGTCGTATCACTACAGAAGATCTCTGGTAGCCTTCGATCATCCACTCCAAGGAAGGGGTGATCAGCATGCTCGACCAGACCCACTCGCGCCTCCAGACGGACCTGGCCCTGGTGGTCTTCATGGCGCTCGTGTTCGTCGGCGTCGAGCGGTTGTTCGTCCTCTTCTGACGTCCCCGGCCCTGCGCGGGTCCTGTTCGTCCCTCCATCGAAGGTCTCCTGCCTCCCTTCGAGAACTCGCTCTCTTCCCTTGGCCTCGAGAGGGGCCACCGCTGTGCTTTGCGAGCGCCTGGCGTCATGCCCCCATCCCCCTCCCGGGGGCGTGGGCCTCAGGAACCCGAAGCCGAAGCGGCGAGGCCGCCTGGCGTGCCAGGCGGCCTCGGGGGATCGCGTGAGTCGGGGAGTCGGTGACTCAGGCGCCCGTGGCGGCGTCGTCGGCCACGGCGTTCTCCTCGTCCGGGGTCTCCGGATCGACCTCGACGCCTTCCTCGTCGATGGGCTCCTCGGGGGTGACGCTGGAGACGTCGTAGTCGCCGACGCGGGTCGCGGAGAAGTCGGTCTCGAGGCGCAGGCTGGTGCCGATGGTGACCTCGCCGACCTGGCAGCCGCCGGCCCACTCGTAGACGATCATGCCGTCCTCGACCTCGGTGGCCTCGGCGTCGAAGGCGCCTTCGACGGTGGCCACGCCGAGGGCGGCGCAGGAGCCCTGAGCGCCGACGGCGAGACCGGCGAGCATCTCGAAGGCGCCGTCCTCGTCCATGGTGCCGCCCATGCGCTGGCCGGGGTTGCCGCGCTCGTCGTCCAGGTTGACGAAGTTGAGCAGGTTGTAGCCAGTGCCCCAGGGCTGGTCGATGGCGATGTCTCGCCAGAAGGTCTCACTGGGACACTCGGTGCCCTCCTCGCTGCACAGGGTGGAGATCTGGAAGGTCTCGCCGTCCCACTCGATGGTGGCGTCCTCGCCGGACACGACCTCGGCCACGAGCTCGTCGCCGATGTAGACGCGCAGGTTGTCCACGTAGGTGATCTCGAAGTTGCCCATCACGTCCCGGGGGGCCTCGAGCTCTTCGCAGCCCAGGAGGGCGGTGGCGGTCAGGGCGATGGCGGTCAGGGACAGGGTGTTGCGGGTCGACATGGTCAAGCTCCGTGTTGGAAGTCGACCGTTGGACCCAGCGGTGGCGGGGTGTGAAAAGAAATCCCTGTCACCGGATGTCTCTGCTGCGTGGATCTACTCAGAGAGCGCGTCGAGGGTCGCCTCTCGCACGTCGGGACTCTGGCTCAGCACGGTGAAGACCAGGGCTTCGCGCCAGATCCGCTGGGCCGGATGCCCGGCCAGGCTGGCGGAGCCCGCCGCCCGAGCCACCGCCGCGTGGGCGCACCGCCCCATGAAGGCGATGACCTGTGCCCGGAGCGCCAGGGCCTCGTCGTAGCGGTCGACGGCGTCGACCAGGGCCAGCAGCGCCGGCTGGAGCCGGCCGGCCTCGTCCAGCAGCGCCGCCTGAGCCTGGTGGCCCGCGAGGGTGTCGAGCGCCCCGTAGGCGCATCCCAGCGCCAGCATGCCCTGGGCGGCCACGGACCGTCTGTCCTTGGCCGAGACCCAGTCCGACGGTGCCACCGCGACCACCCGGTCGTCGGGGATGAAGACGTCATCGAAGGTCAGGGTGACCGTGTTCGCGGCGGTGAGGGCCGCCAGCGCAAGGACCGGGCCCACCGTCAGTCCGCGGCCGCTCTCGAAGGGGTGCAGGGCGAACAGCGTGCCGTCCTGCTCGGGCACGACCGCGGCCGTGGTGCAGTGGGAGAAGAGGCCGTGGCCGGTGACCCAGGGCGCTTCGCCGTCCAGGCGCCAGCCGCCCGGCACCTTCACGCCCGCCAGCACCGGCCCCGGTCGGCGCAGGTGGCTGAAGGCGATGCCGCTGGTGCACCGACCGGCCGCCAGCCTGGGCAGCCACTGGGACTGGACGATCGGGTTGGGCGACACGCTGGCCACGGCACACGCGCTCTGGTGCTGGGCCTGGAGGAAGGCCAGGGCGCCGCTGGTGCGAGCGATGGCCCGCTGCCAGGCCAGGAAGTCCGGGCCGGACCATCCGGCGCCGCCGCGGACCTCGGGCACCTTGAGACCGAGCAGGCCCTGCTGGGCCAGGTCGGCGAGGGCCAGGGCCAGGGCGGCGGTGTCGGTGTCCAGGGCCTGGGCGCGGGGCGCGATCGCCTGCCGGAGCCAGGCCGCCGCGCTCTCGAGGGTGTGGCCGGTCAAGCCACCGCCAGCCGGCAGACCAGCTCGAAGAGCGTGCGGGTCCCCCACCGGTAGCCGTCGAGGGGGATGCGCTCGTCGTTGCCGTGGAACATCTGGGCGAACTTGCAGTCCGCCGGCAGCTGGACCGGCGAGAAGCCCCAGCACTTCATGCCCAGCTGGCTGTAGGCCTTGGCGTCGGTGAAGCCCGGGATCATCGACTGGATGGGGATGGCCCCGGGGTCGTGCCGGGCGATGGCGTCGGTGATGTGGTGGCGGATGGGATCGTCCCAGTCGGTCTCGGTGGCTGGCATCTCCTGGTCGATCCGGTAGGTGAAGCCCGGGCCGATGAGCCGCTCGATCTCGGCGACCAGGTCGGCTCCGGTCTGGCCGGGCAGCAGCCGGCCGTCGACCCGCAGCGAGGCGGTGCCCGGCACCTGGTTGACCTTGTCCCCGGCCGCCAGGATGGTCGGGTTGGCCGTGTTGTGCAGGGCGGCGTCGAAGGTCGACGCCAGGCTCGGCTCCGGGAAGACCTTGTCCAGGATCGTGCCGCAGAGCGGCTCCTTCAGCAGTCCCTTGAGCACCCAGGAATTCGGGACGGGCTGGTGCTCCGCCAGGGTGCGCACGAAGCGCTCGACCACTGGGGTCTTGTGCCAGGGGAGGCGCTTCGTGCCCAGCAGGTGCGCAGCCCGACCGATCCGGGCCACCGGGTTGTCCCGGTTGGGCAGCGAGCCGTGGCCGGGCGTGCCCTGGGCGGTGATGGTCAGCCAGCACATGCCCTTCTCGGCCACCTGGATCGGGTAGAAGCGCCGGCCGGCCTGGTGCAGGGTGAAGCCGCCGATCTCGCTGATCACGTACTCGGCCTGGATCTTGTCCGGGTGGTGCTCGGCGAGCCACAGGGACCCGTCGGTACAGCCGGCCTCCTCGTCGGCCACGCCGGCGAAGATCACGTCGCGCTCGAGCCGGGCTCCGTGGCGGTGGAGGAGCAGGATCGCCATGGCCTCCATCGCCACCATGTTCTTCATGTCGACCGCGCCTCGGCCCCAGATCCAGCCGTCGTGGATCTCGCCGCCGAAGGGGTCCCGGGACCAGGTGGCGGGGTCCGCGGGCACCACGTCCAGGTGACCGCTCAGCAGGATCGGGTCGCCGCCCGAGCCGTCGCCTTCCAGCCGCACCAGGACATTGCCGCGGCCGGGCTTGGACTCGAGGACCTCGGGCTCCAGGCCCTCGGCGCGGAAGCGGTCCGCCAGGAGCGAGGCGGCGTCGGTCTCCGTGGGGGTGCGGTCCGGGGCATTGGTCGTGTCGACCCGCAACAGGTCCACCAGCAGCTGCACGGCTTCGTCGCCGGCGGCGTGCCAGTCGATGGCGTCCACCAGGGGCGGGGCGTTCACGCAGGCTCCGGCAGGGGCTGGACGTTCATGCCGCGGAGCATCACCGCGACCTCGGACGGGTCCTCGCCCAGGCTCAGGCGCTCCTGGACCAGCAGCAGGATGAGGGTGCCGGGCTCGGCCGAGGTGGTGAAGCGCGCGGCGCGGCAGAGGAGGATCTCGTAGCCCTGGTCGTCCAGGCTCCAGGCGACCAGCACCATCGCGCCGTCCCGGCGGCCGGTGTCCAGCAGCAGCGGGTGGTCCAGGGTCTCGGGCAGGTGGGGATTCCAGGCGCCGATGTCGTGGTGGGTGTAGCGCCCGAAGCGCGGCGGGAGCCCCGCCAGGCCGAGGACCCGGTGGGCGTCGACCAGGTGGCGCCGCAGCTTGTCGACGCACAGCTCCAGGTCCCCGAGGACGTCGATCGGCAGCCAGGCGTCCTGGTCGGGCTCGTAGAGCTCGGTGGCGACCCGCAGCTTGTAGTCCATGACCGGAGCGCCTGGCAGCACGTAGCCGCAGTAGTGAAAGCGCCGGCCTTCGGCGAGGGCCTGCTCGACCTCCAGGAGCAGGGTGCCGAAGCCCAGGGACTCCTTGGCCCGGTCCGGGTCATAGGCCCCGATCACGCTCATCACCGCCTGATCGCCCGGGTCGTACCAGCTGAAGGCCGCCAGGGTGTCGCCGTCCCACAGCGCGATCTCCCGGGTGTCGAAGGGCGAGGTCTCGCCGCCGCTGTACAGGACCGACTCCAGGGTCTCCCGCCGGCGGTCCCCCGGGGCGACGGTCAGGTAGCGCTCGTAGAGCGCCTGGTGGGCGTCGTCGAGGACCGCCGGGCCGTGGGTGATGCGGTAGCGGCGTCGGAGCCGGGACAAGGCCTTGCGGTGGGAGGCCCGCAGGGAGAACGCGCGCAGGTCCGTCCGGGTCCAGACCGCGGACCGCAGGACGCCGTCCTCGAGGGCGACGGTGCGGGTCGTGAACAGCGACGGCCCCATGCGGTACCAGCCGCAGGCGAGCAGGCGATCCAGCTCGGAGCCGGACAGGATCTCGGGTCGCAGGACGCGGGTGACCATCTGCTCTGCGGCTAACGTCCAGGAGAGGCTGCCATGAGTTGGGCAGCCCCTGGGTGGATGTCACCCCCCGAAGGGCAGCCCCTGGGTGAATGTCGGCTCGGGCCGCCAGAGCAGGGCTACTCGGCCCGATCTGGGGCCCAATTCGACGCGATCAGGCCTCCTGACCCCCTGCTGGGTGACATCCACCCGGGGGCTGCCGCTGAGGACTGACATTCACCCGGGGGCTGCCGGTTAGGCGGTCCCCATGTACCGCCACGTCGTCCTCTTCCACCTCAAGGACCGCGCCGAGATCCCGGCGACGGTCGACGTGCTGTCCGCCATGGGCGAGCACATCCCGTCCCTGAAGCACGTGCACGTCGGGGCGGACGACTCGCCGGGCCCGCGCTCGGCGGACATCTGCCTGATCACGGTCTTCGCCGACCGTGCCGGGTACGACGCCTACCACACGCACCCCCACCACCAGGACGTCGTGCTGGCACACATGAAGGGCGTGACCGAGAAGGCGATCAAGGTCGACTGGGGCTGAGCTCCAGGGTCCGGACATGACCAGCTCCTACCAGCACCTCCAGGTCTCCCAGATGATCTGGGACCGCTACGGCCCCATCGCCGACCCCTTCGACCGCTGGCAGCGGCACGAGGTCTGGCGCTTCGACAGCGTGAAGATCAGCCAGCTGGCGCCCATCATCAAGCACGGGGGCGACGACGGCCGCGCCTTCTCCATGGCCCGTTGGGGGCTCGTGCCCGGCTGGTACAAGGGCAGCGAGGGCGACGCGAAGAAGTTCCAGGGGCGCACCTTCAACGCCCGCAGCGAGACCGCCGCGGAGAAGGGCTCCTTCAAGCACGCCTGGAAGCGCCGCCGCTGCCTGGTGCCGGCGACCGGCTTCTACGAGTTCATCAAGCCCGAGGGCTGGCAGAAGGGCGACACCAAGCAGCGCCTGGTGGTCCGGCCCAAGGACGGCGAGCCGATGGTCTTGGCGGGCCTCTGGGAGCGCTGGCGGGGGGGCGACCCGCCCTGGGAGACCTTCACGATCCTCACCTGCCCACCCAACGAGCTGATGGGCGCCTGGCACCACCGCATGCCGTGCATCCTGGCCCCCGAGCACCACAGCGCCTGGCTCGACCCGTCCACCCCCCTGGATCGGGTCCAGGCCCTGCTGGGACCCGCCCCCGAGGACCTGCTCGAGGTCGTGCCGGCCTGAGGGTCCGACCCGCCGACCCGATCGGATAGGGAGAGGGCGTGCTGCGCCTGCCCGAATTCCGCTTCCACGCCGCTGCCAGCCCGGAAGAGGCCGTCGCCCGCCACGCCGACAGCGAGCACGCGGTCTACGTAGCCGGCGGCACGGACCTGCTGCCGAACATGAAGCACCACCTGGTCACGCCCAAGGACGTGATCGGGCTGACGGGGGCCCTGGGGCACCAGGTCACCGTCACCGACGCCGCGTTCCGCATCGACGGCGGGGTCACGCTGCACGCCCTCAGCCAGCACCCGCAGGTCCGGGCGGAGCTTCCCGCCCTGGCCCAGGCCGCTGGCCTCGTCGCCGGCCCACAGATCCGCCGCATGGGCACCCTGGGCGGCAACGTCCTGCTCGACACGCGCTGCCTCTTCTACAACCAGTCCAAGCCCTGGCGCACGGCGCTCGGCTACTGCCTCAAGGCCGAAGGCGACTGGTGCCATGTCATCGGCGGCCCCAAGACCTGCGTGGCAGCGCAGTCCGCCGACACGGTCCCCGTGCTGCTCGCCCTCGACGCGTCCATCGAGCTGGTCGGCCCCGAGGGCAGCCGCACCGTCGGCCTGCGCGACCTGTACCGCTTCAACGGCCTGGACCACCTCAAGCTCCACCGTGGCGAGGTGCTCACCACGGTGGTCGTGCCGCGGCCCGGCCCGGGCCACCGGTCCAGCTACACCAAGCTGCGCACCCGGGACAGCATCGACTTCCCCCAGCTCGGGGTGGCGGTCGCCACCGGCTGGGACGGCCCTGCGCTGACGAAGCTCGACATCGTCGTCGGCGCGGCGAATCCGCAGCCCAAGCCCATCCGAAAGCTGGACAGCTTCCTCGGTCGCGCACTCGGCGCCGCCGACATCGACAGCATCGCCGACCTGGTCCAGAAGCAGACCCGACCCAACACCGCGGTCCACGGCAGCGTGGACTGGCGCCGGGCGATGGCCGGGGTCTACACCCGCCGCGCGCTCACCGCCCTGGCGTCTGGATGAAGCGCCCCTGGGGCCTCGATCGGGCCCACAGCAAGTGGATCATCAAGTGGATGAGCCGGGCCAACATCTGGCTCTACCGGCTCACCGGGGGGCGCCTCTTCGGCAAGATGATGGGCGCACCCATCCTGCTGCTGACCACCATCGGGCGCCGCTCGGGGCTGCCCCGGACCAAGCCGGTGCTCTACCTGCGGGACGGCGAGGACCTGGTCGTGGTCGCCTCGGTCGCCGGCCAGGCGAAGCACCCGCTGTGGCTGAAGAACCTCCAGGCGAACCCCGCCGTCACGGTCGAGGTCGGCCGGGACCGCTCCGAGCGCACGGCCCGGGTCGTGCCGGACCAGGAGCGCGAGACCCTGTGGCCCCGGCTGGTGGCGATGTACTCGGCCTTCGACCTGTACCAGTCGTGGACGGCGAGGCAGATCCAGGTGGTGGTGCTCAGCCCCCGCTCTCCAGGGAGTACATGAAGGTCTCCATGGTGGTCAGCCCCGCGTCGTTGGTCACCTCGGTGGCGCTGGTCCAGCGGAGGCTCGTCCTGGGCTGTGACTCCGACACAGGCGTCGCCGTCCAAACACCCTCTGCGTCATGTCGCTGGAGACCGGCACCGTCCAGGCGAGCCTGCACGTCTGGGATTCGTTCGACGCCCACGCTTCGAAGAGCCTCCGAGCTCGCGGCGAGCTGATCCGGCTCACTTGGGGGGAGTAGAGCACTACTCCACCGGCCCCCCGAAGAAGATCACCACCTCCCCCGAGCCGTCGGCGTACCGGGCCACGCCTCCGATGTCGCTGAAGCCGTCGGCGTCGACGTCGGCGTGTCCGACGCCGAAGCCCAGGTCGTCTCCGGCCTCGCCCAGGATGGTGGCGGCCGCTGGCACGTCGGTCTTGCCGGGGCGGCTGGTGCTGCCCAGGACCAGGTAGAGCGCTCCGGCGTCTTCGCCCCCCTGGTCGTTCGCCGGCGCCCCGACGACCGAGTCCTGGAGACCGTCGCCGTTCACGTCCCCCGCCGCGCCGAAGCGTGCGCCCAGGTAGTCGCCGGCGCTCAGCCCCAGCCAGCGATCGGGGAGGTCGGCGACGCTGTGGTCGCCGGTGGGGGTCGTGCCCCCGTAGACCAGGTAGACCGTGCCGGAGCCGTCGGGCTCGCCGGCCATGATGCCGAAGTCCTCCGTGCCGTCGTTGTCGATGTCCCCCAGCCAGGCGGTGGAGCCGACGTGCTGGTCCTCCGTGCTGCCGATCCAGCGAGCCTGGGCGCCGCTCGACAACTCGGCCTGGTCGCCTAGGGTCCGGTTGCGAGCGTCCGCGTCCCAGGAGGCGGCGATGGACGCGCCGTCGACCAGGTAGACCGCACCGGCTTCCGGTATGGCGGTGCTGCTCCAGCCCGCTGCCCCGATCAGCAGGTCGGGCACGCCGTCGCCGTTGGCATCGCCACTGTCGAGGTAGCGCCCGGCATAGGTTCCGGCGGCTTCGCCCGTCAGGCGGATCATGCCCTCCCGCTCGAAGCGACCCGAGCCGGCGATCGGACCGCTCACCACGTGCACCTCTCCCGTGTAGTCGCCCGAGGTGGCCGACTGGGGGCCGCCCACCATCGGGTCAGCGATCCCGTCGCCGTCGAAGTCCGCGCAGGCCACCTCGGAGCCGGTCAGGCTGCCGCCGTCGACGTCGTAGACGTTGTCGTAGTCCGTGGTCGTCAGTGGTGAGGTGCCCGTCCCGGACGCATCGAGGGAGAACGCACCGCCGCCGTCGGTGTCGCCGTAGGCCTGGGCGCCGACCACCAGGAGACCGTCGCAGAGGGCCAGGGACGAGCCCAGCTGGTCGCCCTCCGCCGTGCCCAGGAAGGTCAGGCTCGCGTCGGCCGTGCCGGTCGACGTGAGCGGGCCGTGGAAGACGAACACGGCGCCGCGATCGACCAGGCCGTTCGCGTCGTGCAGCGCGGCCCCGATGGCCAGGTCCACCACGCCGTCGCTGTTGAGGTCGCCCAGGGCGAAGTCGACGCCGTTCATCGAGGTCACCGGGTCCGTGGCCAGAGAGAAGACCAGGTCCGCGTCGGCGGTCGGGAGCTCACCGTCGAGTGCGCAGGCGTCGTCTGCGCCGGAGCAGTCCTCGTCGGCGCCGTTCCCGCAGATCTCTGGGGCGCCTGGATGGACGTCGGGGTCCGCGTCGTCGCAGTCCACGTCGCTGAAGTGGCCGTCAGAGTCCTGGTGTCGGTGTCGGTGTCGGTGTCGGTGTCGGTGTCCGAAGAGGTGTCGGTGTCGGTCGTGCCGTGGGTGCCCGTGTCGCTGGGCGTGGGGTCACTGCAGGCCAGCAGGGAGAGCGAGAGCAGGAACATGGGTGCCTCGTGTTGGATGCGTCCGGTAACCCCGTGGATCCTGGCCTACCGGGTGCGGCACTCCAGGAAGGCCTGCACGCACTGAACGGTTCGGGTCTGACCGGCGACGACGGTCACCGACCCCGCCCTTCGCACCCCGCTCGCACCGAAGTCGGCCTCGATGGCGTAGGTCCCCTCTGGCACGGTGCCGGGGCCGTAGCGGCGCGTGTCCGCGAGGAACGCGACACTCGCGGCGTCACCCGTGACCACCAGGGTCCCCGTGGCGGCGACGGGTGCCGGCGTGGGCTCTGGCTCCGGCGCCTTCGGCGCGGTCGGCTTCCGCTTCACCGGCACCGGCACCGGCACCGGCACTGGTTCGGGCTCTGGCTCCGGGGCTTCGGGGACCTCGGGCTTCGGCAGTGAGAGCGGCTCCGGCTCCGGCTCCGGCTCTCCGGGGATCAGCAACCACGCGGTGAGTCCGAGGATCAGCAGTGCAGCGGTCGTGAGTAGTGCAACCAGGACCCGCCGGTCCCGCTCGGACGGCGCAGGCGATGGTGCGGGTGGCGCAGCCGACCCGAGGGGAGCGCGCGTGTTCGGCGTCGGCCTGGGGCTTGCGGCCGGGGGTGGCACGGGATCTCTCGCAGGCAGTGGGGCCGGCGCTGGCGAAGGCGCAGGTGAGGGGCTCGGGCTTGCCGCGGGAGGCGAGGTCGGCGCCGAGGTGGCTGGGCCGCGCTCGATCAGCAAGGTGCCCGGCGCCAGATCCCCTGGCCGGGGCTCCCGCTGGTCGGTCTGTTCGCTGAGCTGGGGCACGACCTGCTCGGCCCACTCCTGCAACCAGGGCTGAGGCACGCGCCGGATCAGCTCCCGGCATCGCCTCGCCAGGTCGTCGGCCGACGGGCGCTCGCGCGGGTCGTAGGCGAGCATCTCCTCGACCATCGCCAGGACGCCGTCGACGCCGCGGGGAGGGGAGGTCCGGTCCGGGGCGCCGACGTGAAGCGCCACCTCCCGCAACAGGGCCTGGACCTGTTCCAGGTGTCGCCGCTCCCGGAGCGAGCGCTTGGGCACGGTGCGCCCGGTCAGGAGCTCGACGAGCACCAGGCCCAGGGAGTAGATGTCGATCTCGGGACCCTCCTCGCCGTCGATGCGCTCGGGCGCCATGTAGAGCGGGGAGCCCCAGGCCATGGAGCGGGTCTCGGCCTCGCGCCCCAGGAAGTCCGCCCGTGCGATGCCGAAGTCCAGGAGCTTCACGTCGCCGTGGGCGGTGAGGCGGATGTTCTCCGGCTTGATGTCGCGGTGGACCAGGCGGAGCCGACGCCCGGTGGTGGGGTGGCGGGCGTTCCACGCGGCGTCGAGGCCCTCGGCCACCGCGCCGACCACACCGAGCGCGGGTGCGACCGGGGTCGGGCCCAGCGCGACCAGCTCGCTGGCGTCGACGCCACCCACGAGGTCCATGACCACCGCCCAGCCCCGGTCCAGGTGGGCCAGGGAGTGGATCCCGACGATGGTGCGGTGCTGGATCAGGCCCAGGACTCGTGCTTCGTCCCGCAACCGCTGTGCGACCTCGCCGGTGCTGTCCCGGTCCAGGTTGAGCACCTTCAGTGCGACCTGCTTGGTGAACCCCCCGACGCCCAGGAACTCCGCCCGGTACACCGTGCCGAAGCTGCCAGAGCCCAGGGTCTCGACCACTCTGTACTGTCGGAGTCCGCCCTCCACGCTCAGAACCGGACCTCGTACGAGAGGAAGCCGCCTCCGGGGAGCACGAGGAAGGAGAGCTTGCCGTCGGGGAGGACGGCGAGGGTGGTTCCGGCGAGGAGGGCGAGGCCGCCGGCCGAGGTGAGCGCCACGCCGACGAGGGTGTAGGTACGGAAGGGGCCGGTGGGCTCGCCGTTGGCATCTTCCCCACCCTCGGTCCAGAACCGGTCCCAGCCCGACCGCTCGTTGTTGTGCGCGATCTCCTCGTCGGTGTGGGAGCTCCGGTCGCCGTCCAGGTCCTCCCAGGTGTGGCCGCTGCACGGGAGGTCGTCGTCCTTGGCGGCGTACCAGTTCCGCTGGCAGGTCCGGTAGTAGAGGAGGCGTTGGGTCCCGATGGCCGTCATCACGCCCCCGCCCACGGCCACCCCGGCACCCAGGAGTCGGCGCACGGGGAGCTGGCTCTCTTCGGGTGGCGGGGGTTCTGTCGCAGGCAGCTGCGGGTACACCGGCGTCCCCTCTCCCGGCGACAGGTACCGGGTCAGCCTCACGACGCCGTCTTCTTCCTCCCACTGGAAGATCACCGGCAGGTTCGTGCTGCGAGCGCTGGTCCGGGTGCCGTCCAGGCGCACGGTGAGCTGGTCGCCGGGCGGCAGCTCCTCGGTGACCCGAGTCTCCTCGCTCAGGGCCCGGTACACCAGCCGCAGCTCGTGCTCCGGGGGCAGCGTGGCGGGCAGCATCCAGTCGGGGTCCGCCAGCCGCGCCGCGAGGAAGCCCTGCTGGGCGGCCCCCAGGTCTCGGCGCAGGAAGGCCTCGAAGGAGAAGGCCCGGTGGACGCGAGCGGCGTCGTCCGGGGCCAGAGGCACCCCGAGGCACTCCAAGGTCCCCAGGACCTCCTGGTTCGCGCGCATGAAGCGCTCCAGGTCGAGCTCCTGGTAGGCCTGCTCCGACTCCTCGAGGTGGGCATTGAGCTCGGGCAGCCAGCCCGTGTCTTCGCACGCGGCCTGGGCCAGACCCGGTGCCAGGAGCGGCAGGGCCGTCAGGACCAGGCCGCAGACTCGACCCATGCCTCTGTACCTCCTGCCCGCGACGCGCCGAGCATATCGCGCCCGACGCTACCACCGGTTGTACACCTCCTCCCCCAACCCCGGCGCGTCCCGGATCTCCAGCACCCGCCCGTCCGCCAGCCGGATGGTGCCCGACCAGCTCCCGAAGGCCTGGGTGATGTCCGTTGCCGCCACCTTCAGGTCCCGGGCCTCCCGGTGGCTCAGGCGCGGGGTGAGCACCAGGTCCAGGGCGCCGTCGTCGGTCCGCACCCGCCAGGGGCCGTCGGGGTCCGCCAGGTCGAAGGTCCAGGTCACCGGGCCGAAGGCGTGGGCCACGCCGTCGACCACCACCACGTTCTGGGTCCAGCCGTGGTCCGCGGGACCCCCACCGCCCAGGTTCCAGCCCACGCCGCCCTGGGCGCCGAAGCCCCAGCGCCAGGTGCCCTCCCGGGGGCGCACGCTGCGCCCCCAGTCCATCACCCCGAAGGCGGTCTCGGGGGTGAAGGCCACCTGCTGGGCCCCCCGGGTCACGGTGCCGCTCGCCACCAGGGGCAGCTGCTTCACGCTGTAGGTGAAGTAGTCGGGCCCCTCCGCCCAGGGGTGGACCAGGACCACGCTGTCGTCCTGGGGCTCCCGGGACAGCCACACGTCGGCGCTCAGGGTCCCGGTCTCGATCACCAGGTGTCGGCGACCAGGGGGGACCTGGGTGATCGAGACGTCGACGCGCTCACCGTCGTGGGCCACGTGGCCCAGGGCCGGGCTGTTCGGCAGGTCCAGGCGGGGGAAGGGGATGAGCTCTCGCTCGGTCACCAGCTCCCCGGTGGTCAGGTCCCGCCAGGTCACGCTCACCAGGCCGATCCGGCCCACGTCGGCCACGGTCACGGCCAGGGAGTGGTCGGCGGTCCAGATGTTGAAGTTGTCCCACTCCTTGGCCTTGCCGGGGACCTGCTCGCGGTCGTAGGCCTTGAGCGGGGACCGGGCCCAGCCGGTCTCCACCAGGCGCCCGTCGACCAGCAGGGGTCCGGGCACGGTGAGCTCGGGCTGGGCGGCGAGGGCGGTGGCGAGGAGGAGCAGCACGGCAGCAAGACGCAATTGGGGTCAGGAACCCCCACCTACCACTTGGCGCGGGCGTGTGACTCAGCTGAATCAGGGCGTTCAAGTGGGGCCAGGTCTCCACACTTGGCGTCTCTGCGGCCACGGCAGGAGGCTGAGGGGTCGCCCTTACCTCGGTGAAGGAGGCGAAGCCCATCGCCGACTCACCCCGAGCGGGCCAAGTGTGGAGACCTGACCCCCACACCGATCGTGATGCCTGCCTTATCCACGGGCGGATCTTCGGGCTCCGACAAGTGGTAAGTGGGGGTTCCTGACCCCTGTTCCTCTGTTTGGCCAACACCGTGCCTGGGGAGTCCGCCGCAGACGACGCCTACACCGACCTGCTGGCGGCGCTGTGGGAGTTGGACGAGGTGTCTGAGGCCTACGTCACGGAGCACCCGACCGGCTACTGAGCCCGACCTGTTCCATGATGGGGGTGATGACCTGCCTGGTCCCCCTCCTGTCCCTGCTCGCCGGCTGCAAGGACACCGCCTCCCCCGTGGACTCCGCTGTACCGCCGGTCCCGCCGGGCGACAGCGCCACCCGCGACGTGGAGCAGGTGCCCGGCACCCGCGAGCCCTGGCTCCGGGACCAGCGCGGCGCTCCGGGCCCGGCGGTCTTCACCGAGCTCCAGGTCCACCCCGCCGACGGGGGCGTGGAGTGGGTCGAGCTCCACAACCCGATGGTGCTCGACCTGGCCCTGACCGGCTGGTCCCTGGCCGGCGCCGTGGACTACGCCTTCCCCGACGGCGCCGTGCTGCCCGCGGGGGGCTTCCTGGTGGTGGCCGCGGAGCCCGCCGCCCTCACAGACGCCCTGGGCCCCTGGGACGGCCAGCTCGCCGACGAGGGGGAGCGCCTGGACCTGGTCAGCAACAGCGACCGGCTCATCGACACGGTCGCCTGGGGCGCCGACGACCCCTGGCCCGTCGGCGCCCAGGGCTCCGGGGCGACCCTGACCAAGCCCGACCCCGACACCCTGAGCGACCGGGCCGAGCACTGGACCGTGAGCCCGGTCCTGGGCGGCACCCCGGGCAGCGACAGCGGCCTGGACCCGGACGCACCCCCCACCACCCGGGTCCTGGTGCCCGACGACGCCACCTGGCGCCTGCACGTCGACGGCACCTGGCCCGGCGACGACTGGGCCGCCACGGACTTCGACGACAGCGCCTGGGACACGGCCCAGGCCCCGATCCACGCCGGCGAGGGGCCGGAGACCGTGGCCGCCACCGCCTGGGTCACGGCGGACAACTACTACGCGGTCTACCTGGGCCGGAGCGACGGCTCGGACCTGCGCCTGGTCGCCGAAGACGCAGACGGGGACTGGACCACCGTGGACCCCCACGACCTGGAGCCCACCCCCGACGACCACCTCTTCCTCGCCGCCTGGGAGGCCCCGGGAGACGGGGGCACCCCCCAGATGCTCATCGGCGAGGTCGACGTCGACGGCGAGACCGTGGGCACGTCCGCCGCCGCCTTCGACTGGGTCCTCGGCCCGCCCGGGGACAACCCCGACGCCTCGCCCCCGAACCCCGCCCCGTCCGCTGCCGAAGTCGCCGCGGTGGTCGCCGACGCCGACGCCGACGGCACCTGGGAACCCCCCGCCGTCGAAGCCGACCGCAGCGCCGACCCCTGGGGGGGCTACGTCAGCAGCCAGGTCAGCAGCGCCGCCCGCTTCGTCTGGGGCGACACCTTCGACAGCGACTCGATCACCAACCAGCAGGAGACCTGGGCCCTGTTCCGGTCCGTCGACCCGCTCCGGGGGCCCGGCGAGGACCTGGGCCTGGACGCCGTGCCGGTCGCCAGCTGGTTCCGCACCGACTTCGCCTGGACCGGCGACCCCGACGCCACCGTGCTGACCGTGGCCTGCACCTTCGACGACGGCGGCGCGGTCTGGCTCAACGGTGTGGAGCTCCTCCGGGAGAACCTGCCCGCCGGGGACCTGGACGAGACCACCCTGGCGGTCGACGCCGTGGACGACGCGGACCTGTTCGCCGAGGTGTCGCCGTCGGCGCTGGTCCAGGGGGACAACGTGCTCGCGGTGGCCGTGCACCAGGCCAGCGAGGACGACCCGGACCTCACCTTCGGCTGCAGCCTGACGGCGAAGACCTGGCCCGCGGAGCCGGCGCCGCCGGTGGTGCTGAGCGAGGTCTCCGCGGGCGGTGGCGGCTTCCAGGCGACGCTGCTGGCCATCGACGCCACCGCGGACACCGAGGGGCTGGTGCTGGCGAGCGACCGTGGCGAGCAGGTGCTCGACGCCGACACCTGGCAGGTCGCGGTGGACTTCCCGGTCGAGGCCGGCGACGTGCTCTTCCTCTTCGCCGCCGACCGCGCCGAGCTGCACGACGCGGTCCGCGTCGAGGACACCGCCCAGGCCCGGGAGCAGGGCACCGGTCCCTGGCGCTTCCCCGGCGACCCCAGCGAGGACGTCGTCCTGCACGAGGTGCACCCGCGCGGCGAGTGGCTGGAGCTCACCAACCGCGGCGACGAGGCCATCGACCTGGGGGGCTGGCAGCTGGTCGACGCGGTCGCCTACACCGTGCCGAGCGGCACCACCCTGGGGCCGGGGGAGTACCTGGTCGTGGCTGCCGAGCCGGACGCCCTGCCCGTCGACGCCCTGGGCCCCTACGACGGCCGCCTGGACAACGACTCCGACCGGATCCTGCTGCGCGACGCCGCCGGCAACCCCGCCGACGAGGTCCGCTACCACACCGGCGGCCGCTGGCCCGACATCGACGCCCATGCCAGCCTGGAGCTGCGGGACCCCTGGGCCGACAACGCCGCGCCTGGGGCCTGGGCCGCCAGCGACGAGTCCGGGCGGGCCGCGTGGGTCGACGTGTCCATCCGCGACGTCGCCCAGCCCAGCGTGGTCGGCCCCGACGGGGTCTGGGAGGAGCTCGTGCTCGGGCTGCTGGCCCCCGGGGTGGTGCTCATCGACGACCTGAGCGTGGTCCAGGACCCGGACACGAACCCCCGCCAGGTGCTCCAGGACGGCACCTTCGACGCCGGGGCCGACACCTGGCGACTCCTCGGAAACCACCGCCACAGCACGGTCGTGGCCGATCCCGACGACCCGTCCAACCCGGTGCTGCGGCTCGAGGCCACCGGCCCCACGGGCCACATGCACAACCACGCCGAGACCACCCTGCTTGAGCCCATCGGCACCCGGGAGTACGAGATCTCCTTCCGCGCCCGGTGGGTGTCCGGCAGTCCCCAGCTCCACAGCCGACTCTACTTCAACCGGCTGCCGACCACGACGGTCCTGCCGATCCCCGAGGGCTCGGGGACCCCCGGCGAGGCCAACTCCACCGCGGTCGACAACCTGGGCCCGACCTTCACCGACTTCGCCCAGAGCGTGGCGGTGCCGGCCCCCGGCGAGCCGGTGGTGGTCTCGGTGCGCATCGACGACCCCGACGGCGTCGGAGAGGTCCTGCTTCGGCAGCTCGTCGAGGACCAGGCGGCGGGCTGGTCCCGGATGACCGAGACCGCGCCGGGCACCTGGTCCGCCACGATCGACGGGCAGGAGGCCGGCACCCTCGTGCAGGTCTGGGTCGAGGCCGAAGACACCGCCGGCGCCTCCACCACCTGGCCCGCCGCCGGCCCCGACAGCCGGGCGCTGATCGCCTGGGACGATGGCGAGGCCGGCGACGACGGCCTGCACGACCTGCGCATCCTCATGACCCCGTCGGACAGCGCCTGGCTCCACGACGACGTGAACCTGATGAGCAACGACCCCGTGGGCTGCACGGTGGTCTACCGGGAGAGCGAGGTCTTCCACGACGTGGGCGTGCGGGCCAAGGGCAGCCAGCGGGGCCGGCCCCAGAGCGTGCGCCTGGGCTATGGCCTGCGCTTCCACGCCGACGAGCCCCTCCGCGGCGTGCACACCAGCGTGCTGATCGACCGCTCCGAGGGGGTCGGCTACGGCCAGCGCGAGGTCCTGACCAACCTGGTCATGACCCACGCCGGCTCGGTCTCCGGCGAGCACAACGACCTGGTGCACCTGGTGGCGCCGCGCAGCGACGCGACGGGGCCCGCGGAGCTCCAGCTCGACCGCTTCACAGACAAGGTGCTCGCCGCCCAGTTCGAGGACGGCGACGCCGGCCGGCTCTTCGAGTACGAGCTGATCTACTACCCCTACACCACCGACGACGGCACCGCCGAGGGCCTCAAGCTGCCCCAGCCCGACAGCGTCGTCGGCAGCGCCATCACCGACCTGGGCGACGACCCGGAGCACTGGCGCTGGATCTTCCTGGTGAAGAACAACCGGGCCGACGACGACCTCGGCGCCATCCAGGACCTGGGCCGGACCTTCGCCCTGGGCGGCACCTTCCTCGACGAGGTCGACGCCGTGATCGACGTCGACCAGTGGCTGCGGGGCTTCGCCTTCGCCACGCTCTCGGGCGCCACCGACCAGTACGGCGGGGTCGGCAGCCAGCACAACGCCCAGTTCTACGTGCGCCCCTCCGACGGCCGGGTCCTCTTCTTCCCCCACGACCTGGACTACATGTCGAGCAGCTCGATGGCGGTCGCGGGCAACGGCGACCTGGCCCGGCTGCTCGCCGAGCCCGCCTGGCACCGGGCCTTCTACGGCCACCTGTGGGACATCGTCTCCCGGGTCTACACCACCGACCAGCTGGGCCCCTGGTGCGACCAGCTCGGGGACCTGCTGCCGGGCCAGGACTTCGACGGCCACTGCGCCTTCATCGACGCCCGGGCGGACTGGGTGATGTCCGACTCCTCCGAGGCGATCCTGCGGGTCTACCCCGCCCGGGACTTCCGCATCACGACCAACGGCGGCCAGGACTTCTCGGTCGACACGGCCCAGACCATGCTCCAGGGCGAAGGCTGGGTCGACGTGAGGACCGTGGTGCTGGACGGCGTGCCCCTGGAGCTGACCTGGTCCGACACGGTCACCTGGCAGGTGGCCGTGACCCTCGACGAGGGCGAGAACGCCTTGCTCCTCGAGGCCTTCGACCACCAGGGGGTGGGGGTCGGCAGCGCTTCGATCGCGATCACCCGGTCTGGTGGCTGAGGGCCTTCGAACCCGCGGTGACCGGGCGGTGTCCTGGGGGTCAGGGGGCGGGCCTGCGTGCCGTTTCCGGGCTGAGGGAGGTCTCTCATGATCGCACTCTGGCTCTCACTGGCGCCACCCGAGCACGTCCAGGTGCGCGACGACACCGTGGTCACCCTGGGTCGCCCGGGGGAGGGCGGGGCGGTCCTGCACGATGGCTCGGGGTCGGAGGCGCTCGCCCTCGAGGCCTTCCGAGGCGTGCTCCGGCGCTCGGAGGGCCTCACCGAGGCCGGCCAGCAGGTCTGCGTGGTCGAGGAGCCCCGCTACGAGGGCACGCGGATCGAGGGCAAGGACGGCAGCCAGCTGACCGGCTGCTACATGGTCTGGCATTGACTCCCCAGGCGGCGGATCTTCCGGCAGCCCCGGGTTGAACGTTCGTCTCCCGGGGCAGCCCCCGGGTGAACGTTCGTCGCGGGGGGCTGGAACCGGCAGCCCCGGGTCGAATGGTTGTGATCCGGGCCTCCGAGGCGCGAATTCGGGCCGCCTCCGGGCGAAGACGAACGTTCACGCCGGGGCTGCCGCCGGAGACGAACGTTCACCCCGGGGCTGCCGGTGAGGGCCACGACCCGAGACCAGCCGGCTGCTCAGTTGTCGAAGAAGAAGTAGTTCAGCTGCGACCACGCGCTCCACCCGGTGCTGCGGGTCCAGTCCCGCACGGTCCAGGCGTAGTACGTGTCGTCCACCACCGGCCAGAAGGTCTTCTCCTCGGGCCGCTCGGTGTAGGTGTGGTACCAGCGCCAGTCGACGCCGTCGTGGTACCAGATCTCGACCTGGTAGACGGGGGCGCCGCTGTCCGGCCAGGACATCGTGACCTCGGGACCGACCACGGTGTCCCAGTCGGTGGGGCTGTAGCCGGCGGTGGAGGTGCCGCTGGAGCCGCCGGACGAGCCGCTGGAGGTCGCCGTCAGTGCGACGCTGTTCCAGTTGGTCAGCCCACCGGCGATGTCCTTGGAGTCGGTGGCTGTGCTGTAGCCGCTCTTGGTCACGGTCAGGTCCACCACGCCTTCGGTGACCGTGGCGAATTCGAACCAGCCGTCGCTGTCGGTGCTGTAGGACTGGCCGTCGCTCAGCGAGACCGTGGCGCTGGAGATGCCGGCGGTGGTGTCGTAGACGTCGTCGGCGCGGACGAAGCCCACCAGGGACCCGGTGCTCGCCGACGGGCTGGATCTGCCGCCCGAGGCCGAGCGGGTGCTCTCCCGGCTGCAGAACAAGGCCGCGCCGATCCCCTTCGCCATCATCAAGGAAGACGTCGAGGCGTCCCTGGACGCCGAGCTCACCGAGCTCTTCGAGGACTTCGACCCGGTCCCCCTCGGCACGGCTTCCCTCGGCCAGGCCCACGCCGCTCGGCTCCACGACGGCACCGAGGTGGTGGTCAAGGTCCTGCACCGGAACATCGAGCACACGGTCGACACCGACCTGGCGGCGCTGAAGGCGATGCTCATCGGCGGTCGCTTCCTCAAGCGGGACCGGGCAGAGGTCGACGAGATCTTCGACGAGGTCCAGCAGCGGCTGACCGAGGAGCTCGACTACTACCAGGAGGCGGTGAACCTGGAGTTCTTCCGCACGGCTCTGGGCCACCTCGAAGGCATCAGCGTGCCCGGCACCCACCCGAAGCTCTGCTCGGACCGGGTGCTGACCATGGACCGCCTGCCCGGCACGAGCCTCGAGGAATTCCTCGAGACCGCCACGCCCGAGGCCCGCGTGCGTGCGGGCGCGCTGCTGTGCACGGCCTTCCACGAGAGCTTCTACAAGATCCGCGCTCTGCACGCCGACCCCCACGGTGGCAACTACCTCTTCGACACCGACGGCTCCGTGGGCCTGCTCGACTTCGGCTGCGTCAAGCACTTCGACCTGTACTTCGTGTCGACCTACGCCCGGCTCGCCGAGGCCGCCATCGACGGCGAGCGGGGCACGTTCCTGCAGCTCGCCCGCGACATCGGGTCGCTGCACACCGAGGAGCCGGCGGCTCACGACCTGCTGTGGGATCTCATCGAGGCGCTGGCGCCGCCTTTTCGCACCCCCCGGTACATCGCCGGCGGCTCCCAGGACTCGATCCTGGAGCGGGTCAGGGCCCTGGGGCCGCACTTCCTGCGCTACCCGGGGATCCGCTCGCCGCGGGACATGGTCTACCTGCACCGGACCCTGGGCGGGACCTACGGCATGCTGCGGAAGCTGAGGTACGAAGAGGACTACGGGGCGCTCTTCCGCCGCTACGCCCACCACGCGATGGGGGTCGCGGAGGGCACGATCGACGACGTGGCCCCGGAGCGGATCGGAGGAATTTGATCCCGCGGTAGCGCGCCCCACCAGGGCTGGTGTCCAACGATGCGACCCACCCTTCTGGGAGAGCGCACCATGGCCCTCACCGCCCTCATCGCCGCGAGCCTCATGACCCCCTCCGCCGAGGCCGGCGAGCTGAACCTGACCAGCGTCGACGAGCAGGTCATGGACTTCCTCGACGCCCGCGAGCTCTCGGGCAACATGTTCGCCCTCGGCATGCCGATGGACGCCACGATGGGCGGCGGCCTCCGGCTCGAAGGCGACCGGCCGGGCTTCCTGGCGGTCGACGTCCGGGCCATCGGCTCCGGCGACGTCACCCTGCGGGCCACCACGGGCATCGACGCCTTCGGCTGGTGGGACGCCTTCGACATGACCTTCGGGCTCGCCCTGGTCGGCGCCGCCGACTGGCAGGAGCAGGCCACCTACCCGGGCCTGGGCGCCGCCTTCGACTTCGGCATGGCCCTGCACATCGGCCGGGTCGACTGGGACTACCGCCTCACCAAGGGCTTCAACGACACCGTGGTCGGCCGCAACCTGAGCGAGCACGAGACCCGGGTCGGCTTCGACGTCACCGACCAGATCCACCTGTTCGGCAACCTGCTGCTGCTGAATCCGGACCTGCACGAGAGCCGCCAGCAGGTCGCCTATGGCCTGGGCATGACGCTCTCCCTCTGAACCACTTCCGACCCCAACGGCCCCGCTCGGTGACCTCCACTAAGGCCTGAGCGGGGCCGTTCTGCGTCGGGCGCGTTCAGTCCTCGGAGCCCTTCCCTCCCCCGTCGGGGGGGCCGGGTTCGCCGGTGTCGCCCGCCTGGGTGTCCTCGCCGGCTTCGCCGGTGTCGCCCGCCTGGGTGTCCTCGCCGGCTTCGCCGGTGTCGGTGTCTTCGCCGGCGTCGCCGGTGTCGCCCGTG
>CAYFPX010000046.1:0-11270 GCA_964344945.1 uncultured Enterobacterales bacterium
GCGCGAACTCTATTGGAATCAACTACTGCTGATATCTGGTTTTCAAAGACCGACCGAGGATGGCAGCCGCCGCGCGGCATGACTCCCTCAGTGAAGCCCTCGGCGTTTATCGGCCGGGTCTGAGGGTGTCAAGGAGAGAAGTGCCCTTCTCCACCAGCGAGGCCGCGCGTCCTGCGGGCGGCAGCAGTAGAACCCGCTGCCCCACCCCTGTCAAGACGGGAAATGAGCCTGTGGAGCGGGTCTAGGAGATGCCAGGGACAACGCGGCTTCGCGGGCTGACGGAGGCCCCCCCTCAGCCCATGGCCAGCACCTTGTAGATCCACCCCAGCGCCAGCCCCCCGAAGAGCGCACCAGCGATCCAGCGCTCCCGGTCCAGGGTCCAGTCCCACAGCCGGATCCAGCGGTCCTGGGGCCGGGCGAGCTCCGCCACCGCCAGGGTGCCCAGGAAGAGCAACGCGCCGAAGGGCTGCGCCACCACCGCCCCCAGGGGCTCCAGGTGGGCCATGTGGGTGAAGCTCGTGGTCATGCCGCAGACCGGGCACGGCACCCCGGTGGCGGCCAGGATCGAGCAGGTCCCCAGCCCCAGCTGCTTGTGGGTCCCGTGACCCGCGGGGTCTGGGCTCAAGGAGCGGGCGACGGCCAGCACGGCCCAGGCAGGGCCCCCGACCACCAGGGAGACCAGGCGATTGCGCAGGGCCGGGCTCATGGCCCGATCCGGGCTGTCAACGCTCCGGGAGCGCCGCGTCGAGCACGGCGCCCACCGCCGCGGCGTCGCGCTCGAGCTCCTCGAGGCGCTCGCCCACCCGCTGGCGGTAGCGGCTGTACTCGGACGCGATGTTGAGGGCGGCGAGCATGGCGACGGTGTAGTCGTCGATGTTGGGACGCGAGAGCTCCTCCATCTTGCCGTCGACGTACCGGGCCACGGCGGCCAGGTCTTCTTCGGGCTCGTCGGAGCGGAGGGTGTACTCCCGCCCGCGGATCGTGATGCGGACGTTCAACGCCCCCTCCTTCCGGCTGCACCGGTGGACGGTAGGGAGGTGACCCGGCCCTGTCAAGCTCCCCCGGTGACCGGCTCCAGCAAGGCCTCGACGAAGGCCTCGGGGTCGAAGGGCCGCAGGTCGTCGACCTGCTCCCCCACCCCGACGAACTTCACGGGCAGGCCCAGCTCTGCGGCGATGGCGAGCACGATCCCGCCCTTGGCCGTGCCGTCGAGCTTGGTGAGCACGACCCCGGTGACGCCGGTGGCCTCGCCGAAGGTCCGCGCCTGGCTCAGGGCGTTCTGTCCCATGGTGGCGTCGAGCACCAGCAGGACCTCGTGGGGGGCGCCGGGCACCGCGCGGCCGACGACCCGGTGGACCTTCTCCAGCTCGGCCATCAAGGGCTTCTTGGACTGCAGGCGCCCTGCGGTGTCGCAGAGCACCACGTCGCTGCCCCGGGCCACCGCGGCCTCCAGCGCGTCGAAGAGCACCGCGGCGGGGTCGGCACCCTCCTGGTGGGCCACGAAGTCCGCCTCGGCGCGCTCCGACCAGATGCGGAGCTGCTCGATGGCGCCGGCGCGGAAGGTGTCGCCCGCCCCGAGCAGGACGCTGTGGCCCGCGCGGCCGTAGCGGGCGGCCAGCTTGCCGATGGACGTGGTCTTGCCGGAGCCGTTCACCCCGACCACGAGCAACACGGTGGGACCGTCGGAGGCCTCTGCCAGCGAACGGTCCTGGCCCTGGAAGAGCGCGAGCATGCCGTCGCGCAGCGCTCCGCGCAGCTCGGCCGGGCTCTCGACCCCGTCCCGGCGCGCGACCTCGCGCACGCCATCCAGGAGCGTCGTGGTGGTCCCCACGCCGACGTCGGCGATGAGCAGGGCCTCCTCGAGCGCCTCGAACAGGGCCTCGTCGACACGGTCCCGGCTGAGGGCGCTGGTGAGCGCCTTGCCGAAGCCAGACGAGGTCCGCGCCAGGCCGGCACGCATGCGCTGCAGGATCGAGGGACCCGCCGGAGCGTCGGAGGGCTCGGCCACCGGTGCAGGCACGGCTTCGTGCACCTCGGTGGGGTCGTCGGGCTCGGGCAGCACGGGGCCGGGGTCGGGCTCGGGCAGCGCCGGACGCCGCCGGGCGAGGGCCACACCGGCCCCCACACCCACCAGCAGGGCCACCAGGAGCCCGCCCAGGAGCATCGGGTCCAGGGGCCCCGGGTCGTCCACCACGGCCGGACGGTCACCAGCCGCGAGCTGCCGGGCTCGGGCATGGTCACGCCGTAGAGGGTGTCGACGGACTCCATCGTCTTCCTGTTGTGGGTGACGATGATGAACTGGCTGAGGGTGCTCATCTCCCGGAGCAGGTCGTTGAAGCGAGCGCCGTTGCCTTCGTCCAGGGGGGCGTCGACCTCGTCGAGCATGCAGAAGGGCGATGGGCGCACGGTGAAGATGGCGAAGATCATGGCGATGGCCGTCATCGCCTTCTCGCCACCGGACAGCAGCCGCAGGGACTGGAGACGCTTCCCGGGGGGGCGAGCGTAGATCTCGACGCCGGTCTCGAGCAGATCGTCTTCGTCGGTCAGCGACAGCCGGGCCTCGCCACCGCCCACGAGTCGGGGGTAGAGGTCCTGGAAGGACTGGTTCACCCGGTCGTAGGTGTCGCGGAAGCGCGCCCTGCACGTGCGGTTGATGTCCGCGATGGCCCGGCGGATCGACTCGGTGGAGCGGGTCAGGTCCTCGCGCTGTTGTTCGAGCCAGGTCGAGCGCTCGGCGATCTCCTGGTACTCGTCCAGCGCGGTCAGGTTGACCTCGCCCACCCGGCGCAGGCCCTCCCGACTCTCCTCGAGCCGCTGGACCCAGCCCTCGATGAAGGGGCGGTCCTCGATCAGGCGGGGGGTGAGCCGGACGTCCTCGGCCACCGGCAGGTCGGCGAAGCGCTCCGGCAGGCTCGCCCGGGCAGCGTCGCCGGCCTCGATCACGAGCGACGCCCGCCGGTCGAGCCGATCGAGCATGCCCGGGAGGGAGACCTCGTAGCGCCGCTCCACCTGCTCCTTGAGAGACTCGATGCGGTGCCGGGTCTCCGAGACCCGCAGCTCCAGGCGCGTGCGGGCCGCCGTGCACTGCTCCCGGCGGTCCCTGAGACCGCGCAGGCCTTCCTCGGCGACCCGCAGCTTCTCCCGCTCCTGGGCCAGCCGTGCCTTCTCGGTGTCCAGCCGGGTGCGCACCGCGCCTTGCTCTTCGCCCAGGGCGGCGAGCCCCTCGGCGAGCCGCTTGTCCTGCACCCCCAGCTCGGCGACACGGGCCTGGCTGGCGGCGGTGTCCGCGCGGGTGCGAGCCAGGCGGCGCTCGGCTTCGTCGCGGCGGGCGGTGGCGGCCGCCGCGCTGCGGGTGAGCACCTGGAGCTGCTGCTGGCCGCCGTCGCGCTCGGCCCGCACCCGCACCAGGGCCTCACGGGCTTCGGTGGCGCGGATCTCGAGGCCCTCGAGGGCCGACTGGCGCTGGAGCAGGTCGGTCTCTCCGTCGGCCTGGCGACTCTCCAGCTCACTCAGGCGCAGGCGGGCCTCCGCGGCCTCGGCGGTGACCCGCGCGGACGAGGCCCCGAGCCGCTCCCGCTCCAGGGCCAGCTCCCGGGCCCGCCGCTCGGTCTGTTCGAGGGCCTGGGTCTGCAGACGCAGCCGCTGCCGGGCTTCGGCCTGGGTGAGCTGCATTGCGCCGTGGTGCGCGCCCGCGGCCTCGGCGGCGCTGACGGCGGCGGCTTCGGCCTGCTGGACCCGGGCCACGCTCGCGTCGTGCTCCCCCACCGCGGCTTCGGCCGCGGCCAGGGCCTCCCGGGCGCTGTCGGTCTCGGTTCCGAGCCGGGCGAGCTCCTGGCGCCTCGCCAGGATGACCTGGCCCGCGCTGGTGCCGGGGGTGCCGACCCAGGTGATGCCCCGGGCATCGCGGCGAGTGCCACCAGCCGTGACCACCGCGCCCGGCGCAGCGGTGGCCAGGTCGTCCGCGAGGCCGTAGCCCTGCAGCAGGTGGGCGACGGCGGCGCGGCCAGCCAGCGTGCCGCGGAAGGTGGCCGCCAGCACCGACGGCGCCGGCGGATCCGCCACGACGAGCAGACCCACCCGGCTGGTGGCCGCAGCGGCCGCCCGGGCCAGGGCCGCCGCGTCCTCCAGCAGCACGAGCTCGAGGCAGTCGCCCAGCGCCGCCTGGAGGCCCGGCAGGTCCGCCTCGACCACGTCGAGGTGCTCTGCCAGGGTGCCCAGCACGCCCGGCAGGCCCAACAGGTCCCGGGCGCCACCCTCGACGCCTTCGTGAGCGTCGAGCAGCGCCTGGGTCGAGGCCAGTCGGGCCTCGGCGCCCGCCAGGGCCCCGGCCGCCTCGGTCAGAGCCCGCTCGGCGCCGCGCTGGGCGCGCACGGCGTCGGCCACCCGGGCGCGGGTCTCCTGGACGGCTGCCCGCGCCGCGGTCCGTGCGGCAGCGGCCCCCGAGGCCTGCTCGTCGGCCACGGACAGGCCAGCCTCGGCGACCCGGACCGCCTCTTGGAGGGTGTCGAGGTCGGTCCTGGCCTGCTGGTCTCCGGCGTCGCTCCGGGAGCGGCGCTCCGCCAGGTCGGCGAGGGTCCGCTCGTGCGCCGCGAGCTCGGCGCGGGTCCGGGTCGCGGCGGTGAGCAGAGCCGTGATGGCGGCCTTGTCGCGCTCGACGGCCCCGCGCGCCGCCACCAGGGCCTCGCGGGTCTCGCCGGCGCGTGTCTCCGCGAGCTGGAGGGCTGAGACCTGGCCCGCCACGGTCCCCTGCCAGCGGGCCTGCTCGGCGACCAGCCGCTCGGCTTCGGCGCTGGCTTCGGCCAGCTGGTCTCCCCACTCGCGGAGCTCGGCCTGGAGGCGCTCCAGTCGCCCGAGCAGGTCCTGGCGCTCCTTGGACTGGTAGTGACGTGCGCTCTCCTGCTCCCGGCGCTGGGCCTCGAGCTCGGAGAAGCGGTCGCGAAGCTCCGCGGTGACGGTCTCCGCGACGGTGAGGGTGTCCCGCAGACCCACCAGGCCCTTCTCCCGGGCCGCCAAGGTCCGGGAGGCGGTCTCCTCGGCGGTCCTGGCCTGGCGCAGCTCACCGGTGAGGGCGCGGCGGTCAGCCGAGAAGCCGGCATACTGCGCCAGTCCCAAGAGCAGCTCGCCCTGGCGCACCGTGGTCCGGAGGCGCCGGTAGCGCGCGGCCTTCTCGACCTGGCGCTCCAGGGTGCGCAGCCGGCGCTTCATGTCGTCGGCGATCTCGGACACCCGGTCCAGGTTGGTCCGGGTCGCCTCCAGCTTGTCGAGGGCCTCGGCCCGGCGAGCCTTGTAGCGGGAGATGCCGGCGGCCTCCTCGATCAGGGTCCGCCGCTGCTCGGGCCGGGACAGCACGATGCGGTCCACGCGGCCCTGCTCGATGAAGCTGTAGAGCTGGGTGCCGACCCCGGTGTCCAGGAAGAGGTCGTGCACGTCGCGCAGCCGGACGCGCTCCTGGTTGATGCGGTACTCGCTGGCGCCGTCGCGGAACAGTCGCCGGGAGATGCTGATCTCCTCGAACCGGCCCCACTGGCCCGGGAAGGGCTCGTCGTCGGCTGCGAAGGTGAGACTGACCTCGGCCATGCCCACCGGCGGCCGGGTGGCGCTGCCGTTGAAGATGACGTCGGCCATGGCCGCCCCGCGCAGGGACTTCGCCGACTGCTCGCCGATGCACCACTTGACCGCGTCGACCACGTTGGACTTGCCGCAGCCGTTCGGCCCCACGACCCCCGCGATGCCGGACCCGAAGTGGAAGGTCTGGCGGTCGACGAAGGACTTGAAGCCCTGCAGCTCGAGCTTGCGGATGCGCATCGGGGCGGTCGGGACTGGTGGGCGCCGTGCGAGCGCCGGGCAGCGGGCTGGGTGTCCGGCAGGAGACGCAGGCAATGTAGGACGGCCGATCCAGCGGGGCAAGGCCACTTCCGTCTTGACAGGGTCTCCCCGGGTGAGGGACGATTTCCCAGCCTCCTTCCTGGCCTACCGACCATCCTCGGCACGCTGACCATCGCTCTGTGGACGGGCCTCGCCTGTCACCAGGGGTCGAACTCGCCCGAAGCCTCCGTCGCCTCGGCGGCGGACAGCGATCCCAAGCGCGCCAAGCGGCCCCGCCACACGGCGCTCGAGATCCCCGACGGCGAGGGGATCGCGGTGGCCGGCCAGGTGAGCATGGACGGGGCGGAGGACGGTGTCGTCAGGGTGGATGTCCTGACTCTCGCCGACGGCAAGCCGCCGGAGCTGGTCGAGCAGGCCGCGCTGGATGGCCTGGGCGCCTTCGACCTGACCCTGCCCGCCGGCTTCGGGCCGGTGCACCTCGTGGCCTACATCGACCGCGACGACAACGGGCCCAGCGAGGGTGAACCGGTCGCCACCCTCGCGGTCGAGGTCGGCGCCACGCCGATCACCGACCTGGCGCTGGTCCTGGACCCCAACAACGACCTGGGCCGGCTGGCCCCTGGCGCTCCGCCGCCAGAGACCGCCGGGCCCCCGCCGGAGGACGACGGCGGTATCGTAGAGGAGAGCAGCCAAGCCTCGGCGGGTCGTTGAGCGAACCCATCTCCCTGATCGTCCCGGTCTTCAACGAAGAAGGCAACCTGACCCGGCTCCACGAGGCCATCCGTGGTGCGCTGGAGCCCGTGGGTGTCGACTTCGAGGTGATCTACATCGACGACGGCTCCACCGACGGCTCCAGGCCCGAGCTCCAGGCCCTGGCCGATGGCGACGAGCGGGTGCGGGTCATCGAATTCGTGCGGAATTACGGCCAGACCGCTGCGCTGACCGCCGGCATCCGCAACGCCAGCCACGGCATCCTGATCACCCTGGACGCCGACCTCCAGAACGACCCGGCGGACATCCCGATGATGCTCGCCAAGCTCGACGAGGGCTACGACGTGGTCACAGGCTGGCGCAAGGACCGCCAGGACGCCTTCATCACGCGGACCCTGCCGAGCCGCCTGGCCAACGCGCTCATCTCCAGGTTGAGCAAGGTCCACCTGCACGACTACGGCTGCACCCTGCGGGTCTACAAGCGCGAGTACATCGAGCACATCCCGCTCTACGGGGAGATGCACCGCTTCATCCCCATCTACGTGACCTGGGCCGGCGCCCGGCTGATCGAGGTCCCGGTCCGTCACCACCCGCGCACGGTCGGCGAGAGCAAGTACGGCCTGAGCCGCATCCCCAAGGTGCTGCTCGACCTGACCACGGTGAAGTTCCTGCGGGACTTCTACGTGACCCCGATCTACTTCTTCGGCTGGCTCGGCTTCCTGCTGTTCTTCGGGGGTCTGATGACCGCCGGTGTCGCGGCGCTGGGCTGGACGGTCGTCGACAACCCACCCCTGGCCGTGGCGCTCACCGTGGTCGCACCGATGCTGATGATCTTCGGCGTGGTCGAGGTGACCCTGGGCATCGTGGCCGAGGTCCTGATCCGGATGCACTACGACATCCGCGACAAGGCGCCCTACCGGATCCGCCGGACCCTGAACATGCTCGACGCACCACCGAGTCTCGAGGAGAGCGCGGGCTAGCCGTGTGCGGCATCGCGGGCGCCTTCCGCTGGCACGGTGCAGCGCCGTCCGTGGACGAGGTGCGTCCGCTCCTGGACACCATCGCCCACCGGGGACCCGACGACGACCGGCTGGAGGCGCTGAGCCGCGGGGTCCTGGGCACGCGCAGGCTCGCCATCATCGACCTGGCCGGCGGGACACAGCCCCGGTGGGAGACCGGCCAGAGGGTCTGTGTGGCGTTCAACGGCGAGATCTACAACCACGCCCGGCTGCGGCGCCTGCTCGAAGCCGAAGGCGAGGCCTTCCTGACCGTGAGCGACACCGAGGTGGTGGCGTCGCTGCTGGCGTTCCACCGCCCCGACCGCGCCCTGGAGCAGACCGACGGCATGTTCGGCGTGGCGGCCTGGGACGCCCGCAGCGAGCGGCTGATCCTGGCCCGGGACCGGGTCGGCCAGAAGCCCCTGTACTGGACGCGCACCCCCGAGGGCACCCTGGTGTTCTGCTCGGAGCTCAAGGGGGTGCTCACCCACCCCGAGGTCCGTCGCGAGGTCGACCCGGTGGCCCTGGAGCAGCTGCTCCTGTTCGAGTACGTGCCGTCTCCGCGCACGATCTACCGGGGGGTCCACAAGCTGGAGCCAGGCACCTTGCTGGTGGCGGACCGGGACGGGGAGCGCATCGAGCGCTGGTGGGACCCGCCGTTGATCGGTGTGGACCGGGGTCACCTGGGCTTCGAGCGGCAGCTCGCGGGGCTGCGCACGTCGCTGCAGGTCGCGGTCAAGCACCGGCTGCTCGCCGACGTGCCGGTGGTGACGCTCCTGTCGGGTGGCATCGACAGCAGCGCGGTGAGCGCCCTGGCCGCCGGGCTGGTGGACGGCCCTCTGCACAGCTTCTCGGTCGGGTTCGCGGAGGCGAGCTTCGACGAGTCGAGCCCGGCACGTGCGATGGCCGCACACCTCGGCACCCACCACACCGAGGTCCCCTTCCCCGCCGGTCGCTTGTCCGAGGTCCTCGACGCCCTGACCACCGGGCTGTGCGAGCCTCTCGCCGACGGCAGCCTGCCGGCGACCTGGGTGCTGTCCGAGGCCGTGCACGCCGCCGGCTTCAAGGTCGCGCTCTCCGGCGACGGCGCCGACGAGCACCTGGGCGGCTACCCGAGCTACCTGGCCCACCGGGTCGCGGGGGCCCTGGCGCCCGGGGCCGCGGGCCTCAGGGCGCTGGGCGCGGCGCTGCCGGCGTCGACGGACAACCTCAGCCGGACCTACCTGGTGCGGCGTCTGGCAGCCGGCCTGCCCCACCCCCACCACCGGCGGAACCAGGTGTGGCTCGGCGCCTGGCTGCCCGAGGAGCTTCCGGCGCTCCTGGGCCGAGACCCCACGCCCTGGGCCGAGGTGGACCGCTGGGCCGAGGTGGCCGCCCCGATCGACGACCCCGTCGACCGGGCGATGTTCCTGGACCAGCGGCTCTACCTGGGCGAAGGGGTGCTGACCAAGGTGGACCGCGCGTCGATGTTGCACAGCCTGGAGGTGCGGTCGCCCTTCCTGGACCCGGTCCTGGTCGGGCTCTGCGCGGTGCTGCCCCGCGGGGTCTCTCTGCGCCGACGGGAGACGAAGCGGGTGCTGCGACGAGCCCTGGCGGACCTGTTGCCGGCGGAGATCCTGGCCCGACCGAAGAAAGGGTTCGGCACGCCGCTGGGGCCCTGGCTGCGGGGCCCGTGCAGGGGCCTGCTCGACGGGCTGGAGGACCAGCTGGCGGGGGTCTGCGACCCGGCCGAAGTCCGACGGGTGAAGGCGGAGCACGCCGACGGCACGGCGGACCAGCGGCGGCGGCTCTGGTCCCTGCTCGTGCTCGCACGATGGTGGCACGGCCCCTGGGGGCCGACGCGATAGGGTCGGCGGCATGCCGAACATCGTCCTCCACAAGAAGTCCCACCTCTCCGTCTTCCGCCGCATCGCCGCCATCGCGTGGAACCCGCCCCGGGACCCCACCATCCTCGGCACGATGCAGTTCCCGGCCGAGGCTCTGGAGGCCTGGATCGCGAAGAAGCGCGAGGAGACCGGAGAGAAGATCACGGTGACCCACGCGGTCGCCCGGGCCGCCGCGGTGGTCCTGCACCGCCACCCGGACCTGAACTCGATGATCCGGCTGGGCCGGCTCTACCATCGGCAGGACGTCGATGTCTTCGTCCAGGTGGCCATCGAGCACCCGGCCAAGGACGGCGAGGGCGTCGGCAAGACCGACCTGTCCGGCGTGGTGATCCGCAAGGCGGACACCAAGCTCGTCGGCACCATCGCCGAGGAGATCCGCTCAGGCGCCAGCAAGATCCGCAAGGGCCAGGACAAGGACTTCAAGAAGGTGAAGCGCCAGGGCGAGCTCATCCCGCCCCTGGTCTTCCGCTGGATCCTGAAGTTCCTCGAGTTCTTCCAGTACACCCTGAACATGAACCCCAAGATCCTGGGCGCTCCCCGGGACCCGTTCGGCTCGATCATGGTCACGAGCCTGGGCAGCCGCGGGGTCAAGGTGGCCTACGCGCCCTTCTTCCCCCAGGCCCGCACGCCGATCATCATCCTGGTGGGTGCGGTGGACGACACGCCGGTCGTGAAGGACGGCGCCGTGGTGCCCGGTCGGGTGCTGACCCTGAGCGCGACCTTCGACCACCGGGTGCTCGACGGGCTGCACTGCAGCATCTTCGCCAACGAGGTCTACAAGGTCCTGGAGGACCCGGCGCAGCTGGACGAGGCGCTCACGGCCCGGGCCTGAGCGGCCCGCGGGCGATCAGCCGGCGATCCAGGTCCGGGCGTCCTCGAAGGCGGCGACGGTCGCCTGGGAGCCCATGTCGACCCACACCAGGTACTCGCTGCTCTCGGTGCGCACCACGGCGGCGACCAGCTGGCCGGGCCCGACGGCGGTGAGGGCGCGGATCACGTTGGTGGTCGCGACCACCTGGTGGAGCTGGCCGAGGTGGCTCAGCCGGGACCGGTGGGCCTTCCACAGGGCGCGGAGCTTGCTGCGCTCGTCCATCACCAGGGCGTTGACGACCACGAGCTTGGCGCCGGGGGCCTGGCGCTCGAGGATGCGACGCACCTCGCGCGGGAGCTGGTTGGCGCGGCGCTCCTGGGCCCGCTGGGCGGCGACCTGCTCGCGACGCTTCGCTTCGGCCATGGCCTCCTGGGCCGAGGTCGGGCGACGGGCACGGGCCAGCAGGCGCAAGCTGGGGTCGGCGGGGGCGGCCGGGGCTGCAGCGGGCGCGGGGGTCTCGGACGCCGGGGCCGGCTCCGAGCTCGCGGCACGCGCCATCGCGGCACGGGCCAAGGCGCGGGCCAGGGCGACCTTGTCGATCTCGGGCTCGACGAGGGAGGGCTCCTCGACGTCGAAGTCGTCGCTGGCGGTGTCCGGGTGGAGGGTCGGGCTGGTGTCGTCGTCGTCGAAGCTCCCGATCGGCGTCGTCGTCGGCGCCGGACGACGGTCGGGCGCGTCGAACAGACTCGCGAGGGGGTCGAAGCCCTTCGGACTCAGCGCCATGGAGTTCCTCCTGGGTCCCTCTCCTGGTGTCCGATAGACAGACCCCGTGAAGGGAGCACCAACCAGTCGGTCTGAAGATACCCTCCTCGACACGGGCGACAACCGGGGTCTCGGGTGGTCCTCTGTGGCAGAGATGGGGCAGATTCCGCTGGTGATCTGCCGCCACGGTCGCACCCGCTACAACGCCGAACGTCGCTTCCTCGGGCAGCTCGATGTGCCCCTGGATCCGCACGGGGAGCGGGAAGCCGAGCTCTT
>CAYFPX010000046.1:11280-14463 GCA_964344945.1 uncultured Enterobacterales bacterium
CTCCCCTGGCCCGTGCCTGGCAGACCGCTCTGCGAATCGGGGCGCCGGAGCCCCAGATCTGCTTGCAAGAGCTTGACCAGGGGGAGCTCGAGGGCAGACAAGCCCCTGACATGGTCGCCCGGTACCCCGAATTCTTCGCCGCCTGGTCCGCGGATCCGGCGCACGTCCGGGTCCCCGGTGGGGAGACGATGGCGGAGCTGCGAGACCGGGCGGTGCCCGCCGTGATCGCCCTGGCCCGCCAGCACCAGCCCGGTCCTCCTCTGGTCATCGTCTCCCACCAGATGGTGATGGCGACCCTGGTCCTGGCCGCCAGCGCTCGCCCCCTCAAGGACTTCCGAGAGGTCAGCCACAACAACGTCGCCATCAGCGTGCTGGGCTGGTCCGAGCAGACCGGCCTGGTGCTCCACCGCTGGAATGACACGGCCCACGTGGACGGGCTCAACGACGGGGGACCACCAGGGTAGCGCGTACCCATGGACCCCTCGGCAGGACGCGAGTACGTTGTGGGCGTCCCGAGCCCCAGGAGGGCCAGCTGGGCACGAGCCGACAGCATCGCTCCGCAGAATCCGAGGAGGGCCCTCGGGACCAGGCGGCCGGCTCCCAGGCCTCTGCCCGACAGCCGCGGGGCAACGCTGCCGCAGCCGCCGCGCTCGCCGCCACCCCGGCCCGAGAGACACCGCCCCCAGAGGCCTCCCTCCCCCATCCCCCGGGAGTGGAAGACCACGGCGACCATGTCCACGCCGAAGGCGGGACCCAGGAGCCCGCGCAGGAGGGTGGGGCCGAGCCCGCGACCGCTCCCACCGAAGCCGAGATCAGTGGCATCGGCTCTTCGGTCGCAGTCGGGCGATTCGTGACCGCGGCGAAGGAGGTCCAGTCGAATTGGGGAGAGCTGGCCCCGGAGGCCCGTGCCGATGGCCTGGCCACCGCAGCGAACGCCGAGCTCTCGGCGGTGGGCGTCCCGGAGACGGCCAACGAGCTCGAGGACCTGGGGCACCAGAACGGCCACCTCAGCTTCACGACCTGGACCCTGACCCTGGGGGAGCAGGTGTTCTCCGAGCCGACCATCGACGACGCCAAGGCCGCGGCTGTGGCCGACACCGTCTACCACGAGAGTCGCCACGCCGAGCAGTGGCACCGCATGGCCCGGCACATGGCCGGCACCGGTCAGGAGGCCGCGGCCATCGCACGGGCCATGGCCATCCCGGCCCGCATCGCCACCGACGCGGCCGCCAACCCCATCTCCGGAGACAGCACCGAGGCCAACGAGGCCGAGGCCTGGTACGAGAACGTGTACGGCTCGGGCCGCGACGCTCGCGGCGAAGTCCTGCGGGGTCTTCGTACCCTGCGCGCGACCCTCGACGAGAAGCGCGAGGCCCTGCGGATCGCCGAAGCTGCCTACAAGGCCGTCGAGGATGACGACTCCGTCGAAGCGGACGAGAAGACGCGCTTGCTCGAGGCCTGGCAGGCAGCCTTCGCGGCGTGGGAGACGGCTCGCGATGCGCAGCAGGCCAACTACGACAGGTACCGCGCGCTGGCGGAGGAGGCCGACGCCTGGGCCGTCGGGGACGCCGTGTCCTCCGCCTACTCCGCCTCGTGACGCCATTCTGGTCCCTGGGGCTCGTCCTGGCGTGCGCCGGCACGCCGGCGAGCCTGTCCCATCCCCCACAGGAGGTCGCGGAGACCACCGCCATGGATGAACTCGACACCCTGCTGTCCTTCGTTGCCCGCGACACGCTCTCGGTGGTTGAGCTGGAGCAGCTGCTCGCCGAGTCCGGCTCGCCAGCCCTGCGGTCTGCCTCCGTGGTGGGCCTGCCCGACGGGAGCGGCCCGAGTCACGTCCGCACGGACCTGATCCTGCCCCTCGCCGAGCTGACACGGCGCTTCGGTGAGCCCACCCGCCCGCCGCTGCTGCACCCAGACCGCCCGGAGGAGGCGATCTACAGCCCCTCCCCATCCGGGAGCGGCGCCTACCAGGGGGTCGTGATCGTCCAGATCTCAGGGGACCAGGGCATCCGGCTGACCGTGCGGCGCGACCCGGTCCTGGACTGAGCCGGGCGCTCAGGCCTCGGCGCCGGCGCCCTCCAGGCCCTCGGCGAGCTCGAGGAGGCGACTCCCTGGGACCACGTACCGCTCGGCACAGAAGTCGCAGGTGACCTCGGCCTGGCCCTGCTCCTGCTCCAGAGACCGGATGTCCGCGGCGCCCAGGGTGCAGACCGTCGCCTCCACCCGCTCCAGGCTGCAGCCGCAGGAGAAGGCCACCGGCCCTTGGCCGACCTCGACCAGGTCCAGGCCCGGCATGATGCCGAGCTGGGCGGCCTCGATGCGAGCGACGGGATCGTCGCGCTCGAAGGTGTCCATGACCGCGTCGAAGTCCTCGGAGGAGAGGCCATCGTCGACCGGCAGCCGCTCCACCAGCAGGCCCCCGGCGAAGGTGAGCTCGCCGTCCTCGACCACGGCGTGCAGCCAGGCCCGGCCCAAGGTCTGCTGGCTGTCCCGCAGGTACCCGCGCAGCACGGCCTGCAGATCCGGGTGGTCCACGGCCGCGGTGCCTCGGTAGAGCTCGGTGCTGGCGTTCCACTTCACGGTGGCGAGGCGCCCCGTGAGGTGGTGCACGGCCCCCAGGCGAGGGGGCCTGAGACGGGCTCGCAGGGTGCCGTCGGCCCGCGCCTCGCCACTGAAGACGAAGCGGGGAGACTCGCTCACGAGCTCCATCAGGATGCGTTCGTCGCCCTTGGTGTGGGCGGACAGGAGCAGAGCGGAGACCACCCCCTCGGCGGCGACGCGGACGGCGGTGGTGCCGACCAGCTCGTGCCGCGCGATGGTCTCCCGCACGGCGTCGGTGGCGGTCAGCACGAGCACGCGCAGGCGGCCGTCGGTCGACAGCAGGCGGGTCAGACGGTCCATGCGCGCGGTCTATCCCGCAGGGGGGCTCACAGGGCGCCCAGGGCCTGATCCATGCGCGGCAGGAAGCCGCTGGCGGGCTCGAAGCCCACCAGGGTCAGCTCGTCCATCACGGAGCCGTCGGGCTTGAGGAAGAGCACGGTGGGCAGGCCCTTGACGTCGTACTTGTCGAGCAGGGTCTTCACGATGGGGTCGTCGCCCTTGGTGGCGTCGATCATCAGCGGCACGAACCGCTCGGACTTCGCGATGACCCCCGGGTCCGTGTAGGTGAAGTGCTCCAGC
>CAYFPX010000046.1:14473-31236 GCA_964344945.1 uncultured Enterobacterales bacterium
ACTCGGCGGTGAAGTCGATGATCAGCGGCTTGCCCTGGGTCGCGGCCTGGGCCAGGGCGGCGGGCTCGTCGGACTGCCAGGCCAGGTGCGGGCCCTGGACAGCCGCGCCGCCGGCGGCGGAGAGGTTCAGGGGCGGCAGGATGAAGCCCTTGGTGACCAGGATGCCCACCAGCAGGTAGGCGCCGACCAGGCCGCCCACGACGCCGTCGAGCTTCTTGCCCCGGGCGAGGAAGACGCCGTCCAGCTCCTCGTCGGCCGGCCAGCCGAAGACGGCGGTGGACAGCAGCACGAAGGCCGTGAGCATCGCGACGACGGTGTCGGAGAGGTGGGCGGAGACGAAGTAGATGGCGCCGAGCCACATCAGCACGCCGAAGGACTTCTTGACGGTGTCCATCCAGACGCCGGGCCGGAAGAGCGCCCCGGAGAAGGTGCCGGCGATGAGGAAGAGCACGCCCATGCCCAGGGAGAAGGCGACCATCAGCGCGGCGCCGAGGGCGAGCTGGCCCTGCTGGCCGATGAGGACCATCAGCGAGGCGATGACCGGGCCCGAGCAGGGGCCGGCGACGATGGCGCCGACCGCGCCCACGATGAAGGAGCCGACGAAGCCGGCCCCGCCCTGCTGACCGAGCCGGGTCTGGAGAGCCGACGGCACACCCACGTCGAAGAAGCCGAACATGGCGAAGCCCATCGCCACGAAGAAGGCCGCGACCGCGCCGACCACCCAGACCGACTGCATCCAGCCGCCGAAGATGGACCCCGCGAGGGCCGCGGACACCCCGAGCACGGTGTAGACCGTGGCCAGTCCCGCCACATACGTCAGGGACAGCAGGAAGCCGTTGAGCCGGTTGTCCGAGGACTGGGCCCCGATGATGCCCATGGTGATGGGGATCATCGGCAGGACGCAGGGGGTCAGAGACACCAGGAAGCCGGCGCCGAAGGTGAAGAGCACCAGCCACACGGCGCCCTTCTCCGCAGCGTCGGCGAGCACGCCTCCGCCGAAGGGCGCGGCGTCGACGGGCTGAGCGCCCGAGCCGGCCGCCAGGGCCGGCGGCGCAGGCTCGGTGGCGGGGGGCGGGTCGGCGGCGGTCGGCGCGGTCTGGGCGTTCCCGCTCAGGGCCACGGTGAGCTCGAAGTCGTGGTACTGCGGGAGCAGGCACTTCTCCGCCTTGCAGGCCTGGTAGCCGACCGTGCCCTTGACGGTGTGGTCGCCGGCCGGACCGAGCACCGGGGCCGTGACCGTGAAGTTGCCGTCGTACTCCCCCCGGGTCGCGCCGGGGATGGCCGGGTCCGGCCGCTGGTGGGCCGTGGGCCAGGTCTGTTCTCCCAGGGTGACCGCCTGGCCCTCGGCCAGCTCGAGGAAGGTCATGGTCTCCGTGAGGTGCCAGCCGGGCTTCTGGGTGAAGGCCACCTGGAGCTGCTCGCCGGCGACGGAGACCGCGACGTCGATGGGGTCCTTGTCGTCGTCGCCGGCCCAGGCGGTGCCGATGATGGACGGCCAGCGCCAGCTGGAGGACTCGGCGACGGTGAGCTGCGCCGTGACCTGCTCGGTCTGCGGCATGTAGCAGAGGGTGCCCTTGCAACCCTGCCAGCGCACGTCGAGCACCGCTTCGTAGGTGCCCGCGGCCGCCACGGGCGCCACGGGGACCTCGACGTAGACGTCCATCTGGTAGAGCTCGCGCTCGATGCCGAAGGCCGGGTCGAAGGCCTTCTCGGCCGGCGGGTAGCTCGCTGGGCCGAGGGTCAGCCCCCCGGCGTCGACCACCTCGACGCCCATCTGGTCCCGGTAGACCTTGGTGCCCGGGGGCACGACCACGCGCACCTGGAGGGCGCTGGCCTTGCCCACGCTGGCCTCGACCGAAGTGGTGACCACCTCGAACGGTGGCGGCTTGCCAGCGAGCGCGGTGCTGGCCGACGCCCCGAGCCAGACGAGCAGCCAGAGGGCGATGAGCTGGCCGAAGCGGTGGGATGACGCGGTCATGGCAACTCCAGGGTGTCCCCTATGCCGTCCCGGATGCGGGGGCGGCAACCGGGTTGCGGCGCCGGGGTTAGAGCCGGGCGCGATGCGCGTGGCCGTGATCATACCCGCCCTCGACGAGGAAGCGTCCCTCCCCCTGGTCCTCAGCGATCTGGCGGACGTGCCCCGCCAGGGCTGGTCCCTGCAGGAGGTCGTGGTCTGCGACAACGGCAGCACCGACGGCACCGCGAGAGTGGCCCGCGCGGCGGGTGCGACGGTCGTGCACGAGCCGCGGCGGGGCTACGGCAGCGCTTGCCTGGCCGGCCTCCGACACCTCGCGGCCCGGCCTCCCGAGGTCCTGGTCGTCCTGGACGCGGACTATGCGGACCACCCGGAGGAGCTCCCCGACCTGCTGGCGCCCGTGCTCACCGATCAGGCGGATCTCGTGATGGGGGAGCGCACGACGCGGGCCGCGCCGGGCGCCCTCCTGCCCCAGCAGCGGTGGGGCAACGCGCTGGCGACCCGGCTGATCGCCCGGGTGGGGGGCCACCGCTACCGGGACATGGGACCCTTCCGGGCAGTGCGGTGGACTTCGCTGATGACCCTGGAGATGGAGGACCCCACCTGGGGCTGGAACGTGGAGATGCAGCTCAAGGCACTCCGGCGCGGCCTGCGGGTGCGAGAGGTCCCGGTGACCTACCGGCCGCGGGTGGGCCGCTCGAAGATCTCGGGCACCGTGCGCGGCACGGTGCGAGCCGGCGGTCGCATCCTCTGGGCCGTCTGGCACTACCGGGAGGGCTGACTGGGTGTTTTCAAGTCCTCCCGTCGCTGGGCTTGCTCTCGCAATCCCAGGCGTTTCCCCTCCTCAGTCGCGGGCTACAGCCCGCTCCCTCGTCGGCGACGCGCCGCAAGCGGCGCTAAACACCTGGAATCGCGATAGCTGTGCCCAGCTCGGTCCGGATTCAAGAACACCCTGTCAGTGCCTGGATCACCTGGTTTGACCCGCCCTCGCTTGGCCTCCGCCGCACCACCGCCGCGACCTCGCCTCGAAGTGACTCGGGCCACGACTTCGGCTCAGCCACGACAGTGGTGGGGCGGAGGCCTGCGCGATCATCGGAACAACCCAGGTGACCCAGGCGATGAGCCGTGCAGGTGAGCGTGCTGGCCAAGGTCCCACTACCCGGTCGGGTGAAGACCCGCCTGGTCCCGGCCCTGGGTCCCCTGGGCGCCGCCTCGCTCCACGAGGCCATGGCCGCCGATGTCCAGCGAGTCCTGGATCGGGCCTGTGTCACCCCGGACTGGCACCTGGACGGCCCGGCCGCCCACGCGTGGGCCCAGGGTCTCCAGGGGCGGGTCCACTCGCAGGTCGCAGGCGATCTCGGCGCCCGGATCCAGGCCGCGCTGGGCGCCGGTCCCTGCCTGGCCCTCGGCATCGACGCCCCCACCCTGCCTGTGAGGCTGCTCCGCCAGGCCCTCCAGTCCACCGCCGACGTCGTGCTGGGCGCCGCCTTCGACGGCGGCTGCTGGACCATCGGCCAGGCCCGCGACCACGGCGACTGGCTGGAGGACGTGACCTGGTCCACCCACACGGTCTGCGAGCACCTGGTCCGTCGCGCCCGGGACAGGGGCCTCTCCGTGGACCTGCTGCCCTTCTGGTACGACGTCGACGAGCTGCGGGACCTGCGGCTGCTTCAGAGCCAGCTGGCGATCCTGCCCGAGACCGAGGCCCCCCACTGTCGGCGGTGGCTCGCCCTGCACCCGGAGTCCACGTGGCACACCTGAGCGAAGGCCTGCCCGCCCCCCTGGAGACCATCCACGTGATGGGCATCTGCGGCACGGCCATGGGCGCCCTGGCCGGCATGCTCCAAGACGCGGGCTACCGCATCACGGGGTCGGACACCGGCGCCTACCCGCCGATGTCGACCTACCTCGAAGGCCTGGGCATCGACATCATGCAGGGCTTCGTGGCCTCGAACCTGGACCACCACCCCGACCTGGTGGTCGTGGGCAACGTGATCCGGGCGATCTACGACGAGGCCCAGGCCCTGGTGGCCTCGGACCTCCCCTACTGCTCCTTTCCCCACGTGCTCGGCGAGCTGTTCCTGGAGCAGGCGCGCAGCCTGGTGATCGCCGGCACCCACGGCAAGACCACCACCACGTCCATCGCCGCCTGGCTGGCCGACGCCTGCGGGCTGGAGCCGGGCTACCTCATCGGCGGCCTGGTCCTGGGCTGGGATCGCACGGCCCGCGCCGGTGCCGGCACGCACTTCGTGATCGAAGGCGACGAGTACGACACGGCCTTCTTCGACAAGTCGCCCAAGTTCCTGCACTACCGGGCGAACACGGCGGTGCTCACCAGCGTGGAATTCGATCACGCGGACATCTACCGGGACCTCGACCACGTGAAGGAGAGCTTCCGCGCCCTGGTCGCCAGCCTGCCGGAGCCGGGCCTGCTCATCGCCCGCTGGGACCACCCAGACGTGCGCGACGTCTGCCGGGACGCCCCCTGTGAGGTCCAGGGCTACGGACCCGGACAGACCTGGGACGGTCGGGTGGTCGGCGTGGACACCGACACGGGCACCATGACCTTCGAGGTGCTGCGCGACGGCGCTGTGTTCGGTCTCTTCACCTCCCGGCTGGTCGGCGAACACAACCTGTTCAACCAGGTTGCCGCCGTGGCGGCCCTGGCCCGTGAGGGCGCCCAGCCGGAGGATCTGGCCCGCGGCTTCCAGAGCTTTCGCGGCATCAAGCGACGACAGGAGGTCGTCGGAGAGCCCGGCGGCGTGACGGTGCTCGACGACTTCGCCCACCACCCGACCGCGGTGAAGGTGACCCTGGAGGCCCTGCGCCTGCGCTTCGGCGGGCGGCGCCTGTGGGCCATCTTCGAGCCCCGGTCGGCTTCGTCCCGCCGGGCGGTGTTCCAGGAGGCCTACACGGCGGCCTTCGACGCCGCGGACCGGGTGATCGTGGCGCGGCCCTACGACCAGTCTCGCCTCGACGAAGCACAGCGCCTCGATGGGGGCGCCCTCGCCGCAGGCCTGCGGGCCCGAGGTCTGGAGGCCGACTACCTCGAGGAGGTCGACGACATCGTGGCGGCGGTGGCCGCGAACGCGATGGAGGCCGATGTGGTCGCCGTGCTGAGCAACGGGGGCTTCGGCGGCGTGCACCGGAAGCTGGTGGCGGCGCTGGAGGAGCGCTTCGGTCAGTCGGTGTAGGGCACGATCACGACCGCGGGCGCGTCCTGGGCGTCGTCCGCCACCGCATAGCCCCCCGACACCAGGACAGCGCCGTCGGCGAGGGTCGTGACCTCACAGCCCGGTCGGGAGCGGTCCAGATCGATGGTGGTCAGGCGCTCGCCCGTGGACAGGTTCACGAGCTCGACCGACGCCTGGGAGTGGGTGGCGTCACCGTCGGGAGAGCCACAGCCGAGCACGGCCCAGTCGTCGTCGATCCAGTGGTCCCAGCTGCCGTCGATGCGCACCTCGTCCGGGGCCACGCCCTGGACGAACACCCGGGTGTCCAGGTCGAAATTCCGGCCCTCGGCGAAGGGCTGGCCGGCGCTGGTCAGCCCGCCACCGACCCAGACCTCGCCGTCGGTCAGGGGGATGATCATGGCGCCGTCGAGGAAGATCTGCTGGCTGCTGTCGACGGCGGTGAAGGCGCCCCCCAGGTCCGGGTTCGCGGCAGCCGCCGAGGAGGTGTAGTCGAACACGCCCGTGGCCGAGGCCTCCAGTCCCTGGACGAACACCCGGCCGTCCCGGGCCGCCACGCAGCCGGTCACCTGGCTCTGGACCAACGTGTCCATCACGTTGTCGGACCACTTCCAGACGTCGTCGTCCTTGTCCTGGCGCAGGGTCTCGATGATGCGTTCGGTCTCCGTGCCGCCCATCGCGACCGCGAAGTCGTCGCGGAAGAACGTGAAGCAGTGGCCGAGGCGGGCTTCGTTCAGGGGGTTCAGCTCCTCGACGGTCTCGTCGGCCGGGTCGTAGCGCCAGGTGAGGTTCGACGGCACCTGGACCCCCTGGACGGTCTTGCCGCCGACGCCGTAGAGCAGCAGGTCCCTGGACCACCCCAGGCGCGGCTGGAAGATCGCCGCTGGGAGCAACGGTCCCGGGAGGAACTCCGCGGTCAGGGGGTCGAAGAGCTCGGTGTCGTCGTAGGCCAGGGTGCGGCTCTGGTTGGCGCCCCCAGCGAGCAGGACCTGACCGGTGGGCAGCAGGGTGGCGGTGTGCTCGCTGCGCAGACGCTGGACATCAGCGTCGATGGGGTAGGCCCGGTTGACCGGGAGGAAGAGCATGGAGACGTCGGTGTCCTCGCCGGGGATGAGGACGACCTCTGCCGAGCGGCCGAAGCTGGCCACGCTGCTGCCGAACAGCCCCGCCAGGGTGAAGCGCACCCGGCCGTAGTGGGACATGTCCGGGAACTCCGCGGTCTCGCCCGCGGCGAAGGTCTCCTGGAACAGGACCTGGTCGTCCTGGAGGATCTGCAGGCGCAGCTCGTCGATGCCGGAGAACGGATCGGCCGTGGTCGGGTTCACCAGGGACACCCGGACGTCGTGGCTGGTGGCCACGGTCGGGCCCCCACCGCCACCGGTACAGGCGGACTGGGACAGGACGCCCAGGGCCAAGGCCCCGATCAGCACCTCCCGCACCCGCACAGCGTTGTCAGCCGCTCGTCTCATCGGAACGGCGGCATCTTATGCCAGAGCCGGGGGGCCTGCCATGGCGCTGTCCCCTCCTGGGGCCTTGGCGGATCAGCTGGCCTTGCGGACCGGCAGGTAGGGACGCCACTCCACGGGCGCGTCCACCGGGGCGAGCAGCCCGGCACCCGGGGCCAGGGCTGGCGGGCGATGGGGGGACTTCAACAGCCGCATGCCGGCCTCGGCCGGGGTGCGGTCGGCCTTGCGGCGGTTGCAGCGCACGCAGGCCGCCACGAGGTTCTCCCAGCTGCGCTTGCCGCCACGGGAGCGGGGCACCACGTGGTCCAGGGTGAGCTCGGACGGCCTCAGGGACCTCTGGCAGTACTGGCACTGGTGCTTGTCCCGGTGGAGCAGGTTGCGGCGGGTGAAGGGCACGCCTCGACGAGGCACGCGCAGGTACTGGCGCAGTCGGACCACGGCCGGCACCTCCAGCTCCAGCGACGGCGAGCGCACCACCGCGTCGTACTCCGCGACCACGTCGACCTTGTCCACCCAGATGAGGGTGATGGCCCGCTGCCAGGAGACGGTCGCCAGCGGCTCGAAGCTGCTGTTGAGGAGGAGTGTTCGCCAGTTCATTGAGCCTCCATCCACCTGGGTCCACCCTACACGATGTTGACGTGTCAAGGAGATGGCGGGTTCCAGCAGGGATACAGAAACCGCCCGAACGCCCGGAACGTCCTCCATGTCCCCAGCCGTGTCCTGCGGCGACGCCCTGCCCGAGCTGGTGACCCCCATCCCGGGGCCGGCGTCCCGGGCCGCCATCGATCGTCTGGCGGTGCGCGAGTGCCCGGCGATCACCGCGCGACGTGCCCGCAGGGCGGCGGCGCTGGGCGTCGCCGACACCGACCCCATCGTGTGGGACCAGGCCCTGGGCGCGAACGTCTGGGATCTCGACGGCAACCGCTTCGTGGACCTGACCGCAGGGTTCGGAGTGGTGGCTGTGGGGCACCGCCACCCAGCGGTGGTCGCGGCCGGCCAGGCCCAGCTCGGCCGCCTTCCCCACGCCATGGGCGACGCCTTCCCGGACCCCACCCGGGTGGCGCTGTTGGAGCGGCTGGCGGGACTGACCGGCCTGGCCCGGGGCATCCTGGGCTGCTCGGGCAGCGACGCCGTCGACGCGGCCCTGAAGACCGCCCGGGTGGCCACCGGGCGGGACGCCATCCTGGCCTTCGAGGGCGGATACCACGGCCTGGCGACCGGAGTGCTCGGCGTCACCCACTACAAGGCCGAAGCCTTCGCGGCGCCCTTCCGCGCCCGGCTCGGCGACGCCGTGACCCACGCGCCCTTCGGGGAGCTGCCGGGCGATCTGAGCGGGTTCGGGGCCGTGGTCGTAGAGCCTGTCCAGGGTCGCGGGGGCATGCGGCCGGCGCCGCCGGGCTGGCTGGCGGCGCTGCGCGAGCGCACGACCCGAGACGGCGCCCTGCTGGTCTTCGACGAGGTCTTCACCGGCTGCGGCCGCACCGGGGACTGGTTCGCCTTCCAGCACGAGGGCGTGGTCCCGGACCTGCTGTGCATCGGCAAGGGCCTGGCGTCGGGCTTTCCCATCTCGGCGTGCCTGGGCACGGCACAGGCCATGGATGCCTGGGGCGCCAGCCGGGGCGAGGCCCTGCACACCCAGACCTTCCTGGGCAACCCGGTGGGCTGCGCGATGGCCCTGGCCAGCCTCGACGTGATCGCGGGCGAGGACCTGCCAGCCCGGGCGGCCGCGGTGGGAGCCCGGTGGGCCGAGGCCCTGGAGCGCTTCGGCGAGGTCCGCGGTCGGGGCCTGATGCTGGGCCTGGCCCTGTCAGACCCGCTGGGAACCCACCGCCGTCTGCTGTCCCACGGCTGGATCGCCCTGCCCGCCGGCGTGCGCGGCGAGGTCCTGGGCCTCACCCCGCCGCTGACCATCTCGGAGTCCCTGCTCGAGGCCTTCACCGACACCCTGGCGGGGTGCCTGTGAAGGCGACGGTGGAGTCCTGGCTCCGCGGCCCCGACCTGGACCGCGACGGCCTGACCGAGGCAGCCCTGGCGCTGTGCGCCTGGCAGCGGGAGCAGGTGCCGGCCTATGGCGCCTTCGCCACCGGTGGTCGGCCCCTGGACCTCGAGAGCATCCCCGCCGTCCCGGTGTCCCTGCTCCGCGACGTGCGCATGCGCCACCGCGATGCCTTCACGGTCTTCCGCACCAGTGGCACCACCTCGGGCCGTCGGGGGGAGCACTGGCTCGTGGACACGGACCTCGCCGATCTGGCGGCCACGACCTGGTTCCGGCGCTGCGTCCCCGACTGTCCGACCGGCGACACGATCGCGCTGGTGCCCTCCCCGGCCCAGGCCGAGGACAGCAGCCTGGGGCACATGGTGGCCCTGCTGGCGCCCGAGGCTCGCTGGCAATTCGACCTGCGCAGCGGGGTGAGACCGGACACCTGGGAGGTGCTCGACGCAGCGGCGGGTCCAGTCTTCCTGGCCACCACGGCCTTCGCCCTGGCGGACCTGCTCGACCAGCCCGGATCGGCGGTGCTGGCCCCGGGGTCGGTGGTGATGCTCACCGGTGGCTTCAAGGGCCGACGGGCGACCCTGGACGAGGGCGCACTCCGGGCCTTCGCCGGGGCCCGGCTCGGCGATGTGCGCTTTGTCGGGGAGTACGGCATGACCGAGCTCTCCAGCCAGTGCTGGGACACCGGCGACGGCTTCCGTCCCCCGCCTTGGCTCCACGTCTGGACCTGCGACCCGGTGACCGCCCGGCCGGCGCCCGAGGGCCTGCTCTGCTTCGTGGACCTGGCCAACTGGTCCAGCCCCCTGGCCATCGAGACGGAGGACGTGGGGCGGGTCGAGGACGGCGTGGTGCACCTGCTGGGCCGCCTCCCAGAGGCCGCTCCCCGCGGGTGCTCCCTGACCGCCGAGGAGGCCACGTGGGCCCGGTGACCCAGGCCCTGGCGGTCTACGGCGCCATGGACCCAGGGGCGTGGAACACCGGCCTGAGCCCCGAGGGTGCGCGCTTCGCCCTGGCCCACGCCACCGCACCCTTCACCGGCCACGCCTTCGCCGCCCGTCCGGGGTGGCGCCCGCCACGTCGGCTGGTGATCTGGTGCGCCGGCAACGTCTTCACGGCACCGCTGGAGTGGGCAGCGACCTTCGCCGCCGCGGGCAGCGAGGTGGTGCTCAAGGCGCCGTCGACGGTCGGCGTGCCGGTGCTGGCCCTGGCGAGCTGCCTGGCGGCCCAGGGTCTCCCGGTCGAGGCCCACGCCCTGCCTCACGCCGACGCCTGGCACCTGCTCGACGACGCCGACGCGGTGCTCGGCTTCGGCAGCGACAGCGCGATGCTCACCCTCGACGCCCACCTGTCCCCGCCGGTCCGACGGGCCCTGTTCGGTCACCGGGTCTCCGCGGCGGTTGTCGCCGGTGCTCGGGGCGCGGAACGCCTGGTCGGCGACGCCGTCCTCTACGACGGCCGCGGCTGCAAGAGTCCGGTGGCGGTCTTCGCTCTGGCCGAGGCGGACGAGGTGGCGGAGGTCCTGGCCCAGGGCCTGGCTCAGGCCGCCGAGGCGCTTCCCCGGGGGCACATGGAGCCGGCCTGGGGACCCCGCTGGCGGCGCCGTGTCGGCCTGGCGCGGGTCGAGGGCCACGCCCACGCCGGCGCGGCGTGGGCCGTTCCGGTGCTGCCGGCGCGCTGGTTCGAGCCCGAGCCACTGCCCCGGATGCTCCCGGTGCACCCGGTCTCGGACCTGGGCGAAGTCCAGCAGGCCCTGGCCGGGCTGCCGCTGGGGACCTGTGGCACGAACCTGGCTCGAGAGGGAGCGCTCACGGTGCATCGGGTCCTGGGCTTCCCCGTGGTGGTGCCCCTGGGCGCGATGCACGCTACGGCCCTGGACGGGGTGCACGAGGACACCGACGTGCTCGCCCTGCTCGGCTCGGAGGAGGCCCCGTGATCCAGGTGACCGACGAGGCCCGACAGGTCCACGAGGCCGCGCTGATCATCGACCTGCACTGCGACCTGCTGCTGACCCAGGCCTTCCTCCGCTGGAACTGGGGCAAGCACCACCGGCCGAACCCCCTGCCCCGGGCGGCGCTGTTCGGACACTGCGACATCCCGCGCATGAAGGCCGGCAACGTGGGCTGCGCGGCTCTGGGCATCGTGACCTGGCCCTCTGCCGGGCCGCGGGCGGCCTTCCGCATGTTCGACCGCCTGGACAAGACCCTGGCCCGGCATCCGGACGACCTGGAGCTCGCGACCACGGCCCAGGCGATCCGGTCCGCCCGGAGCCGAGGGCGCATCGCCTGCTTCGGCGGGCTGGAGGGGGTGCACTGTCTGAACGGGGGGCTGGATCGGCTACCGGGGCTGCGGGACCGCGGGCTGCGCTATGTCGGCCTGATGCACTTCTCCGCCAACGCGGCGGGGCGCCCGATGGTCGGCTGGGGCGGCAACCCGGACAGCCCGCTGACCGACTACGGCCGCGCGCTGGTCGACGAGTGCGAGCGCCTGGACCTGGTGGTCGACGTGGCCCACCTCAACCGAGCCGGGGTCTTCGAGGTCTGCGAGCGGGCCACGGACCCGGTGATCTGCAGCCACACGGCGTGCAACGGGGTGCACCGCTCGCCGCGGGGGCTCGACGACGATCAGCTGAGGGCGATCGCGGACACCGGGGGCGTGATCGGGGTGATCTTCGTGACGGCGTTCATCGGCGGCAACGACATCGCGACCGTCGTGAGGCACATGACCCACATCCGGGACACGGTCGGGATCGATCACGTGGCGCTGGGGACGGACTGGGAGGGGTTCTCGCTGTACCCACGGGAGCTGGACGGGGCGGACAAGCTGCCGGCGTTGACCCAGGCGCTGTTGAGCGGTGGGTGGACGGCGGAGGAGGTGCACAAGGCGTATGGGGAGAACTTTCTGAGGGTGTTGAGTCAGGTGGCGGGCTGAGGGGGGCTCGTGGCACGAGCACGACAAGAAGTGGGGTCTAGAAGTGGGGTCAGACCCCGACTCTTGATACTTTGGACAACAAGAAGTGGGGTCAGACCCCGACTCTTGATACTTTGGACAAGAACAAGCAGAAGGAAGAGCAAGTGGGGTCAGACCCCGACTCTTGATACTTTGAACAAGAACAAGAGAAAGGGGGGAGGGTCTGCAACTCCGGGGTAGGCCGCTGGGAGCACGAGCACGAGGCACGAGCCACACCTCCCGAAGCACGAGAGGCGCCCCGCAGGACGCCCCTCAACTCCGCCGCCTACCGGCGACTACATCCGCGGACTCAGGCTCGGGTTGTCCTGGATCGCATCGCGAATCCCGGACAGATCCCGCAGCCGGATCAGCGCCTCGCGCTCGATCTGGCGCACGCGCTCGCGGGACAGACCCAGCTCCTTGCCGACCTCGCTCAGGGTGCGGAACTCGCCGTCCTCGAGACCGTAGCGCCGGGTCAGGACGAACCGCTGCCGCTCGGTCAGCACGTTGTGGAACGCGTTGTCCATGCGGAAGAGCTCCTGGGTCTGGATGGCCTCGGAGTCGGGCTGCGGGGCGTCGTCGTCGCTCAGGAAGCGCTCCAGGGGCCGCGGCCGGGGGCCGTCGTCCACCGGCTGCTCCAGGGAGATGGTGTTGCCCTGGGACAGCAGGAGCTCAGCGCGCTCCTTGTCGATGCCGACCTCGTTCGCCAGGTCCTGGACCGTGTAGCCCACGCCGCTGGCCTCGAAGCGCTTCATGGCCTTGCGCAGGTTCCGGGTCTGCTCCACGGCGCAGCCGGGGAGACGGACCGGACGACCGGTGTGGTCGATGGCCCGGGTCATCTGGGCACGGACCCACCAGCGGGCGTAGGTGCTGAAGCGGATGCCGCGATCGGGGTCGAAGCGCTTGGCCGCACGGAGCAGGCCGATGTAGCCCTCCTGGACCAGGTCCTCCTCGTCCATGAACGGACCGGCGAGCTTGCGGGCCTCGCCGTGAGCGATGCGGCGGCCGGACATGGCCAGGCGCCAGCGGAGGTTCTCCGCCTCCTGCCAGGCCGCGCCGGCCTTGCGGGAGTAGCTCTTGAGCTCCGGGTCCTTCTTGGCAGCCCGCACGACCAGCATCACGGCCTCCTCGAGGCGGTCCACGGCGCCGGCGCGGGTGCGCTCGGCGCGCTCGGGGCGACGCTTGAGGATCTCCTCGGCCATCTCGATGCCGGCGATGGCACCGCGAGCGGCTTCTTCGGCCGCGCGGATCGCGCGAGCCATCTCCTTCTCCTCTTCGGCCGTCAGCCGCTCGGAGCGGCCGCCGTTGGCGTCTGAGGTGTAGGAGCCGAAGCCGGTGTGGAGAGAGAGGGACATGGGGACTCCTTCTCGAACGAGAGGGATGAGTGGGAACAGTGGAAGCGGCGACCGCCGAGTTCACGCTCGGCCGTCCTGGCCGGGTGAAGGTCCGCACCTGCGCGGCGGAGGAATCGGCCGGGTTTTACAGCCCGCGGCGATTCGTGTGTGTCAAGGCGATGTAAACTCGTTGAGGCGCCGAGGGGCTTGGATTAGCGGATTCAGTTGAGGCCCACGGCCGCGCGGACCCGACCCAGGGTGGTCCCGGCGATCTCCCGGGCCCTCAGAGCACCTTCTGTGAGGATCACGTCCACCTCGTCAGGGGTCTGCTCCAGGGCCTGGTAGCGCTCGCGAGGACCGGCCAGCCGCGCATCGAGGAGCTCGAAGAGTTCCTGCTTGGCGTGCCCGTACCCCAGGCCGCCGGCACGATAGCGCGCGGCGAGGTCGCTCTGTTGTTCAGGGCTGGCAAAGAGCTTGTAGAGGGCGAAGATCGTGCAGCTGTCCGGGTCCTTCGACTCCTCCATGCCCTTGCTGTCGGTCGTGATCTTCATCACGCGCTTGCGCAGCTGCTTGGGGGGGAGGAACAACGGAAGGTGGTTGTTGTAGGACTTGCTCATCTTCCGTCCGTCCAGACCCGGGACCGTGGCGACCTCTTCCACGATCGAAGCCTCGGGTGGGACGAGCACCTCGGCGCCAACCCGGTGGTTGATGGACTGGGCGATGTCCCGGGCCATCTCCACGTGCTGTTTCTGGTCCTTGCCCACCGGCACCACGTTGCTGTCGAACAGCAGGATGTCGGCGGCCATGAGCACCGGGTAGCAGAAGGTGCCCAGGTTCACCTCGCGGCCGGCGTCCTTGGCGGCCTTGAAGGCGTGGGCCCGCTCCATCATGCCGTGGGCGGTGAAGCAGCTGAGGATCCAGGACAGCTCGCACACCTCCGGCACGTCCTGCTGGCGCCAGATGGTCGTGCGGTCCGGGTCGAGGCCGAAGGCGAGCCAGGTCATCGCGACCTCGCGCTGCCGTTGACGGAGGACGGCGGGGTCCTTGGTCGTGGTGAGCGCGTGGTAGCTGGCGATGAAGTAGAAGGAGTCGTGGGTCTCCTGGAGGCCGAGGGCGGGCTCCATGGCACCCAACAGGTTGCCCACGTGGGGCATGCCGCTGGGCTGGATGCCGGTCAGGGACCGCGAGCGTGGGGACATGGGCCTGCCTGTGCCGAATGGCGGGAGTGTCCGAGGAGCCCCGCACAATAAGGACGGAGCCCGAGACGTCAAGGCCCTTTGTCGACAGTTCGGTGACAGCCGGTCACCACAGCCTCGGAGGGGGCTCCGGAGAGGCCCCGCTTCAGTAGCCGCCGGTCTTGGTCCAGGCCGTGCGGTTGCCAGCGATGAGCAGGATCACCCCGACGATCAGCAGGCCGATGCCGAGCATGCCCATGGTGGTCGCGCCGAAGTCGTCGATGCCGGTGTACCCGGTCTGGGAGTAGCTCGCGGCGAAGTCGAGCCCCGTGCTGGCTTCGAAGCCGAAGAGCATGAGGAGGATGCCGGTGCCGGCGCAGATGCCGCCGCCAGGGATGAGCCAGTTGTGCATGGAGCCTCCGGGCGCGCTGGACCTATCGCAAGCGTCCCGTCGGGACAAGCCGTCCCGCAGGACCGAAGCGCCCGCCCTGACCCGCCGCACCAGCAAGGGGGGGTTCACCCCCTTGGGGCCCCCCCTCGTCGGGGCGTAGACTTCGGCGGTGGCCTGGACGGCCATGGACCTCTCGACGACATGACCCTGAGCAGACCGGCGGCCCTGATGCTTGGTGGCGCGGGAAGGTACCCCTACAACGGGACCTTTCGGCGGCACTGGTCCCAGGGTGAGGTCCGCATCGACGTGGCGGGCCGGCTCGCTGCCAGCTCCGCGCCGGAGAAGACCTGGCCAGCGGTCGTCCTCGTGCACCAGGCGCTGGCCGAAGTGGGCGGGGCGGATCGCCTCAGCGCCCTACGCTCGGTCTGGGAGGGTGTGCTGACCCTGCCGAGGCACCTGCTCGCGCCGGCCCAGGGCGGCGATCTGAGCCTGCTGATGGTGGCCTCGGATCCCGCGGGCACCTCGGTGGCCGGCGTGGGACTGACCCAGGTCTGGCGCTGGAGTCCACAGCGGGTCACCCCCCTGGTCCCCCCGGGTCACCCCCTGCCGGCCCCCCCCGGCATCCCACCCCCGCCCCCCGGGGCCCTGACCCTGGACGAGCCCCTGTCCGGCCCCCTGGTGGCCGCCGCCGCGGGAGCCCGCTCCCCTCTCCCGAAGACCCCGGACGAAGCCCTCCGGCGGTGCGGTGTGACCCCATGAGTCGGCTGCTGTCGGGGGACCTCGCCGGGCTCAGCCTGCCGGGAGACCTCCAGCGTCTGCGCGAGGCCATCGGCCAGGCCGAGAGCGCCGAGGCCCTGGAGCCGCTGTACAGCGCCCTCGCCCGACGCCACCCGGTGGCTCTGCTCGACCTGGTCATCGGCCCCCGCGCCGCGAGCTCCCCGGCCGCCGTGCGGGCCGCCCTGGGAGTGGCCGGGGTCCTGGAACAGAGGGCCTCACCCGCCGCCCTCTACAAGCGCCTCCTGGAGATCCAGCCGGAGACCCGGGGCGAGGTGATCGCCGAGGCCGCCGCTCGCAACCCGGCGGCCAGCTGGCTGGTCCAGCTCTCCGACACCGCCGAGGACGTCCCGGGCGTGACCCACCTGAAGGCCTGCGTGGCACACCCCGCCTTTCCCGCCATCTGCTGGGCCCACGCGAGCGTGGGGCACCACGAGGCCCTCGTCGAGGTGGCGGCCTCGGGCCGGGCCGAGCCCGCCGCCGCCCTGCTCCATGCGGACCGGAGGGACCTCGCGGTGGAGGCCGCCGCCCGCGCCCTGGACGCCGCGCCGCAGAGCCCCGTCGTGCCCTACCTCGCCGCAGTCGGTGGCCCGGGCATCGAGCCGCTGCTGATGCAGCTGGTGCCCCGGCTGAAGAGCGCCCAGGCGGCGACGGCGCTCCAGCAGGCGCTGGTCCCCTTCCCGGGGGCCGCCCAGCTGCTCGCCTCCGTGCTGCCCGGCATGCGCTGAAGCCAGGGGGTCGGGCTATCCTCCCGGCCGGAGAGCACGGATGTCGCAGACACTGACGTGGTGCCGGGCCTGCGAAGGGCTCTGTGGCGTGGGCCTGGCGGTCTCCGGCGGCGCCATCACGGCCTTCGAGGGCGACCGCTCCCACCCGAACAACGCCGGGTTCTCGTGCGAGGTGGGCCGGGCCGCAGCTCTGGGGGCCACCGGCGCCCGCCGCCTGCGCACGCCCCAGAAGCGCGTGGCGGGCCAGCTGGTGGCGGCCACCTGGGAGGAGGCCATCGCCGGCATCGGCGAGCAGCTGGCCCGGCTTCGCAAGGAGGGCGGCCCCAACGCCGTCGGGCTCTACGCCGGAGGACCCCTGGGCCTGAACGCCTACGGCGCCGCCCGCGCCGCGGCCTTCGCCCTGGGCTTCGGCACCACGAACCTGTTCAGCGAGCTGTCCCTGGGCGGGAGCAGCCTGCTCTACGCCGCCGAGCAGATGCTCGGCTACCCGGTCGCCCTCCAGAGCGACGTGGGCCGGGCCCACTACTCCCTGGTGCTGGGCGGCGACCAGGAGGACGTCCGCTGGGGCCCGCTGCAGGCCGGCACGATCCACACCCAGGCCCTGCAGTACTTCAAGCGCACCCGCCGCTTCGCGCGGCTCATCACCGCCGGCCACCGCACCACCCCCCTCAGCGACGGGGCAGACCAGGCCCTGTCGATCCGCCCGGGCAGCGAGACCTTCCTGCTGCTCGGCATGGCCCACACCATCGCCGCCAACGCCTGGTACGAGCACCAGTACCTGCGGGACTAC
>CAYFPX010000046.1:31361-44049 GCA_964344945.1 uncultured Enterobacterales bacterium
ACCCTGCTGCGCACGCGCCACAGCACGGCTTCGGCCTGGGCCTGGCACCTGGTGCACGCCCTCACGGCGAACCTGCTCCGCCCTGGTGGTGCCTTCGAGGCGGTGGGCCTGCTGGACCACCAGCCCGCCGCCCTGGCCTTCCCGGCCGCCAACGGTCCCCGCACCCGGGTCCGCGGCTTCCCCAGCGTGCTGCTCCAGGCGCCGGCCTCGGCCCTGGCCGACGAGGCTCTGACCCCGGGGGACGGGCAGCTGCGCGGCCTGATCTGCGTGGCGGGCGATCCCGTCGGTCGCCTGGCCGCACCGGGACGGGTCCGCCAGGCCCTCGACAGCCTGGAGCTGCTGGTCGCCCTGGAGACCTTCCCCACAGCGACCACCGCCCTGGCGGACTGGGTGCTACCGACCACGACCCTCTGGGAGCGAGAGGACCTCTCGGCGCTGGTCCTGAGCCTGCTGCCGGCCCGCACCCTGCAAGCCGCCGAGCCGGTGCTGCCGCCCGTCGGGGAGTCCCGGGAGGAGCAGGCCATCCTGGCCGCGCTCTTCGATGCGGCGAGCCCCCCGGTGCGCGGGGGCGACTGGGGGCTGCACCTGCGGCTGGCCGGCCGCAAGGCCGCGACGGCGGACCTGCAGGACTGGGTCGACAAGCTGCTGGACCTGGCGGGCCAGCCCTCCCTGGAGGAGCTCCGGGCGCTGCCGAGAGGCGCGGACGAAGGCGAGCTCAACCGAGCCGAGTGGCGGGTGGAGAGGCCCCAGGCCCGCATCGACCTGGCGCCGTCGGACCTGCGAGAGGCCGTGGCGGCCCTGGAGCCCCCCGAAGCGGACCCGGCGCTGCCGAGGTGGCTGGTGACCCGCACCCGGGGTCCCGCGCACCTCGGCACCCGCTGGGCGACGGACCCCGAGGCCGCCAGCGCGGTCCGGGTCCACCCCTCGGCCGGCGTGCCGGACGGCCAGGCGGTCGTGGTGCGGACCCGCCATGGCGAGGCCCGCGGCATCGCGCGGCACGACGAGCGCCTGCGGGAGGACACCGTGGAGGTGCCCTGGTCGTCGGCCTTCGAGGCGGGCCAGCTGGTGGGCGACGAAGCCTTCGATCCGTTCACCGGCACCCCGGATCAGGTGGGGCTGGCCTGCGAGATCGCGCCCGGCTGAGCTTCATCTCCTGGGTCGTGTGCGTCGATCGGATGATCGCGGAGGCATCCGCGCGACCTCGCTCGACGCTCGGGGCAGCCAGAGCTCGAAGGCAGCGCCGGACTCCCACGCCGGGTCCAGCCGGATCCAGCCGCCGGCGCTCTCCAGCATCTGGCGGCAGAGGTACAGGCCCAGGCCTGTGCCGCCCTCCTGGGCCTTGGTGGTGGCGAAGGCTTCGAAGAGCTGGCCCCGGACCCACGGCGCGATGCCCGGTCCGTCATCCTCGACCCGGAGCAGGACCCCGGGGCCCTCCACCCGCCCGGACAGGCGGATCGACCCCCCGCCCTGCTCCAGGGCCTGGGCGGCGTTGAGCACCAGGTTCAGCACCACCTGGCCGAGACGTCCGCCGTCCATGGCCACCTCGGGCAGGCCGTCGACGGCGAGCGCCAGGCGCAGCCCGCTGCGGACGCGCGGCGCTGCCAGACGCAAGGCCCCCGCGACCACCTCGGCGGGCGCACAGGCCGCCCCTTCCGGTGGCGCCCGCCGGGCGAAGTCGGTCATGTCCGTGGAGAGCCGCTGCAAGGAGCCGACCGCCTCCCGGGTGAGGCGCACCAGGTCCGGGTCGATGCCTTCCTCCTCGACCTCGTCCGCCAGCATGAGCAACACGGTCAGCGGGCTGCGCAGCTCGTGGGCCACCCCGGCGGTGAGGGTCCCCAGCAGGGCCAGCCGATCCGCGTGGGCCGCGGCCTCCCGCAGACACAGGCGCTCGGTCAGAGCGGCCTCCTGGGTGCGCCAGTGGCGACGTTGCTCCCGCCAGAGAGCGGCGCCGATCAGCCCCACCAGCAGGAGGAAGGCGCCCCCCGCAGCGGCCTGGAGCTGCAGGGCGTCCACCAGGGGGCCGGTCACCTCGTCGGCGTCTGCGGAGAAGGCGACCGACAGGCTGGCGCCTGGCACCGGTGCATGGGCCGCGAGCCGCGAGCGCCCCTGCCAGGGGTAGCGGGCCTGGCCGGCCTCGCCGGCCGCCATGGCCCGGAGCATCGCCCGCAGCTCCGGGGCCACGTCGGTGAAGGGCCGGGTCCCGATCCACGACGGGTCGGGGCTGCCCAGCACCCGGTCGCCAGGCCCGACCATCCAGGCGTAGCCCTCGGCCCCGGACCGCACCGGCCCGAGCAGGCGCTCGCTGAGGGAGGCCAGGGACAGGTCCACCTCGACCCAGCGACCGCTGGAATCCCTGGGCCCCCTCAGGCACAGCAGACCGTCGATCACCCGACAGCCCTCGCACACCTCGACCCCACCGGACCGCGGCAGGGGCAGGCTGGGGCCGAGGGAGACGAGCACGTCGCCGCCGGGCCCGACCACCCTCACAGCGTGTGCGCTGAAGACGTCGTAGACCGCGTCGTGCGCAGCCAGCCACGGGGCTCGCTCCGCCGCTTCCGCGGGCAGGGTGGCCGGGTCGACGGCCGCCGCGAGGTCGCGGGCCCGCTGGAGCTCGTCGGCGACGGTGTCGGCGACCCGCTGGGCGAGCAGGGCCTGGGTCTCCTGGAAGCGGGCCTCGCCGGCCGCCACCGCCTGCAGGGCGGCGCCGAAGAGCATGGCCAGGGCCAGGACCAGGCCACCGACCACGGCCCCGACGCGCCAGGAGGTCTGTGGGAGCACTGCTCGGCGTCCTCCTGGACCGGCAAGGTCCGCCCACCCCACTGCGAGATGCCCGGGCGGGACCCGGGTTTCCCCCGGGTGGCGGATCAGTCCGAGAGCTGCCGGATCCAGCGAAGCAGCACCCGGTTCGCCGTGAGCCGGCCCGGGGGGTAGAGCTCGGGGGTGCCAGGGACCAGGCCCGGCTCGTGGTCGTTGAGTCGGAACCAGGGCAGCCGGCCGCCGGCGGCCGCCTGGATCATGCGGGCGGCGTGGCGGACCTCGCCGGGCTGGGCGTGGTCTCGCACGGACTGGATGCGCAGGTAGCCGCAGGGCAGCTCGCCGACCCAGCGGACGGCCTCCCGGGGGCGCCAGTAGACCTCGTCCTCGAGGGAGTGGCCGAGGGCGGGGGCCATGATCCGACCCCCGGCGCAGATGATCTCCCGGTCGCAGGGGCCCTCCCAGTCGATCAGCCAGCGCACGGGGACCGCGCCGTCCAGGTGGGCGACGCCTCCGACCGCCATCGCAACGCCGAGGGAGATGGCCATGACGCCGATGCGCTCCGCGTCCACGGACTCGAGCCCGGCCAGGTGCCCCAGGGCCACCCGCACGTTGTCCTGGTGCTCCAGCCCTCCGTAGTCCTCCTCCCCCCAGCTGCGGCCGCGTCCAGCCGGGTCGAAGTGCATGGCGACGAAGCCCATGGCCGCGACCTCGGCCGCGTTGAGGGGCTGGGTCCAGCCCTCGAAGACCGAGCCCGGATCGTCGGTGCCGGGACAGAGCAGCACCGCCGGCCAGCGGCCCGGGGCCACCGGACGGTGGACCCGGGCCTCGAGCTGGTAGCCGGCCGAGGAGACGAGACGGACGCCGCTGGAGGTGGTCGGCACCCCCTCGGCCCGCATGCGCAGGACCCGAGGCAGGGCCTGGCCGCGGGTGACCGCGCGACCCTTCACACCGGACAGCAGGGACATGGGGGCGAATCTACCCCGTGGATCAGGGCTCGGCGCCGGTCTGCCGGCCCTGGAGGCGGCGCAGGGCGGCCTCGTTGGCCTCGGCCGTGGCGTAGTGGACGGAGCGGGGTGCGGCGAGCTCGACCCACGGACGGTCGTCGGTGTTCAGGCGCGCCCCGGCCCCCAGGGCCCGCAGGGCGTCGGGCCCGAGGGTCGGCGCCAGGGGGAGCCCGGGCGGCGGCGTGGGCCCGGCGATGAGCAGGACGTCGGCCCCAGGCACGGTCTCGTAGAGCCAGGCGTCGCCGAAGACCTCGGTGAAGGTGCGGACGAGGATCCGGAGCTCCCGAAGCTCCAGGCCGTAGAGCTGGACCCACTGACAGAACACGCCGTCCGGCGCGAGCCGGGACCGCCCCAGGGCCCAGTACTCCCGGGTGAACAGGCTCGACACCCCGGTGATCCACGGGTTGCTGGGCTCCGACACGATCACGTCCCAGGCCGGACCGGGGCGCTGGAGCACGGCGCGGGCGTCGTCGACGACCAGGGGGGTGCGGGGAGCGCTCAGGGGCGCCCCGCTCACGGCGTCGAAGGCCCGGGACGCCCGCACCACCGCCGGCTCGATCTCCACGACGTCCACCGCGCCCGCGCCCTCGTCGAGCAGGGCGCCGGTGGTGACCCCCGAGGCCAGCCCGACCACGAGCACCCGGTCCAGGCGCCCGGCGGTCCGGGCGGGCAGCACCCCGCTGAGCAGCTGGGTGGGCATGTCGGCGCCGGTGGAGGCGTCGACCTTGCCGTTGATGGAGAGCCAGGTGTTGCCGGTGGTGGTGGAGCGGCCGACCGCGACCGCCGCGGTGCGGCCCTGCTCGTAGGACAGGAGCTCCCACCCGCTCTCCGCAAAGGTCAGCACTCCCGTCCGGCTGCGGTCCCCCAGGTCGGAGACCCGCTGGTGGACCCCGACCGCGTGGAGCTGGGCGTTCCACTCGGGGGCCAGCGCGCTGCCGGCGAGCACGAGCACCAGGGCCCCGGGACGGCGCCCGACCGCGGCGCCCAGGGCCGCCACCCCGGCGGCGGCGTGCACCACCCCGGGCAGCCCGAGGGCCTGCAGCGCATAGAGCCCCGTGCCCGCGGCGCCCACCACCCCTGCCAGGGTGTTGGCGCCGAGCACCGCTCCGGTGCCCGCAGCGTGGCCGCCGCCGACGGCGGCGAGGCAGCGGGCGAAGACCACGCCGCTGGCGACGGGGGCCCCGGCCATGGCGACCGCGGACAGGCTGGCCTGGAGCGCCCAGATCCCGGAGGGCCCGACGAGGTCGTAGCCACCAGCCAGCCAGAGGGGCAGCTCGGAGAAGGTCCAGCTGCCGGCCACCGCGAGCACGCCCAGAGCCCCCAGGGGCCGGGCGATTCCGCCGGGCCGCGCTCCCCAGGCCGCCCCCAGGGCGACGCCGGCGAGGAAGACCGCCAGGACCCAGGCGAAGGCGTGCACCGAGGCGCCCAGCAGCAGGGCGGCGAGGCGGGTCCAGGCGACCTCGAGGGACATCGCGACACCGCCGGCGCAGGCGGCGGCGAGGACCGGGGCCCAGCGCAGGGGCTCGGGGACCGCGTCCGGAGTGGCGGACCGGGAGGCGTCGGTGGGGGTGGTCCAGGCCACCAGGGCCACCCCGGCGCTGACCAGGGCCGCTGCCAGCTCGCTGCCCCGGACGCCGAAGAGCGGCAGCAGCAGGGCCGGGGTCGCGAGCACCCCGAGCACCGCCCCGGCGGTGTTGAGGGCGTAGAGCCGCGAGACCCGCTCCGGGGGCAATCCGAGGCCTGCGATGACCGGCAGGGTGGCGCCCAGGGCGACCGCGGGCGGGCCCAGCACCGCGGTCGCCAGGGCCGCCGCCCCCAGCAGCCCGCCGCCCTGGATCACCCAGGGGGACAGCCAGCCGAGCACCAGTGGCACCCCCAAGGCCCAGGCCGCGACGAAGGCCTCCAGCGCGGCGTAGGTCCGCAACGGACGGGCGGGCCGCCAGCGCAGGGCCAGGAGTCCGCCCAGGCCGAGGGCGCCGAAGAAGACAGCGACCGTCAGGGTCACGGCCACGCTGCCGCTGCCGACCAGCAGCGCCAGCCGGCGCATCCAGAGGACCTCGTAGGTCAGCCCGGCCGCCCCGGACGCGAGCAGGAGCCCCCCCAGTCGCCCGGGGCTCACCGCGCCCACAGGACCTCGCGGGCAGGCCAGCTGGCGGTCACCTCGGGCCACAGGGCGCCGGAGGCCAGGGCGACGACCAGCGCGCCCAGGACCCACCGCCCGCGAGGCCGCCAGTCCAGAGAGCAGAGCCCCGCGACCAGGGGGGCCCAGACCACCGCCAGGACCAGGGCCCAGGGCCACGGCGATCCCGGCACCACCTGGTGGAAGACCAGCTCCCGCCAGGTCTCGGGCCAGGCCAGGTAGGCCGGCAGCGGCAGGGCGAGCAGCAGCGCGAGCGGCCAGCGCCCGGCCAGGGCGAGCCCTCCCGCAGCGAGTCCCCAGGGCAGGGCCAGCAATGGGTCGAGCGCGGCCAGGCCCAGGGCTGCCAGGGCGGCCAGCAGGGCCCCCCCGGCGGCGCCGTCGGACCGCCGGGGCAGGCGGGTCAGGACCAGCACCAGGCCGAGGGTCCAGACGACCAGCCCGGGCGCCGCCAGGGCACCGCCGCCGTCCCGACCGTGGAGAGCCAGCCACCAGCCCAGGCCGCCGGCCAGCGAGCCTGCCAGGGCCACGCCCAGCCCGACGGCCGCCCCCCGGAGGCCCCGCCAGCCCACCGCGGCCCCCGCGAGCACCCCGGCCCCCAGCAAGGTCCACACGGCCACCCCGGGCAGGACCCAGGGGGTCCACGGGACCTGCACCGCGGCGTCCGGTGCCGGCTCCGGCGGGCCGCTCCGGAGCAGCGACTCCACCGTGTCCGCGGCTTCCTCCAGTGCCTCCAATTCGAGCTGGTCCGGTCCGTCCTCCGCCGTGTGGTAGCGCCAGTAGACGCCCCCGGCCCCGCGGCCCAGCAACAGGAAGCCCTGGACCCCGCGGGCGGCGAAGGGCCCGTGGTCGCTCCGGGCCCGAGCCGGCAGCAGCCTTCCATAGACCCGGTAGGCCCACGGGACCTCGACCCCGGCTCCTGTCAGCCAACGCAGGCCGGGCGCTCCCCAGGCCGCGCCCACGTCCATCGCCGTGAGCTCCCCCTGGCCTATGAGCTCCAGCGCCAGGACCCAGGCCGGCCGGTGCCGGGCCGCGAGGCCCTGGCTGCCCAGCAGCCCCGGCTCCTCGCCGTCGGGGAAGGCGACGCAGACAGGGTGGTCCGGCGGGTCCGCCGCCACGCGGTCCGCCACCGCGAGGGCCACGGCCACGGCGCCGGCATTGTCGACGGCGCCGGGACACCGCCTGTGCACGCTGTCGGTGTGGGCCAGGAGCCAGGCAGCGCCGTCGGGCTCCCCGGTGCAGGCGAGCACCGCCCCGGCTCCGCTCCCCGACCCCACGACCCGGCGGGCCAGCCTCGCGGGCAGCCGCTCGGTGACCCAGGCCTGGGCCGCGTGCCCGCCGTCCGTCCCGGCCACGCGAGGGCCCAGGGCCACCAGGGCCTCGGCGTCGTCCAAGACGTCGGCCCCGGCCCCGCCGGACGCCAGGGCGACCCACAGCGCGAGCCCGGTCACCGGGCCATCCTATGATGTCCCCCGCACCCATGCCCGACACCCCAGACAAGCCCCCGGCGCCGAAGCCCCCTCCCCCCGAGGACCTCGGCTGGGACGAGCTCACCGCGGAGCAGCCCCCCGAGCCGGACCCTCTCGACGGGCCCTGGTCGACGGGCGACGAGGAGGGCACCGAGGGGTGGGAGGAGGAGCCCTCGGCCGACCCGGAGCCCGGAGTCGACGAGTGGGAGGAGGACGCGGGCGAGACGGCGCTCGATGACAACGCCCTGGACCGGCCTCCCACCTACGCCGACGACGAGCCCGAGGCCTGGGCCGAAGACCCGGACGACCCCGGGATCGACGGGGGGTGGCTGCAGGAGGCCGACGCCCCGGTCATCGCCGGATGGAGCGAGCGCGCCTCCCTGCCCGCCTGGGGGATCCACAACCTGCCCGCGCGCCTGAGCACGATCCAGGAGACCTCCACCCTCCACGTGGACCTGCGTCCCGGCCTGCCCGGGCGGGTCACCCTGGTGCTCGGGGAGCAGACCGTCGACGCCGGGGTCGGGCAGCTGGGCGAGGACCTCGTCGCCCGGACCACGGTGCGTGTGGTCGGCAAGGACGTCGAGGCCACCCTGCGACTCGTGGGCACCAGCGGCCCTCCCCGCCTCGTGCTCGGCCGCGACCTGCTCGCCGGCAACTTCCTGGTGGACCCCAGCCTGAGCTGGACCGGACGCAGCCACTCTTGAGTCCGCTGCTGCGCTTCATCCGGGACTACCCGTCCCGCTACTGGCCCTGGTACGTCTTCGGCTCGATCTTCCTCTGGGCGACCAACTGGCTCGCGGTGCAGATCCCACTGGAGCTCGCCGTGGCGGTCGACGCCCTGCGGGCCGACCCCGCCACCGCCGCCACGGTGCTCTGGCAGGCGGCCCAGGTCATCGGCGCGATGGGCGCCGCGGTCATCGCGGTGCGCACCTGCAGCCGGGTGCTGTTCTTCACCCCCGGCCGGCTGGTCGAGTTCCAGCTCAAGAACGACCTCTTCGCCCACATGATGGCGCTGCCCGCCAGCTTCTACGGCCGCTGGACCACCGGCGACCTGGTCAGCCGGGCGAGCAACGACATCACGTATCTGCGGGTGCTCTCGGGCTTCGGGGCCCTGCAGATCGTGAACATCACGGTCGCCCTGGCCCTGGCGGGCGACGCGATGCTCGATCTGAGCCCCACCCTCACCGGGGTGGTGGCGGTCCCCATCGTGGCGTGCCTGGCCCTGGTCCAGCTGGGCATCCGGCGCCTCTTCGACCTGACCCGGCTCCAGCAGGAGCAGCTGGCGGGCATCTCGGAGCACGTGCTGGCGAGCCTGCAGGGGGTGCGCACGATCCAGGGCTTCAACGCCGAGCGCGCCTTCGAGCAGCGGCTGGACGGCCGCAACCACGCCTGGCTGGCGACCCACCTCCAGCTGGCGCGGATCCGGGCCTTCGTGCTGCCGCTCTTGATGCTGGGCGGCGGCCTGGCGGTCTGGGGGCTGCTGGCCATCGGCGGACCGATGGCGGCGGAGGGCGCGCTGAGCGTGGGCGAGCTGGTCGCCTTCACCACGTATGTGGCCTACCTGCTGCCGCCCCTGCGCAGCCTGGGCTGGCTGCTGAGCGTGCTCCAGCGGGGCCTGACCAGCCTGGAGCGGCTGGACGAGGTGCTGGCCCAGCCCGTCGACGAGCTGGGCGGCACCCCCTCCCCCCGCGGCACGGCGCCGGCCTTCTCCCTGCGAGACCTGGGCTTTCGCTACCCGGGCGCCGAGGAGCCCACCCTGCACGGCCTCACCGCCGAGATCCCGGCCGGGGCCACCGTCGGCGTCTTCGGCCGCACCGGCTCGGGCAAGAGCACCCTGCTCCAGCTGCTCACCCGGGAGTGGAACCCGCCCCGGGGCACGCTCTTCGTCGACGGCGTCGACGTGCTCGACCTGGACCTCGACGGCTGGCGCCAGCGCCTGGCGGTGGCGCCCCAGGTGCCCTTCCTCTTCTCCGAGACCGTCGCGGACAACATCACCATGGGCACCCCGGACCCGGACGGGGTCCGCGCGGTGCTCGACCGGGCGGCGCTGACCGGCGACCTCGAGGCCCTGCCCGAAGGGGTCGACACCCTGGTCGGCGAGCGCGGCGTGATGCTCTCGGGGGGCCAGCGCCAGCGGGCGGCCCTGGCCCGGGCGCTCTACCGGGACTTCGACGCGCTGGTGCTGGACGACGTGCTCAGCGCCGTGGACCACGGCACCGAGCAGCGGCTGATCGAGGCCCTGGCCGCGGTCGGCCAGGGGCGGCACCGACCCACGGTCTGGCTGGTGTCGAACCGCACCTCGGCGCTGGTGCACGCCGACCTGATCCTGGTGCTGGAGGACGGCCGCCTGATCGACCAGGGCACCCACGCCGAGCTCTCCCGGCGGGCTGGGCCCTACCGGGACGCCTGGCGGCACCAGTCCGTGGAGGCCCCGGTCGAGGTGGCCCGATGACCCAGCGCAGCGCCTGGGACCTGGGGCGCAGCCTGTGGCCCTACGCCAGGGCCGATGCCTGGTTCTTCGCGGTGCCCGTGCTGCTCACGCCGGTCGCGATGGTCCTGGCCCTGGTCCAGCCCTGGCTGCTCAAGACCGCCATCGACGACCACGTCACCCCGGGGCAGCTGGAGGGCCTGAGCACCCTGGCCTTCGGCTACCTGGGCGCGGTGGTGCTCAGCTACTTCGCCCAGGCGAGCTACCAGCTGGCCCTGGCCGTGGCCGGCGGCCGCACCATCCGGCGCCTGCGCATGGCGATCTTCGCCCACCTGCTCCGGCTCCGGCCGGCGTTCTTCGACCAGCGACCGGCGGGGGCCCTGCTCACCCGGGCGACCTCGGACGTGGAGAGCCTGGGGGATGCGCTGACCCAGGGCGTCGTGACCATCGTGCTCGACGTGATGATGGTCCTGGGCGTGCTCGGCGCCATGCTCTGGCTGGACTGGAAGCTCACCCTGTGGCTCTGTGCGGCGGCGCCGCCCCTGGCGCTGGTGCTCTCGGTCTGTCGCCGGGCGCTGCGGCACTACTACCTGCGGGTCCGCGAGACCCTGGCGGCGGTGAACGCCTTCCTGGCCGAGCGCCTCAACGGCGTGCGGGTGGTCCAGCTCTTCAACCACCAGGCGGCCGCCCACGGCCGCTTCGTGGCCCTGAACCGGGAGTACCGGGACGCCGCGGTGCGCTCCAACATCTTCGACGCCTTCATGTACGCCGCGGTGGACGGCACCGGCTCGATCTGCATCGCCCTGATGCTCTGGTACGCCTGCGCCGACAGCCTGGGCGGGGTGGTCAGCGCCGGGCTGCTGGTGGCGTTCGTGGACTACCTGGACAAGCTCTTCAAGCCCCTGCGCGAGTTCAGCGGCAAGGTGGCGGTGATCCAGCGGGCGCTGGCGGCGCTGCAGAAGATCTTCGGACTGCTGGACGACCACGACCACATCGCGCCCGGGGTGGCGCCGGAGGAGCCGCTGGCCGAGGTCCGGGACCTGGCCTTCCGCTACCGGCCCGACGCCGACGAGGTCCTGAAGGGCCTGTCCTTCGACGTCTCGCCAGGGGAGGTGGTCGCCATCGTGGGCCCCACCGGCTGTGGCAAGACCACCGTCTCGCGGCTCCTGACCCGAGCCTATGACGGCTACACCGGCTCGATCCGCCTCGACGGCCACGAGCTCTCGTCCCTGGACGCGGCCGCCGTGCGCAGCGCCGTGAACATGGTCCACCAGGACGTGCACCTGTTCCCGGACACGGTGCGCTTCAACGTGGACCTGGGCAGCGAGGCCATCTCCGAGGAGGCCTGCGTGGAGGCCGCAGCGCTGGTGCACGCCCGGGCCTTCATCGAAGCGCTGCCCGAGGGCTGGGATCACGTGCTCAAGGAGCGGGGCTCGGACCTGAGCGTGGGCCAGGGCCAGCTGGTCACCTTCGCCCGGACCATGGCCCACGACCCGCGGGTGGTGATCCTGGACGAGGCGACGGCGTCGGTCGACTCGGTCACCGAGGCGCTGATCCAGGAGGCCATCGCCGCCATCCTGGCCCGCAAGACCGTGATCGTCATCGCCCACCGGCTGAGCACCATCACCGCCGCGGACCGCATCCTGGTCATGGACGCCGGCCGCATCGTGGAGCGGGGAGACCACCGGGCGCTGATGGCCCAGGGGGGGCGCTATGCCGCCCTGGTCGAGAGCGGCCTCGGGCAGCATGCGGAATAGGAACCCGAGTCTGATTGCGCGCCCGGCCTCAGGCCTGTCCCGAGGTTGGGCCGACACCCTCGTGAGGCCGCGGGGCGGCCTCACCGAGCGTTATGGCCCTGAAGCCCTCGTGAGGCCGCGGGGCGGCCTCACCGAGCGCTAGGGATGGACCCGGTCCTGGTCCTGCACGGCGGCGCGGGCCGCCTGGCGAGCGGCGGGCGCACCGACGAAGCCCGGGCGGCGCTGCGGCGGATCCTGGAAGAGAGCTGGCCGGCGCTGCGGGAGGGGTGCTCGGCGCTGCAGGCGGTGGTCGACGCTGTGGTGCGCCTCGAGGCGGACCCCTTGTTCAACGCCGGCACCGGCAGCAAGCTCCAGGTCGACGGGGTGGCGCGCCTGTCGGCGGCGGTGATGGACGGGGCGCGGGAGTGCTTCGGCGGGGTGGTGAACCTGGAGGGCCTGGCCCACCCGGTGCGGCTGGCGCGGGCGCTGCTGGAGGAGGACAGCCGGGTGCTCGCCGGCGCCGGGGCGCTGGCCCGGGCCCGGGAGCTGGGGCTGGCCGAGAAGGACGTGCGCACGGAGCGGGCCATCGCCGCCTGGGAGCGGGGGCTGGCCGGTCGGACCGGCACGGTGGGTGCGGTGGCCCTGGACGCCAGCGGGCGGCTGGCGGCGGCGACGAGCACCGGCGGACGAGGCCTGGAGCGGGTCGGCCGGGTGAGCGACACCCCGACCATCGCGGCGAACCTCGCGACCCCGCTCGCGGCGGTGAGCCTGACCGGGGTCGGGGAGGACATCGTCGACGGCGCCCTGGGGGCGCGGGTGGTGCTGGGGGTCGAGGCCGGTGGGTCCCTGGCGGCGGTGTCCGCCGCGGTGCTGGACAAGATGCGCGAGAAGGGCTGGCGGGCGGTATCCACTCACCGTTCGCTGAGTGGATACCCTGTACCGGTTCAACCGGCGGCATCAGGGGGCCGACCTCTTCGGCTTCTTTGCCCGCCGGGTCATGCAGAACCCGTGGCGATCAGCGAAGGAGATTCGGGCTTGCTGAGACAACGGGAGAACCAGGCGGGGATAAGGGAGCGCAGCAGCGAGCTCGGTCCGCTCGAGGGCCGGAGCTCGTCGCCCGCATGTACCGGCTCCGCTGGGAGGTGGAGCACTTCTTC
>CAYFPX010000047.1:0-3938 GCA_964344945.1 uncultured Enterobacterales bacterium
GCCTTGGCGTGTGCACTTCTCGTTGGGGGCGATCTGAGCAGGCTGTGTCCTTGGCCGAGGCGGGAGACGGGCACCGGTCTGATGTCCTTGTCTCAGGGGCCCTCCTCGCCGGCGAGCAACACCCCGAACCGCAACCCCCGAGCACTCACCACCGTCTCCGCCAGCCCGGCCGCGGCGAGGATGGTGTCCAGCAGCAGCGTGCCGGCCAGGAGGTAGTCGGCGCGGGCCGGGGAGACTCGGGCCAGCTCTCGCCGCCGCTCGGGTCCGGCGGCCTCCAGCTCGGAGGCCTGAGCGGCCAGCGCGGCTCGGGTGAGCACGTGGCCGTGCACGATGTCTGGGTCGAAGGCGGTGAGGCCGGCGTCCATGGCGGCCAGGGTCGTGGCGGTGCCGGCGACGGAGACGGCGCTGTGCACGGGGTGGGGCCAGGTCAGGGTCTCCACGAGGGCGGCGACGTGGGTCCGGGCGCGGGCGAGGTCTTGGGGGGAGACGAGGGCGGTGCCGAGGAAGGCCTCGGTCAGCCGCACGCTGCCGGCCTCCAGGGAGCAGCGGGCGGCCAGGGTGTCGCCGCGGCCGACCACCACCTCGGTGCTGCCGCCGCCGATGTCGATCATGACCCGGGGCTGGCCACCGTCGGGCAGGGCGTGGGTGGCTCCGAGCCAGGAGAGGCGGGCCTCCTCGTCGCCGGTGATGACCCGGAAGTCGAGGCGGAGCTCGGCGCGGAGGGCTGAGAAGAAGTCCGCGGCGTTGGTCGCGCGGCGGGCGGCCGAGGTGGTGACGGCTCGGATGGTGACCGGGTCCACGCCCAGGCCCGCGGCGATGCGGGCGTAGTCGGCCAGGGCCTCGGGGGCGGCGAGCATGCGGTCCTCGCGGAAGCGCCCGCCGTCGCCGAGGCCCTTGCCCAGCCCGACGACCCGGGCCTCGTCGTGCAGGACCGCGCCCTGGGCGTCCACCACCGTCAGCAGCACGGAGTTGCTGCCGAGGTCGATGGCGGCGCGGGTCACCAGGAGAGCCGGGGGGACCAGGCCGGGCTGGAGAAGCCACCGCCCCGGGTCACCTGGACCTGGTGGTGGCCGTCGGCGGTGCTGAGCCAGAGCTCCCGCCGACCGGAGCGGTCCGAGGAGAAGGCGAGGTAGCGACCGTCCGGGGACCAGGTGGGCTCTTCGTTGTTGCCCTGGTGCTGGGTGATGCGAGTGACCCGGCCGGTGGGGGCCCCGCCGTGGACCTCGGCGACGAAGATGTCGAAGCGGCCGTCGCGGCCGACGTAGGCGATGGCGTCGCCTCGCGGGGACCAGGCGGGGTCGGTGTTCTCGGAGCCCGAGAGGCTGACCCGCTGGGGGCGACCACCGCCGGCCGCGGGCACCACGTAGATCTGCATGCCGCCGGCCCGCTCCGAGGCGAAGGCGACCATGCGGCCGTCGGGGGAGAAGGTGGGGGAGACGTCGATGCCGCCGCCCTGGGTGACCTGGCGCAGGCGGCGGCCGTCGCTGGGGTGGATGACGTGCACGTCGCTGTCGGCGCCGGCGGAGAGGGTGAGGGCGAGGCGGTCGCCTCCGGGCGCCCAGGCGGCCCCGGCGTTGAGGCCGGAGCGGGCGCTGATGCGGCGGGTCCTGCCCGCGCCCAGGTCCGCCACGTACAGGTCCGGGTTGCCCGATCGGTAGCTGGTGTAGGCCAGCTGGTCGCCCCCTGGAGACCAGGCGGGCTGGAGGTTGATCGAGCCGTTCCGGGTGACGGCGGAGACCCCGTGGCCGTCGACGTCGACCAGGACGATCTCCTTGCCCCGGTTGCCGGCGCGCACCGCGGCGAAGCGGGTGTCGAAGACCCCGGGCTCGCCGGTGACCTGGCGGACGATCTCGTTGGCGGCCCGGTGGCCCAGGGAGCGCAGCTGGTCGGCGGTGCCGGTGAAGGACCGGCCCCCGAGCCTGCGGCGGCCGGGCACGTCGTAGACCCAGACGCTGAGCTTGTAGCCGTTGGCGATCCGCTGGAGCTCGGTCTTGGCCAGGACCACCGCGCCGGGCACGTCCCAGTCCTCGTAGCGGAAGCTGCCGGGGGCGGGGCCCGCGCCCTCGGGCTCGATGAAGGCGTCGGGATCGACGAGGCGGAAGTAGCCGGACAGGTCCATGTCCCGCTGGAGCAGGGCCAGGAGCTCCTGGGCCTCCGGGCCTGCAGTGCCCTCGGGGGCCGGCAGGGCCAGGGGCAGATCCCGGCCCCCCGGCTTGCGGATCTCGACCCGCAGGGCCTGGGGCCCGGTCTGGGCCACCGAGGGCCCGGCGGGCCAGGCCAGGCTCAGGCCCGCCGCCACGATCAGGGTCCTCGCCAGCAGTCGCCTCACCGATCCTCCGTCCGGAACACGAGGTCCAGCCGCAATTCTCCCCCGGTCACCAGGCCCTCGGGTGGGGCTGGCACAGTCTTGACCAGTCGGATCGCCCGCTCCACGGCGGCGTCGAAGCTGCCGTCGCCGCTGGGGGTCTTCACCTGGTGGCGCAAGACCCGGCCGGTGGCGTCGACCCAGACCCAGGCCAGGGTCTCCAGGCCCGCTTCGTCCTGCAGGGGGCTGAAGTCCCGGTAGAAGACCCGGCGGACCTCCTCGCTGTAGCGGGCCTGCTCGGCGTCGCCGACCGCGGCCTGGCCGCTGCCCTCGCCGCCGTCCTCCCCGGCGTCGGTGGTGGCGGCCTGGTCCACCGGCCCTTCTGGCGCGTTGCGCAGGCTGTCCAGCAGGGCCTCGCGCTTCATCTGGCGCATGAGCTCGTCCTTCGCGGCGGTGCGGTCCTCCTCGGGCGCGGGCTCGGCGTCGGCGGGCACGGGCTCGGCGCTGGGGTCGGCGATGGCGGCCGGCACCGGGGCGGCTCTTGGCTTCGGCGGCGGTGGGGCCCGACGCATCGCCTTCTGGGGCACCGGCACCTTGGGGCTCGGCAGGGAGACCATGGCCACCTCGATCACGTCGTCCGGATCGATGAGCCGCTCGGCGGCGGGTGCACGGGTGCTGAAGGCCCAGAGCCCCCCGAAGACCAGCACGTGGCCCAGGACCGAGCCCGGCAGCGCCCAGCCCAGGGGCACCGGTTCCGGGCGCAGGTAGGAGCGCTCGGTCTCGGCCCTCACTCGTCGAGCTCTCCGGGCCGGGTCACCAGGCCCACCTTGGGGATGCCGGCCTTGCGGGCCGCGGCGATGGCGGAGGCGACCAGGCGGTAGGGCACGCTGCCGTCGGCCTTGACGTAGACGTCCTGGCCCGGGTTCTCCTTGGCGATGGCGCCCAGCTTGACCTGGAGGTCCTCCAGGGAGAAGGCGGTCTCGTTCAGGTAGAGGGTGCCGTCGGCGGTGATGGACAGGATCAGGTCCTGGTCCGGCGCCTCCAGAGGTGGTGCGTCGGCGGGCGGCAGGTCGACGGGCAGGCCGGTGACCATCATCGGGGCGGTGACCATGAAGATCACCAGCAGGACCAGCATCACGTCGACGAAGGGCGTGACGTTGATCTCGGCCATCATCGGGCGATCGCCGCCCCCGGGGTCCTGGACTCCGGCGCCCATCCCCTACGCCCCCCGGAAGTGGCGCTTGACGATGTTCAGGAAGTCCGCGGAGAAGTTGTCCAGCTCGCCGCTGATGACCCGGAGCCGGCTCACGAAGTAGTTGTAGGCCATGACCGCGGGGATGGCGGCCGCCAGGCCGACCGCGGTGGCGATGAGGGCGTGGGCGATGTCCGGGCCGACCGTCTGGATGGAGGCATTTCCAGTGGCGCCTATCCGCTGGAACGCCCGGAGGATGCCCCAGACCGTGCCGAACAGGCCGATGAAGGGCGCCGTGCTGCCGGTGGTCGCCAGGAAGGGGATGAGCCGCTCCAGCCCGGTCATCTCGTGGTTGCGGGCGCGGCGGAGGGACCGCTGCAGGTTGTCGTTGGCGGTCATGTCCATCTGGTTGATGCCGCCGCCCTGCTGCTGGGCGCTGCT
>CAYFPX010000047.1:3948-11489 GCA_964344945.1 uncultured Enterobacterales bacterium
CCGGCCTTGAAGACCTGGGCGACGGGGCAGCAGTCGAACTCCTCGGCCTGCTCGTAGACCTGGTCCAGCCGGCGAGCCCCCCAGAACACCTCGAGGAAGTCCGCGGACTGGTGGGCGGCCTTCCGGATGGTCGACTGCTTGGCCAGGATGATCACCCAGCAGGCGATGCTCATGCCCACCAGGGTCAGCAGCGTCAGCTGCACGACGATGTCGGCTTCGGTGATGAGCGCGACGATGCTCAGCTCGTTGCCCACGGTCTACCCCTCGACGGGGCCGGTGGCGCGGTCGCCCTCCCAGATGCTCATGCCGCCGATCACGTTGTAGATCTCCGAGCTCCCGATGGAGCACATGAACTCCGCGGCCTGGGCGGAGCGTCCGCCGGACTGGCAGATGAAGATCAGGTGATCGGTCTGGCCGAGCTCGTGGTAGCGGTGGGTGACCTCGTCGACCGGCATGTGCAGGGCCCTGGGCGAGCGGTCGGACTCGAACTCGGAGACCGTGCGCACGTCGACCAGGATGAACAGGCTGTCTTCCTCGTCGAGCATCTCCTCGGCCTTGACCGGGTCGATCTCGATGACCCGGGCGGGGCCGTGGCCGGGGTCCCGGACCGCGCTCTTCTCCTCGCCGGGGCCGGCGTTCAGGTCTTCGGCGGACTCGGCGTCGGGGGCGATGACGCCCTGGAGGTTCGCCGCGGCGGAGAGCACCTGCTCGACCGTGGGCTGGCCCCGCTGTGAGAACGCCACCCGCTGGTCCTTGCCGATGACGAAGAGCGTGTCCTTGCAGTTCGGTCGCACTCGGGAGGCTCCGAAGCTCTTGGCCGTGACCGCCAGGGGGTCGTAGATCAGGTAGAAGTCGAGGCCCAGGGCGTCGCGCAGGGCGCGGAGCTGATCGGGCCGCTGGGCGCACACCCCGAAGATGGCGGTCTCCAGGTCCTCGAACCGCTGGCGGTTGGCGTTGAGGTCCCGCAGCAGGCGGGCGGTCTCCGGGATCTCGCCGTCCTTGAAGAAGAACAGGACCACGTTGAGGTGGTTCTCGAAGTCCCGGAGCTTGATCCAGGTGCCTTCGTCGGCGGTCAGCGACAGCGCGGGGGCCTGGGAGCCCTCGGACAGCGGGGAGAGACGCAGGAACTTGCCGATCATCGAGCCTCCGAGCGGGGGGCTTATCCCGAATGCGACAGCGTTCAGCCGCTCAGCTCCTCGACGTCGATGGAATTGCGCAGATCCAGGGGCTCGCCGGTCCAGGCGCTCCGGTAGAGATCCCGCATGCGCTCTCCGTGGGCCCGGGCTCGCTTGCGCCCGCTGATGGCGGACAGGCCCGTGGCGACGCCCGGGATCCACCGCCACAGCCGCCGGGTGGTCTGCCGGACCGCCCGCCGCACGATGTGTCGGGTCATCCAGGCGGCGGCCTGGTCGGGAGCGGGCAGCTGGGAGCCGAAGGCCGACGGCAGGTCCCGCATGCGGAGCTCCAGGTTGCCCTGGTCTGGCACCGGCACCTGCCAGGCGGCGCCCAGGGCTCGCCAGAGCAGCACCCGGCCCCGCTCGGTGGCGGGGTCGATGCCATAGAGCACGCTCAGGCGCTGGGCCAGGCGGATGTCCTGGAGCATCGCGGCGACCACCTCCGGGGGCACGCCAGCGGCGCCGGCGACCCCGGACATGGCGCCCGCGACGGTGCTGCGCTGGGCGGCCTTGGTGATCAGGGACTCGGCCGCGGCGTCGAGCTCCCGCAGGTTGGGCCACACCCGGCCCTCGGGGTCGCTGAAGGGCAGGTCGGCCTCGACCATCTCCGCGCGGATCTGCTCGGTGTCGACCGAGATCGCGGCGAACAGCGCAGGCAGGACGTCCTGGTCCAGCCGGTCCGACGCTTCGCCGAAGAGGTCCTTCAGGGTGCCCACGGGCTCACCTATCCCGGCGCCAGGCGCTGCCGTTGTCGGTGCGGGCGAGCTCGACCCAGCCCCCATCGGCCTGGATCGCCGGATCCAGCAGCTCGCCGTGGAAGGGGGCCCACAGCAGCAGGTGGGTGACGCCTCGGGTGTCCAGCTGGTCCTGCCAGCCGGGCGCGGTGTTCGAGACCTCCAGGTAGAAGCCCCAGGCCTGGTCGTCGAAGATCCAGGTGCGGATGTCGCCGCTGGTCAGGGCCTGGGGGTAGAGGCGCTGGCTCACGTAGCCTCCGTACTCGGGAGGTGTGAACACCCGGGCCGGGGCCGGGGCGTCCCCAAGGTCCGCCGCGATGGCCTCGACGAGGGCCACCGGGGTGTCGGGATCGAGCGGCTCCTCCAGGGGCGCCAGGCCCTTCACCAGCAGCACCGTCCACAAGAGCACCAGGGCGGCCTGGAAGGGCCGCAGGACCCGGCGGTGCATGCCGCCTTCGGCCCGGATGGCCCAGGTCAGGCGCTCCGCCAGCGGGACTGCGGTCGCCAGGCCGAACCAGGCGACGAAGCGGGTGCCGCGCACCCCGAGGAAGCCGAAGCCGACCAGCAGCAGCAGCCAGGCGGTGGGGACGCGACGCTCAGCGCGGCCCAGCAGCACGAGCCACAGGGCGATGGCCCCGAAGAACCGCAGACCGTGGAAGGAGGTGGGGGAGGGGGGCAGCCACTCCACGAACCCCCGCGCCACGGGGAGCGAGGAGTTGTCGAGCACGTAGCCCCACAGGCCTGGGCCGTAGGGGCCGAGGCAGGCTCCGAGGGCCAGGCCAGCGGCGACCAGGGCCGGGGTGAGCCCCGCCCGCCAGTCCCGCTCGTCCCAGGCCTGGCCCACCGCCCAGGCACCGAAGGCCACCAGCCCCGCCGGGAAGGAGCCGTGCAGGTTCGCCCAGATCGCACCGCCGAGCACGCCGCCGCCGACCGCCGCCCAGGCGGGCCGGGGCTTCGCGGCGAGCCAGGACAGACCGGCGAACGCGGCGAACACCCAGGTCTGGCTGCGCACGATGGTGTTCTGCAGCAGCATCCACCAGGCGTAGACGCTGGCCGCCGCCGCCGCTCGCGGATCCGCTCCCCGGGCCTGGGCGGCCAGGCCCATGCCCGCCACCGCCGCCGCGACCATCAGCCCGTTCAGCAGCCGCAGCCCGTTGGGCCCGAGGGCTTCGTGCAGGGCGTGGGCGAGCCGGGAGAAGCCCCAGGTGCCGTTGACGAAGGGCACGCCCTGGGCGGTGAAGGTGTGCACGTCCTGCTCCAGCACGCCGCCGGTCGTGGCCATCTCCCGGCCCATGGCCAGGTAGATGTGCAGGTCGTTGGTGGTCAGCGGCAGCGACCCCGTGTGCAGCAGGGCGATGCCCACCGCGCTCCAGAAGAGCAGGGGACCGGTCGGGAGCCTGTCCTCAGAACCGGACAAGGGTCTCCAGGGTGACGTGGGTTCGCAGGGTCACGCGCCCGCTGTCCCCGCCGCCGAGCTCCGCGCGATCGAAGGCGAAGACCGGCGCCGCGCCCACCAGCAGCCGCAGGTCCCAGCGCTCGGCGTAGACCCCCTGCAGGCCGAAGTGGCCGTTGGGTGCGATCAACAGGTCCGTGGTCTCGAGGCGGGTGCGGCCACCGGCCGCAGGCACGTCGAGCCGGGTCTGGACCCCTCCGACGGCCAGGGTCCCGCGCATCAGCAGGCGCAGGTCCACCGGTCCCGGGTCCCAGCCCCGGTCCGGCGTGTACTGGATGCCGGTCTCGGCCCACACCAGGACCTGCTGCCCGTCGAGGGACTCCCCGGAGACCGCGCCCCCATCGGAGCTGGCGAAGGCCCGGCTGCCGTCCACCAGGGGGTGACTGCTCCACGAGGCTCCGGACCACCAGGCCAGCTGACCGGGGTAGGCCCGCTCGCCGGTGACCGAGGCCTGAGGTCCGATCCCCCAGCCCTGGCCGGAGCCGATCCAGTGGCGGGCCGCGCCCCCGCTCGCCCCCGCCGCGGCGTTGTACTCCTGGGTGAAGTCCTTCACGAGGCGTTCGCCGCGGATCACGCTGGGTTTGGGCGCACAGGCCAGCAGCAGCAGCACGGTCGGGCTCACTGCGCGACTCTACCCTGGGCTACCCTGCGCCCATGGCCGTGCTCGTCACCGGTGGCGCGGGCTTCGTGGGGGCGGCCACCGTGGCCGCCCTGCGGGCCGCCGCACACGAGGTCGTGGTGCTGGACGACCTGTCCACGGGCCGCGCCTCGCGGGTGCGCGGGGTCCCGCTGATCGTCGGTGACGTGCGCAACACCGGGCTGGTCGAGGGGGTGATGCACGGCGTCCAGGCGGTCCTGCACCTGGCGGCCAGGAGCTCGGTCCCTGGGTCCTTCGCCGACCCGGTGGGCACCCACGCCGTGAACGACGAGGGCACGGCGGTGGTGCTCGAAGCCGCCTGGCAGGCCGGGGTGCCGCGGGTGGTGCTGGCGTCGTCGTCGGCGGTCTACGGGGAGCGCTCCCCGACGGCCGAGGCCGGCGTGCTCGATCCGCGCAGCCCCTACGCGGCGTCCAAGGCCGCCATGGAGGCCCAGGGCCGGGTCTACGCCCACCGGGGCCTCACGGTCACGACTCTGCGCTACTTCAACGTCTACGGGCCCGGTCAGCCCGGGGGGCCAGGGGGCGCGGTGATCCCGCGCTTCCTCGAGGCCCTGGCGGCGGGGAAGGCCCTGCCCGTCGAAGGCAGCGGGCGGCAGATCCGGGACTTCGTGCACGTGGCCGACGTCGCCCGCGCGAACCTGGCGGCCCTGCGGTGTGACGGCGGGACCTACAACGTGGGCACCGGTGTCGGCACCGCCATCGGGGTGCTGGCGGAGCGGCTCACGGAGCTGGCGGGGGTGCCCCTGCGCCTCCAGCGGCTGCCCGGGCGCGAGGCCGAGGTCCAGGCGAGCGTGGCCGAGGTCGAGCTGGCCGCCGAGCGGCTGGGCTGGCGGGCGGCCACGCCCCTGGCAATCGGCCTGGTCGAGCTGGTGCGCTCAGGCCGCGACGCCCGCCAGGCGTGAGACCGGCTCCAGCGCGGTGAAGCGGCCGCGCGCATCGCGCCCCACTGTCGCCAGGCAGGTCTCCGGATCGTGGGTGAAGAACAGGCGGCCGCCGCGCGCGATCAGGTCGGACAGCAGCGCCTGCTTCTCCTCGATCAGCAGCTCCGGGTAGCGGTCGTAGCCCATGGTGATGGGCACGTGGACCCAGGGCACGCCGGGGATCAGGTCGCCGCAGAACACCAAGGGGCCGTCGGCGGTCGCCAGCTCGGCGAGCAGCAGCCCCGGGGTGTGGCCGTGGGAGGTGTGGAAGCGCACGGCCTGGCCCAGAGTCGCGTTGTGCTCGCCGTCGACGATCTCCAGGCGACCCGAGTCGGCCAGCTGCCGATTCAAGAGGGGGATGAACGACGCGCGGTCCCGGGGGTGGGGCGCCAGGGCCCGCTCCCAGGCCTGGCGGCCCACCACGAAGCGGGCCCGGGGGAAGAGCAGCTCGGGCTCGGAGTCCGGCGACCAGGCGCTCAGCAGGCCGCCCGCGTGATCGAAGTGCAGGTGGCTCAGCACCACCACGTCGACCTGGTCGTGGGGCATCCCGGCCGCCGCGAGGTTGTCGAGCAGCACGTGTCCCGGCTCGGTGACGCCGAAGCGGTCCCGGAGCTTCGGCTCGAAGAACGCGCCGATGCCGGCCTCGAACAGCACGGTGCGCCCCGAGTCCTCGCGCACGAGCAGGCCCCGGCAGGCCAGGGGGATGCGGTGGCGGTCGTCGGGGGTCGCCCAGCGCTCCCAGAGGGCCCTCGGCGCGTTGCCGAACATCGCGCCGCCGTCGAGCCACTGGCGGTTGCCTTCGATGGACCAGAGCTGCATGCCCCGGTCGGTATCACTCCGCCGGGGGCACCGTCACGGACAGCGCGAAGGGTCCCCCGGGGCTCCAGGTGATCGCGGCCACCGGCCCGGCGTACCCGCCCTCGGCGTGCCACGGGGGGGCGGTCCAGCTGGTGCCCTGGCGCACGACCCCGTGGGCGAGCACCGGGGCGTCCTGGGTGCTCATCCAGGCCACCAGCGCTTCGTCGCGGCTCAGGCCGGCCGGGTCGGCGGTCTCGGCCACCAGCAGGCCCTGCCGCTGGAACCACCCGCTCACCTCGGCCCGGCACCCCGTGCAGATCACGTAGGCCCGATCCGCCAGCAGGCGCTCCACCCGGACCTCGACTCCGAGGGCCTCGACCACCAGGCTGGGCTGGCCGCGCTCGTCGACCAGCGTGAGCGGCTGGGTGCGGGTCCGAGCGGTGAAGGGCACCGCGTCGGGCAGGGGGAGGGACCGCAGGCGGTCGTGGGTCCGAGGAGGAGGGCGGGGGTCCTCCCTTTCCTCGGCCGGCGCCTCCGCCGGCTGTCCGCCACACGCCAGCAGGAGCCAGATCACGCCGTGACGCTATCATCGGCCCCCGTGTCCCAGCCGCCGCCAGCCCTGCGTCCAGGGGCCCGCATCGGGGTCTTCGCCCCGTCCCACGTCTTCGACGCCGAGGGCCTGGCGGCGGGCATGGCGCGGGTGCGCAGCTGGGGCTGGGAGCCCGTGCCAGCGCCTCACCTGGGCCGCCGCTGGCGGGTGTTCGCGGGCACCGACGACGAGCGGCTGGCGGACCTGCAGTGGGCCCTGTCGGACCCTTCGCTCGACGCGGCCTGGATGGCCCGCGGCGGCTCCGGTCTGACCCGCCTGCTGCCGGGTGTGCAGTGGGAGCGTGTGCGGGCGCGGCCGGTGATCGGCTTCTCCGACGGCACCGCCCTGCACCTGGGCCTGCTGCAGCGGGCTGGGCTCCAGGCCGTGCACGGTCCGGTCCTGCACAGCCTGGTCGGCCACGCGGACGATGAGAGTCGCCGGGCCCTCCAGACCCTCCTGGCGGGGGGGCCGGCGCCGAGGCTGACCGGGCGCAGCCTGGTGCCCGGCCTGGCCGCCGGGCCGGTGGTGGGCGGCAACCTCTGCCTGCTCGCTGCGACCTGCGGCACGCCCTTCCAGCTGGACACCGCCGGCTGCATCCTGCTGCTCGAAGAGGTCGGAGAACCCGTCTACCGACTCGACCGCATGCTCCAGCAGCTGCGCGGCGCCGGGCTCTTGGGCGAGGTGGTCGGGGTCGGAGTCGGGGAGCTTCGCAGCTGCCGGGTCCCCGAAGGCGCGGACTGGGGCTTGGACGACGTGCTGCTGGATCAGCTGGAGACCCTGGGTGTCCCGGTGGTCGTGGACCTGCCCTTCGGCCACGGTCCGCGAAACCTGGCCTGGCTGCACGGGGCGACCGGACGGCTCGTCGACGGCGGACTGGAGCAGGGCGCTGTCCTGGTCTGAGGTCGACCGCGTCCTGGCCCAGGCCTTGTCCGACGGGGTCGCGCCAGCGCTGGCGCTCTGCGTGCTCCACGAAGGCGAGCTGCTGCACCGCCGCCGCCTGGGAGACGCCCGCCGGGTCCCCGACCACCGCCCCCTGGGCCCGGAGACCGTCTTCGACCTCGCCTCGCTGACCAAGCCCCTCGTGGGGGCGGCTGTCGCCTGTGCCCTGGTCGACAGCGGCGCGATCTGGTTCGGCCTGCCGGTGCGCGAGGTCCTGGCCGACGCACCGGCGGGGGTCACCGTCGCCCAGCTCCTGTCCCACTCAGCGGGCTACC
>CAYFPX010000047.1:11499-18997 GCA_964344945.1 uncultured Enterobacterales bacterium
ACCCGGCGTGGCTGCCGCTGTATGCGGGCCGCAAGGACTGGGGCAGCGCAGAGACCCGGGCCGCGCTGCTGGCCGAGGCCACCAGCACACCCCTCCAGAGCCAGCCTGGTGAGGCCCACACCTACTCGGACCTCGGCTTCCTCACCCTGTGCCGGCTGCTCGAAGCGGTCGGGGGCGATCGCCTCGACCGGATCTGGCAGCGCCGGGTGGCCGGTCCGGCCGGGTGGACAGGCCTGACCTGGGGGGCGGCCGACGCGGCCGCCACCGAGCGCTGTCCGGTGCGCGGGCGGGTCGTCGAGGGCGAGGTCCACGACCTGAATTGCGCCGCGATGGGTGGGGTGAGCAGCCACGCCGGCCTCTTCGGCGACGGTCCGGCGGTGGTCGGCGCGGGCTGGGACCTGCTCCGTGGGGCCCGCGGCCAGGGACCCCTGGCCAGCGAGGCCCTGGCCAGCGCCTGGCGCACCCGCGGGGCCGGCAGCCACCGCCTGGGCTGGGACGGTGTGTCCACCGGGGCCTCGTCGTCGGGGACCCGCTGGGAGCCCGACGGGGTGGGGCACCTGGGCTTCACGGGCACGTCCCTCTGGATCGCTCCCCAGCGGGGCGTGGTGGTGGCGCTGCTGACAAACCGCGTCCACCCCAGCGTCGACGACACCCGCATCCGCCAGCTCCGGCCCGCGGTGCACGACGCCGTCGTGCAAAGTCTGGAGGCCCAGGGCCGCTGGGAGCCCCCTGCGGGTTAGTCTCGCGGCGGCATGAGCGAGCGACGTTGGTTCGAGCAGCCTCCCCCCGGGCCCATCTCCAAGCCCCGGGAGGAGCCGGTCAGTCCCGCCAAGGACCTGTGGGTCCGGTGCGACGGCTGCGGCGAGGTCCTGTACCGGCCCGATCTGCCGGACCAGCACCAGGTCTGCCACCACTGCGGGCACCACTTCCGCATGGGCGCGCTGGCGCGCATCCTGATGCTCGCTGATCCGGACACCTGGAAGCCGGTCCCCGCGGGCATCACGCCCATCGACCCCCTGGGCTTCGTGGACTCCAAGCCGTATGACAAGCGGCTGGAGCAGTCCCAGGCCAAGACCGGTGCCGAGGACGCCTTCATCTCCGGCAGCTGCACCATCGACGGCCTGCCGATCGAGATCGGCAGCTTCGACTTCCGCTTCATGGGCGGGTCCATGGGCAGCGTGGTGGGCGAGCTCATCACCCGCCTCTACGAGCGGGCCTTGGCCCAGGGGCGCCCGGCCGTGGTCATCAGCGCCTCCGGCGGCGCCCGCATGCAGGAAGGCGCCCTCTCCCTGATGCAGATGGCCAAGTCCTGCGCCGCCCTGGCCCGGCTGCGCGAGGCGGGCCTGCCCTACATCTCTGTCCTGACCCACCCGACCACCGGCGGGGTGGCGGCGAGCTTCGCCATGCTGGGCGACGTCATCCTCGCCGAGCCGAACGCCCTGATCGGCTTCGCCGGTCCCCGAGTGATCGAGCAGACCATCGGCGAGTCACTCCCCGAGGGCTTCCAGACCACCGAGTACCTGCTCGAGCACGGCATGCTCGATCGCGTCGTGCCCCGGGGGGAGCTCCGGTCGACCCTGTCGATCCTGCTCCACTGGATGGCTGGGGACGCCTAGACCCCCATGCGGACCCACCCGGTCCTCACGGAGCTCGCGACCGCGGGCGTGCGGCTCGGTCTCGAGCGGGTCGGCTCGTATCTCGGCTGGCTGGGGTCGCCCCAGGCCAGCTTCCCGATGGTCCACGTGGCGGGGACCAACGGCAAGGGCAGCACCACGGCCCTGCTCGCTTCGTGCCTCAGCGCCCAGGGCCTCCGCACCGGGCACTACTCCAGCCCCCACCTGCAGCACGTCAACGAGCGCATCCGGGTAGACGGCCACAGCATCAGCGACCGGCTCCTGGGGGAGCTGCTGGAGCGGGTGGCCGGCGAGGCCCGGGCCTGGGCGGCCGCCCAGGCCATGGAGCTGCCCGAAGGCCAGCCGCCTCTGACCTACTACGAAGCCATGACCGCTGCGGCCTTTCTCGCCTTCCAGCGGGCGGAGCTCGACCTCGCCGCCGTCGAGGTGGGGCTGGGGGGCCGGCTCGACGCCACCCGCACGGGCCAGGCCGTCGTGACCGCGATCACCAGCATCGGCTTGGACCACTGCGAGGTGCTCGGTCCGGACCTGGCCAGCGTGGCCTACGAGAAGGCCGGCATCTTCCGGCCGGGGGTGCCCGCCGTGATCGGGCCCCTGCCGGGCGACGCGATGCGCGTGGCCCGCTCCCAGGCCGGGGGCCTGGGGGCGCCGGCGCTGATCTGGGGCGAGGACTACGAGGCGTCCGGCACCCCCCAGGACTTCCGCTTCCGGTTCCGCGGCCGGGAGCTGACCGGGCTGGAGCTGGGGCTCCGCGGCGATCACCAGGTCCGCAACGCCGGGGTGGCCCTGGCGAGCCTGTACGCCCTGGCCGAGGTGCGTCCCGAGCTGGCGGTCTCCGAGGCGGCCCTGCGCAGCGGGCTGGCCGGCGTGCGCCACGCGGGCCGCTGCGAGTGGGCCGCAAGCGACGTCCTGCTCGACGGCGCCCACAACGTCGAGGCCTCCCAGGCCCTGGCCGACTACCTGGCGGGCCTGCCCCGAGAGGCGCCCCGCACCCTGCTGCTCGGAGTCTCCAAGGACAAGGACGTGCGCAGCGTGGTCGCGCCGCTGATGGGCCAGGTGGAGCGGGTCTGTACGACCCACTGCGCCCACCCCCGGGCGATGCCGGCGGGCGAGGTGGCCTCGGCCCTGGTGGACCTGTCCGTGCCGGTGTTGCCTGCGGGCCCGGTCGAGGACGCGCTGGGCCTGGCGCGGCAATTCGACGGGCTCCTGGTCGTCGCAGGCAGCCTGTTCCTGGTGGGCGCAGTCCGGGATCTGCTCTCCCCGTGATCCCCGCGGGCGTTCCGCCACCCGTGGAGGTCCAGGCGGACCGCCTGGTCTTCGAGGACGGTCGCATCACCGCGACCGGCGGAGTGACCCTCACCCGGGCAGGCCAGACCGTCGTCGCGGAGTCCGGCACCTTCGACCTGGACAGCCAGACCCTCACCCTCGCCGGCGGTGCCCTCCAGCAAGGGGAGCTGGTGCTGTCCTTCCAGGCCGCCTGGGTCACCCTGGACGCCGAGGAGGCCTTGCTCCAGGGGGTGGTGGCCGACGGCCTGGGCTGGCACCTGGCCGGGGCGAGCCTGCTGCTGCTCCCGGACGGGACCCTGGTGGTCGAGGACGCCGTGGCCACCGCCTGTGAGGCCACCTGTGCCCACCGCCCTCCCTGGGCCCTGGAGGCCCGGCGGGCCGAGGTCGACCCGGGCCGGACCCTTCGCGTGGACGGGGGCTGGATCCGGTTCTGGGGACTGCGCGTGGTCCCCGTGCCCCGGTGGTTCACCAGCCTGGACCCCCACGAGCCGCACCTGGAGGCCCCGGTGCTCGGCTGGGTCGACGGCCACCCGGCCCTGGGGCTGCCGGTGCGCTGGGGCCACCCGCGAGGCCTGCAGATGCGCGGCAACGTGGGCTACTGGCGCACCCTCCAGTCCGACCTGTCGGCCCGCTGGGGCGTCGACAGCGAAGCAACGACGGCGCTGACCTGGGAGGACGGCGAGCTGCGCGGAGAGGCCACGGTGCACCACGTCCAGGTGTCCACGGGCCTGCGGGTCGGGGTGGACGGCCAGTGGGTCAGCGACCCGACCTGGCTGTCCCAGCGCAGCCGCACCCTGGCGGGCCGGACGGCCACCTGGTCGGACCTGCGTGCCATCGCGGGCTTCGGACCCGCCCGGGTCGAGGTCACCACGGTGCAGACCGCGGCCCCGACGACGGCGGTCACCCCGGCGGCGGTGCTCACGGCGCCCGCCGGGGACCTCGGGCCAGTGCTCGGGGAGGGCACGGCCCGCTTCGACCTGGTCGACGGGCAGCTGCGCTCCGAGGCGAGCGGCGCGCTCTGGCAGGCCCACAGCGGCGCTCTGCTCGAGGTGGAGGGCGGCCTGGCGGTGCGGGCCCTGGCCTACGAAGGCGAAGACGGGGGACTGGACGCAGCGGCCCGGGCCGAGGTCCGGCTGCCCCTGTGGCGGGACACCGCCTGGGGTCGCCAGGAGTGGGTGGTGGGGGTGCGCGGAGCGGCGGGGTGGCACCAGGGCCCGGACCCCGCTCGGCCTTGGGAGGAGTGGGACGAGGGCCTCTGGATCGGACCCCAGGTCCAGACCGGCACCTGGGGCCCGGGCGGCACCCGCGCGTGGGGTCGGATCTGGGTGCCCTGGGACCGGGAGAGCTGGGGGATCGACGCGGTGGGGCGGCTGGCTCGGGGCCCGCTGTCGGTGGGGGCCCAGGCCCGCTGGCGGGACGACGACGGCCTGCTCGCCGGCCGGGTGGGCTGGACCGGGACCCGCGGCGGGCTCTGGGCCGAGGCCGCGGCCGTCGGCCGAGAGACCCTCGACCCCTACGGCCGCGCCGGTGCCTGGACCGCCCTGAGCACCCGCCACGCCACCTGGGACCTGGGCGCGACGGTGCTGGCGGATGGGGATGGCCTCGGCGAGACCCTGGGCACGGTGGCGTGGCGGTCGGGGTGTGACTGCCTGCTGGTCGGTGGCTCGGTGGGGTGGGCGAGGGACCAGCAGGGGCCTGCGGTGGGACTCCGGGTAGATCTCACGCCCTGAGCGCTGTGCGGGGCACCGATCGCACGGCGCAAGCGCTAGCTGAGCGCGTCCAGCTCCTTCCGCAGGGCCTTGCGCTCCTCCTTCAGGTTCGCCTGCTCCGCCGCCGCGATCGCGCTCTGGTAGTGCTGCGTGGCCGAGGCGCTGTCGCCCGCCTTGGCCGCGATCTGCCCCAGGAACTTGTGGCTGCCCAGCACCTTGCGCAGGTCCTTGCCCTGGGTCGACGCCGCCAGGGACTGGCCGAAGCTGGTCTTGGCGAGCTCCATGTCGCCTGCCTGGTGGGCCGCCACACCCAGGTGGTAGGTCAGCTCCTTGGCGAACATGACGTCCTGGACCAGGTTGGCCTTGGAGCGGGCGTCCTTCAGGATGGCCAGGGCCTCGGTGGGCTTGTTCAGCATCAGGGTGAAGAGCCCGATGTTGTACAGGTCCATCGCCTCGAGCTTGTCGAACTTCAGCTGCCGGGTGAGCTCCAGGGCCCGCTGGCCCCACTTGAGCGCGGCCTCGAAGTTGCGCTGGTCGGCGCAGGCCTGGCTCAGCAGCGACGCGGCGGCCCGCTCGCGGACCGGCTGGCGCACGCCCTGGGCGATGCCGATGACCCGCTCCAGGACCTCCGCGGCCTTGGTCGACTGCTTGGAGCGCAGGAGGCACTCGCCGTAGGCCAGGCCGCTCTCCAGGGCGAGGGGCGCGATGCCCGCGCGGCCGGCGATCTCGTTGGCCAGGCGGAAGTGCTCGCCGGCGGTGTTGAACTTGCCCGCCCGGCGATCGACCTGGCCGCGGATGAACTCGGCGTTGGCCGCCACCTGCGGCAGCACGGCCTTCTTGCCGTCCGGGGTGTCGATGACGCCGGCCGCCAGAGCCTCGTCGACCTTGGCGGCGGCGGCGTTGGGGTTGCCGTCGCTCAGCTCGATCATGGCGAGGTGGTTCAGGATCTCCGCCTGCTGCAGGCCGTCTTCCAGGGCCTTGTAGATGGTCAGGGCGTCACCGGCCCGGTCCCGGGCCCGGTAGAAGTCCTGACGGCGGGCGTCGAGCTTGGAGCCGGCACCGAGCACGAAGCCCTGCATGCGCCGGTCCTCGCGGCCCTGGGCCCACTCGAAGCACTCGTTGAACAGGCGCTCGGCCTGGTTGACGTCGCCCTGCTCGACCATGCGGGAGAGCAGGTTCATGTAGACGGTCCGACGCATCGGATCGGGCCAGGCGACCTCGGGGTGCAGGGTGAGCAGGTCGTGGGTCCAGGCCCAGACCTCGGGACGGTCGCCGCTCATGGCCATGCTGCGCAGGGCGGCGGCCTGGTTGGCCAGGCCCACCTGGCTGGCGAGCCGGGCGGTCTTGTGCACGAAGTCGTAGGAGCGGGGCACCAGCACGCGCTGGAGGAAGGTGGCGGTCTGCTGACCGATCTGCCGGCCCTGCTCCTGGCGCTCCTCGCTGGCGAGGTAGTGATCCTCGGCGCCCTGGCGCCAGATGGCCTTGTTGAACTGGTAGATCCAGGTGCCCAGAGGCTCGGAGAACTGGAGCTCGCTGAACAGGTCCTCCGCCGCGTCGAGCAGGTCGTCGACGCTGTCGCGGTCGAAGCCGCCGATGTCGGCCACCAGGCCACTGGGGAAGGCCCGGCCCAGCAGGCTGGCCCGGAAGGCGATCTCCTCGAGGTCGGCGGCGGTCGCGACCCGGCGGTTCTCGACCTGCTTGTCCTCGAGCTCGTCGGCGTCGACGGTCCGGGGGTAGAGGCTGGCCAGGCTGGCGCCGGTGTAGTCGGGCTGCTCCTCGCGGGCGACCAGCTCGACCAGGTAGCCGGGCAGGCCCTGGCACGCGGTGGCGATGGCCGCGGCGTCGCCGCTCAGGTCCTTGGCGCTCAGGTACTGGCCGACCTCGTCCACGCCCCAGGTCTCGATGGCGTGGACGGTCAGGTCGTCACCGCGGCGGCTCAGCAGATCCAGGAAGGGCGCCGGCAGGTACTGCTTGCTGCCGTCGTCGACCGTGTCGGTGTGCAGGATCGTCAGGAGCTTCGTGGACGCGTTGGCGCTCATGAGCGCCTCGACGATGCCCCACAGAGCCAGGCTGTGGTTGGCGGTGGCGTTCTGCAGGTCGAGGACCACGGGCATCTTGCCGGCGATGGCGGTGACCACGGCCACCAGGCCGGCGACCGGGTTGTCCCGGGGGAGGGAGACCTGGAAGGAGTCCTCGCTGGTCTTGGGGGAGGAGCGCTTCAGGGTGTCGATGAAGCCCTTGAACCAGCCCTGGACGCGCTTGCCGTGCTGCGGCAGCTGGGCGCCGAGCAGCAGCTCGACCTTGCCCTTGAGCATCGGGTCCCGGTGCAGGGTGCCGAGCAGGGTGGCGTACAGCCGGAGCACGCTGCGCAGGCCGTCTTCCTCGTCGGTCAGGGAGACGCGCCAGAGCACGACATCGGTGCCCTCGGAGGTGACCGACTTCAGCGCCTCGCCGACCACCGCGCGGCGGCCCAGGCCGGGGCGGCCGGGCAGGATCAAGGTGCGGCCGGTGCCTCCGGCGGCGGCGTCGAAGTGCTCGCGGACGAAGGCGACGTCGGTGGGGCGAGCGACAAAGGGGGTGTCGGCCACGGGGGCTCCAGGACTCAGAGGTTGAAGACCCGCCCGGATAACCCGCGTCAACCCGGGATGCGACAGCCTGGGGCGCCAATCCGGCAGGCTCCCGTCGCCTGACTTGCTCACGTGAATTCAGGCGGTCCCGCTCCTCGGTCACGTGCTCGCGCACGCTCCCTCGTCGCGAACCCACCTGAATCCACGTCGCGGCGCCAGGCTCGGTCCGCCTGCCGGATTGGCGCCCTGGACAGCATCCGCGGGCACTTCGGTTATGGTCCGGGGGTCCCCCGGAGGAGAG
>CAYFPX010000047.1:19007-32386 GCA_964344945.1 uncultured Enterobacterales bacterium
TCGCCCTGCTGATGCCGCTGGTCGGCTGCGAGTCCGACGAGCTGAACCCGGACTGGTTCCACTGGGACGTCGACGTGGTCGGCGTGGCCGACGACTGCCACGAAGAAGCGCTGGGCTCGTCCGAGGCGTTCACCTACTCCCTGGAATTCTCGGGCGGTGGCAACGAGACCGTGCTGCGCATCGGCGAAGACCCCTTCGCCCTCGGCGCCTACAACGGTTGCAAGCTCTCGTACGACTCGGGTGTCGTGCGTGAGGAGCGTGGAGATGGGTCCGAAGAATGGGTCCAGTGGCGACTCACCTCGTCCGACTCCGTGATCCGGCAGGGCGGGAGCAGTTGCGACATCGAGACCGAGATCTACGAGGGCATCAGCCAGTTCGCCTGGTCGGCGACCGACGGCTGGGATCACCTCGAGCTGGACTTCGAGCCGTCCGAGGCCGACTGGTTCGGGTTCGAGACCTTCGAGATCCGCGGAGTCGGAGAGGACATCGAGGAACTGGAGATCGGCTGTGAGTACACGGTCCTCGTCGCCGGTCTCTACGTCGAGCTCTGAGGTCTCGGGGGATCCCCGGGTCCTGGCGCTGCGCGACCGCATCGAGCAGGTCGTCCAGGGCAAGCGCCACGTGGTCGAGCTGGCGCTCGTCGCCGTGCTCGCCAGGGGCCACGTGCTCCTCGAAGACGTGCCTGGTGTCGGCAAGACCACCCTGGCCCATGCCCTCGCGGGCGCCCTCGGTGGCACCTTCGCCCGGGTCCAGTTCACGGCGGACCTGCTCCCCTCCGACGTCCTCGGCGTCGCGATCCTGGAGCCCGACCGCACCGACTTCCGCTTCCGTCCCGGCCCGGTGTTCGCCAACGTCGTGCTGGCAGACGAGATCAACCGGGCGCCGCCCCGGACCCAGTCCGCGCTGCTCGAGGCGATGAACGCGGGCCGGGTCTCGGTCGACGGCGTGACCCGCGCGCTGCCGGCGCCCTTCATCGTCGTCGCGACCCAGAACCCCCACGACCACGTGGGCACCTTCCCCTTGCCGGACTCCCAGCTCGACCGCTTCCTGCTGCGGCTGTCGATGGGCTACCCGGACCGGGAGTCCGAGCGCGCGGTGCTGCGGGCGGGGGGCTTCCGCAACACCGAGCTGGCGCCGGCCCTCGACCCGGCGGCGCTCTCGGGCCTGCTGGACCAGGTGGAGGCCGTCGAGGTCCACCCGGACGTCGAAGACGACCTGCTCCGCGTGGTCGACCGCACCCGCTCAGACGCCCGCTTCATCCGCGGAGCCAGCACCCGTGCCGCCGAGTCGCTGTACCGGTGCGTCAAGGCCCTCGCGACCTTGCGGGGCCGGGCCTACTCGGTGCCCGAGGACCTGCGCCGCCTGGTGGTGCCGGTGCTGGCCCACCGGGTCGTGGCCCGGGGCGAGGGGCGGGAGGCGGCGGGCCGTGCCCTGGCGGAGCTGCTGGACGAGCTGCCGGCACCCGGGCGTTGAGGGTCGTTCGCCTCGGTCGCGGACACCTCCAGACCCGGCGGCACTTCCGGGTCAAGCCCACCCCCACGGGGTGGTGGTTCCTGGCGGTCATCACCGGCCTGGCCCTGGCGGCGCTGAACACCGGCAACAACCTGCTGTACCTGTCGCTGGCGGGCTTGCTGGGGCTGATGGTCGTGCAGAACGTGCTGGCCGAGTGGAACCTGCGCGGGGTGCACCTCGCCCGGCGGCTGCCCGCGGAGCTCTACGCCCGAGAGGCCGTGCACGGCACCGTCGTGGTGACGAACGAGCGCGCCTGGTTCTCCCTGTACGGCCTGCTGGTGGAGGAGCTGGGCCCGGATCATCCGCTGGGCAGCGCGGCCGTCGCGGTGGTCGACCCGGGCGAGACCGTGGAGGTCCCCTTCGCCTGGCACTTCCCCTCCCGGGGGGCGGTGCCGGTCGAGGGCCTGCGCATGAGCTCGTCGTTCCCCTTCGGCCTGTTCGAGCGGCGCTGGACCGTGCCCCTGCCGGCGGCGCTGGTGGTCTACCCGATGCGTGGTCGGGGCCGTCGGGCGCCTCTGGGCATGGGCCGCGGCCGAGGGCACCACAGCGCGAGCCGTCGCGGTGGGCGCGGGGAATTCCTGGGCCTGCGCCCCTACGTGCCCGGCGATCCGGTGCGGCTGGTCCACTGGCCCACGACGGCCCGGCTCGGAGAGGCGGTGGTGGTCGAGCGCGAGCCGGACCGCGCGGGCGAGGTCCTGGTGGTCGTCGACCCGGGGGGCGGCACCGTGGACCGGGAGCTGGAGCGGGCCTGCGGGGAGATCGTGCACCACGCCGCAAGGGGCCGCTCGGTGGGCCTCAGGCTGTTTGGCCGGCTCTGGCGCCCCGGTCGGGGCGTGGACCACATCCGGGGCATGCTCACGGCCCTGGCGCTGGTGGACGCGCCGTGAACGCCGCCAGCCGACTCGACGGGGCCCGCGTGCAGCGCGGCGCGGCGTGGACCGTGCGACTCGTGATGGCCTTCGGCGTGCTCTGCCTGGCCCCGAAGGGCGGCGTGCCGGCGGTCACGGCCTTCGGCGGTCTGGCGCTGATGGCGCTCGGCTGGGCGGTGAACCGCCCCGGCCTCTGGGAGACCGCGTGGCGGCTGGCGAACGCGGTGGCCGCGGTGTTGGCCCTGGTGCTGGTCTTCCTGCTCGGTCGCCCCTGGGGCGAGGTGGCCATGCTCCTGGTGGTCTACCTGATGATCCACCGGGCCTGGACCGCCGCGCTGCCCGGCGATCACCGTGTCGCCCTGCTGCTCAGCTACCTGGTGCTGCTCCTGGGCTCGACCCTGAGCGACTCGGCCTGGCTCGCGCCGCTGCACGTGGGCATGGTCGCGCTGCTGCCCCTGGCGCTGCTGCTGCTGCACACCTGGGACGTCCAGCTGCTCCGGCCAGCGCGAGGAGCCACCCTGTTCACCCCTCGGCGCGGCGCGGGCCTCGCCGCAACGGCCGTGGCCCTGTTCGCCGTCTCCGCGGGGGTGTTCCTGTCGCTTCCCCGGCTCCAGGCCGGCGCGATGGCGCGCTGGGGAGCCGCCACCAGCGTGTCCGGCTTCTCCGACGAGGTGAGCCTGGGTGACCTGGGCGCCATCCAGACCAACCCGACCCCGGTGATGCAGGTCGAGGCCCGGGCCTTCGGCTCCGAGGAGCCGATCCTTCCTCCCCTGCGGATGCGCGGGGTGGCTCTGGACGCCTTCGACGGCGAGGCCTGGCGGCGCAGCGGGGTCGTGGTGCCGTGGCAGGTGCCGGATCGCCCCCGGGGGGAGCGCGCAGGCGACATCCGCCAGGACGTCCTGCTGGAGCCCCTGGGCGAGCGTGTGCTCTTCGGCCTGCCCCGGGTCCTCGCCATGCGCACCGAGGGCCTGACCCTGCTGGGCCAGGAGCCGAAGAACGTGCGGCACATGGGGGAGCCGCGGCGCATGTCCTACCGGGTGTGGTCCCGCCCGGTGGCCGCCGGTCCCGAGGTACTGCGCGAGGCGAGCCGAGCCCACCGCCTCAATCCCCGCGCCCAGAGGCACTTCACCCGCCTGCCCGAAGGGCTGGACCCCCAGGTGGTGGAGCTCGCTCGCCGACTGACCGTCGGAGCGACCACCCCCTACGACAAGGCGGTGGCCCTCGAGCGGCACCTGCGGGAGAACTACACCTACACCGACGTGCCCGAGGCGGGGACCCTCGGCCAGCCGGTGGTGGACTTCCTCTTCGAGACCCGCAGGGGCCACTGCGAGTACTTCGCCACCGCCCTGGCGGTGCTGCTACGCGCCACCGGCGTGCCGGCCAACGTGGTCAACGGCTTCTACGGCGGGGAGTGGAACGAGCTCACGGGCTTCGTGACCCTGCGCCAGTCCGACGCCCACAGCTGGGTGGAGGCCTACCTGGGCACGGCGGGCTGGGTCAGCTTCGACGCCACCCCGGAGGCCACGGCGCCGCCCGCGAGGGGCTGGTGGAGCCAGGCCGCCGACGCGATGACCCGGGCCTGGCGCCAGCAGGTCGTGGACTTCGACCTCGGGGACCAGCTGGCCCTGATGAACCTGCCCGACTTCGACGCCGGGGCCACCAGCGGGTGGGCGCCGGCGGCCCCCCTCGTGCCTGTGGGCGCCCTGCTGGTCCTGGTGGGCGTGCTTCCGGGCCTGGTGCGGTCGCTGGTGCTGCGGCCCCGTCGGACCCGGTCCCGGCAGGGGCTGGAGGGGGTGCTCCAGCGGGCCTGGAGGCTCGTGGCGCGGCGAGGCTACCAGGTGCCGATCGGCTTGCCGCCTCAGGCCGCGGCGGACTGGCTGGTGGCCAGGGCAGGGGCCACGGCGGAGCCGCTGCAGTGGATCGCGGACTGCCACTACCGGGCCCGCTACGGCGGCGAAGACGAAGACCGCCTGCTGCCCGAGGCGCGCAGGCACCTCAGCGCCCTGCGATCGTTGCCGAGAGCCAGTTGACGAGGGGTCTCACGAGCGGGTAGTTGTGCCGCTCTCAGGGCTGAGGTCGGAAACTTGGACAGTCTGGAATCGAAGGCGCGCCTCACGCTCGGCGAGGTGCTGCGAAAGACCGCGGAGGAAGGCCCGGATCGGCCGGCCCTGCTCGGCGACACCCGGCAGCTGTCCTACGGCGAGCTCGACGCCGAGGTCGACCGAGTCGCGAACCTGCTGGTCTCCGTCGGGGTGAGAAAGGGCGACGCGGTCGGCTTCCTGCTCACCAAGCGGCCCGAGGTGGCCATCGGCTTCCTCGCCTGTGCGCGGGTCGGCGCCATCATGGCGCCGGTCAACTTCAAGCTCCACCCAGACCACCTGCGGGACCAGTTCGAGACCGCGAACATCCGCACGGTCTTCGTGGAGAAGCAGTTCGATGGCCTGCTGAAGGGCCTGCTCCCGGTGCTCGGCGACCCCCGCCGCATCATCTATGTGGGCGAGCTCGGCCGGCACGGGGACACGTCCTACGACGACAACAAGGACTTCCCGGCCCAGGACCCGGGCGTCGCTGTCGGCCCCCACGACGTCGTCTACTTCAACTACACCTCGGGCTCGACCGGCCGGCCCAAGGGCGCGATGGCGACCCACCGCCACATCAACGCCAACGGCCTGACCGCCTTCGACCGTCCCGGCCACGACGGCCTCGGCTTCACCGAGCAGCACGTCTTCCTGGGCATGTTCTCGGTCTTCGCCCACCCCCACGAGCTGTTCCACCGCTCGATCCTGTGCGGCGGGGCCTTCGTGATCATGGACTCCCTGTCGCCGCGCATCATCGCCGCGACCATCGAGCGCTTCCGGGTCTCTTGGATGATGGCGGTGCCGTCGTTCTACGAGATGCTGCTGGACTTCAACGACGACGGCGGCAGCGATCTCTCGTCGCTGCAGATCCTGGAGAGCGGCGGCGCCTTCGTCACCAGCGAGACCCTGCACCGCCTGGAGCAGCGCTTCGGCGCCTCCTTCATGCCGGTCTGGGGCTCCACCGAGACCAGCGGGGTGGCGATCGCGCTCCGGCCGGACCGCGAGCGCCGCCCGGGCTGCACCGGGCTGCCGGTCCAGGGCTACGAGATCCGCATCGTCGACACCCAGGGCCGGGACGTGCCGGTGGGCGAGGTCGGCGAGATGATCGTCAAGGGCGAGGCCGTGGTCAGCGGCTACGTCAACAACGCCGAGGAGACCGCGGCACTGTTCAAGGACGGCTGGTACTGGACCCGGGACCTCATGCGCCGCGCCGACGACGGCTACATCGAGTTCATCGGCCGCCGCAGCGAGATGCTCAAGATCGGCGGCATCCGGGTCTACCCCCTCGAGATCGAGCGGGTGCTGATGACCCACCCCGACGTGCGGACCGCGGTGGTGGTGCGGGCCGAGGAGCGCATCCGCGGCGAGATCGCCCGCGCGGTGGTCCAGCTCACCCCCGGCAGCGCCCTGACCGTGCCGCGACTGCGGCGCTACTGCCGGGACCGGCTGGCGGTCTACAAGGTGCCGCGGCTCATCGAGTTCTGGGAGCAGATCCCGCTGATGGCCAACGGCAAGATCGACAAGAAGGCCGTGCTGGCCGTGCCCCCGGCCCTGCCCCGGTGAACCCCGAGGACCAGGGCCCGGGACCGTCGCGGAGCGGTCGGCCTCCGATGAAGCTCCTGGTCAAGGACCTGGGAGGCCTGGCCATCTACTACCCGGGCCAGGCCCTGGTCTCGAAGGCCCCGCGGGGCTGGCTGGATCGGTTCGCCACGGTGGGCGGGGACCTGGTGCGCACCCTGGGCACCGAGGACATCGCCCAGGCCGCCGAGGAGCTGGCCCTGACCTTCGGGGACCGGCCCCTGCCGCGGCCGGCCGGGGACATCGTGCGGGACGCCTGGCGCCTCAACATGTTCAACGAGCTGGAGGTGCTGCGGTACCCCCACATGAACCCCGGCACGATCGACGACTACTGCACGATCGAGGGGCTGGAGCACCTGGACGCAGCGCTGAAGCGGGGCAAGGGCGCGGTGGTGCTGATCGGCCACTATGGCGCCAACCAGATGATCATGCCGGCCCTGGGGCACAAGGGCTACCCGATGAACCAGCTGTCGGCCCCGCCTCCGGTCTGGGCCGACATCCTGCGGGAGACCCGCACCACGCCGCTGTGGGAGCGGGTGCTGGAGCGCCGCTGGGAACTCGAGCAGCGGCTGCCGGTCCAACACATCAACGTGTTCAAGTTCTTGAGACCTGCGTTCCAGTGCCTGCGCGACAACCAGGTCCTGGGGCTCGCCTTCGACGGCGGCGGCGGCAAGAAGTGGACGCGGGTCAAGCTCGTGGAGCGCATGGCGAACGTGTCGACCCAGCCCATCCAGCTCGTGCGCAAGACCGGGGCGGCGCTGCTGCCCACCCTGGTGGTGCGGGAGCCCGGCCAGGCACGTCACCGCATGATCATCACGCCGGCCCTGCCGTACCAGAAGCGGCCGGACCGGGACGAGGAGCTCCAGGTGAACATGCAGGCCTTCGCCGACGTGTTCAGCGACTGGGTGGTGCGCCATCCGGAGCAGTACCTGTACTTCCTGCTGCTCCGACGGCGCGTGCGGGCGAGCGACGTGATGCCCTTCTTCGACGACTACCCGGCCCTGGAAGGCCAGCGGCAGATGACCGCTGAGGAGGCCCAGGCTCACCTGAAGGCAGCGGGTGACAAGACCTGATCAGCCCGGACTCCTCCGCCTGGCGGTGGTGCTGGGGGCGAGCTCGGGTCTGCTCGAGGTCGCCCTGCGGGCCGAGCCGCGCCTGGGCCTGGGCGGCGGCGAGCTGCTGATCTGGAGCGCCCTGGCGGTGGCCTGCGGCCTGGCCGTGAGCCTGCCGGCGGCGCTGGTGGCGCGAGCACTGCCCCGGTCCCCGGAACAGGCCACAGCCGTGCCCACATGGGGGGCATGGCCAAGGCACTCGTCTCCGATGAGCTGTGGGCCGTGGTGGCGCCGCTCCTGCCGCGGCTGGTCAAGCCCCTGGGTGGGCTGGGGCTGCTGGCCGGGATCTGGCCGTTCGTGACCGCGACCCCGGACCTGTCCTCTGGGGGCGCGGAGGGTCCGAACGTGCTGCTGGTCACGCTGGACACGACCCGCCCGGACCGGCTCGGCACGTACGGCGGCCCGGCGAAGACACCGGTGCTCGACGGGCTGGGTGCCCAGGGCGTGGTCTTCGAGCAGGCCATCGCGCCGGCCCCGCTGACCCAGCCCTCCCACCTCTCGCTGCTGACCGGGCAGCCCACCTCGACCACCGGGGTGCGCACCAACGCCACGACCCTCGGCGACCGACCGGAGCTGCTCTCCCGGCGGCTCCAAGGCGCGGGCTGGACCACCGGCGGCTTCGTGTCCGGCTTCCCTCTGCACGGCAAGTGGGGCTGGACCCAGGGCTTCGACGTCTACGACGACGACTTCGGCGCGATCCCCGGGCTGCACCGGCTGTCGCTGGTCAAGCTCTGGGAGCAGCTGTTCCTGCCCGGCAACACCCTGCGCGAGCGGGTCGGCGACAACACCACGGGCCGCGCCCTGGCCTACCTGGAGGACGTCGAGGGTCCCTGGTTCGCGTGGGTGCACCTGTTCGATCCGCACGGGCCCTACGAAGCCCCCGGCACCGACGTGCACGGCGCCCCCCGGGACGGCGAGCCCCTCGACCTGCCGCCCTACTGGCCGCCCCCCCACCGGGCGGTCACGAGCGTCCAGTGGCTGCTGGAGGCCTACGACGCCGAGATCGCGCACGCCGACAGCCTGGTCGGCGAGCTCGTGGCCGCGGTCGAGGCCCGGGGCGAGCTGGAGGACACGCTGATCATCGTGACCGCAGACCACGGGGAGTCCCTGACCGAGCACGACTACCTCTTCGACCACGGGGACCACCTCTACGACGCGTCGCTGCGCATCCCGCTGATCCTGCGGGGCCCGGGCGTGGCCGCCGGCCTGCGCGTGCCCTGCCAGGTCCGGCTCTTCGACGTCGGCACCACCGTGGCGGAGGGACTGGGCCTCCCGGACGGGCCGGACGAGGGCCGCTCCCTGTGGCCGGACCTGCGGGGGCAGGCCTGCGTGGACGAACCGGCGCTCTCCAGCACCATCGCGGCCAGGCACGTCGAGGACCCGCCGACGGACTGGTCCCTGCGCACCGAGGGGTGGAAGGTCATCCACCACGGCGCGGGGGGGTCGGAGCTCTACGAGCTGGCCCCAGACCCGAGCGAGGAGCGGGACCTGTCGCCCACCCACGTGGACCGGCTGGCGGAGCTCGAGGGCCAGCTCCAGGCGGAGCTGCTCGGGGCCGCCGAGGGCGTGGCGCCCGAGCGGGACGCGGCGACCGTCGATGCCCTCAAGGCTCTGGGGTACATCGAGTGATCGAGCGTGCTCCGATCGCCGGAGGCCTGCTGATGGGGCTGGGCCTCGGCTTCGTCGCCGCAGGCTTCGAGCTGGTGGAGATCGGTGTCTCCACCCAGCTGCCCCTGAGCTTCGCCGAAGGCCTCGAGCTGGCGGTCTTCGATCTCGGTCTGGTCGGTGGGGCCGCCGGCGTGCTGGGCGCCCTGGTCGCTCCGGTGGTGCAGAGGGTGTGGTCCAAGGCCGGCCCCTGGCAGGTCCTCGCAGCCACCGCCAGCGTGGTCACGTTCGTGCTCAGCGGCGTCTACCTGTGGCTGGTGGCCGCCCGGATCTGGGAGGAAGGTCGCCTCCCCGCCGCGCTGGCCATGGGCGCCTGTCCCATCGGACTGGCCGGTGTGGTGTGGTTCAACGCCGGCTTCTTCCTCCGCCGGGCCGCGGTGGGGGCACGCTCGCGGCTGGGGTGGGTGCCCACGGCGCTCTTGATCGGTGGGGCCCTGGGGACCTTCGGCGCCTGGCTCGCCAGCACCGCCACCGCCGGGTCCAGCAAGGCCCTGGCCGGTGACCCGAACGTCCTCATCATCACCATCGACACCCTGCGCCGGGACCACGTCTCCGCCTACGGCACAGACCACAGCCACACCCCGCGCATGGACGCCCTGGCCGACCAGGGGCTGCTCTTCCTGGACGCGGTGACCCCGACCCCGGAGACCGGGCCCTCCCACGCGGCGCTGTTCACCGCCCTGCACCCCCTGCGCAACAAGGTCTACAGCAACGGCCACGCCCTGGCCGGGGGCTACGAGACCCTGGCGGAGCGGCTCAGCGACGAGGGCTACGCCACCGGCGCGTTCGTCTCCAGCTTCGCCGTGGACTCGCGGCTGGGGCTCGATCAGGGCTTCGACGTCTACGACGACGACTTCCTGCCGCGCTTCCGCGGCGCCACGGACCTGGTCGCAGGGCGCTTCCTGGTGCCGCTGTTGTTCAAGGTCGGCAACCCGGAGAAGATGCCCTGGTTGCTCGAGCGCCTCGGCCACGAGACCAACCGGCGGGCTGCCCAGTGGCTCCGGGCCCAGGGCGACCAGCCCTGGCTGGCGTGGGTGCACTGGTTCGAGCCCCACGCGCCCTACGAGTCCCCGGATCAGACCGTGGACCACCGGGCTCTGCTCAGCCAGCCGGACCACACCTACACCGAGGCGGAGATCGCCGCCTTGCGGGCCCAGTACAGCCACGAGGCGACCCTCTCCGACACCCAGGTCGGGGAGCTCCTGGACCTGCTCGATGAGCTCGGCGTGGCCGACGACACCCTGGTGGTGGTCACCAGCGACCACGGGGAGCAGCTGGGCGAGCACGACATCATGTTCCACCACCACGGTCTCTACGACGAGTCCCTGCGCATCCCCCTGATCATCCGGGCGCCCGGCCTGCGAGGTGTGGTGAACCAGCGCATCGAGCCCCAGGTGCGCATCATGGACATCGCGCCCACAGTCCTGAGGTACATCAGGCTCGATCCCCTGGCGCAGGCCGAGGGCGCCGAGCTCTTCGGCTACGCGACGGGCGTGCGCAAGAGCGACCTGGCCTGTCCGCTCTATGGCCGGCGGGAGGCCTCGCTCCGGGAGGGCGTGCTGCTCGGCCTGCGCACCCACGGCGTGAAGTACATCCAGGACCCGGCCAGCGGCGGCGAGGAGCTCTACGACCTCGCCGCCGATCCGGGGGAGAGCCGGGACATCAGTGGGGACCCGAACCAGGCGGATCCGCTGGCCCAGTGCCGCCGCCAGGTGGCACCGGACGCCGAGTCCCTGGGGTTGAATTTCCTGCCTTCGGCGGACCAGACGACCCTCGACCGCCTCGAAGCGCTCGGCTACACCGAATAGGTCTGCAGAGGGAGCACCGTGGGACCGCGCTGGGGAGCCGGCCTGGCCATCGCCCTGGCCCTGGCCCTGCCGCTGCTGCTCTACCCGGAGGTGGTGTTCTCCGACGAGGTGCTCTGGGCCCACGACCTGCGGCACCACCACCACCCCTGGCGGGCCTGGGCGGCCGCGGAGTGGGCTGCCGGCCGGGTGCCGCTGTGGGCCACCGACGTCGCCAACGGCTTTCCGCTCATGGCCGACGGCCAGACCGGGGTCTTCTACCCGGTGAACGTGCTGCTCGGCGCGGTGCTGCCCGCCCACAAGGCGCTCACCGCCGGCATCCTGCTCCACACGAGCTGGGGGGCCCTCGGCGCCTTCTGGCTGTGCCGGGTGCTGGGCCGCGGCATCCTGGCCTCGCTGACGGCGGCGGTGGCCTGGACCCTGTCGGGCTTCATGGTCGCCCACGTGACCTACGCCGGCATGCAGGCGGTGGCCTCCTGGGTCCCGGCGGCGGTCGGCACCACGGTGCTGATCGCTCGTGGGGGCTCCTGGCGCTGGGTGGTGGGGTGGGGGACCGCCGTGGCCTGCATGCTCACCGCCGGTCACCCCCAGGCGGCGGTCATCGGGCTGCTGGGCTGTCTCTGGGTCTTCGCGGCCCACGCCAGGAGCGCCGCGGCCTGGGGCCGAGCGGGCCTGGGCGCGGCCCTCGGCATCGCGGCCGCGCTGCCCCAGCTCCTGGCCAGCCTGGGGCTCTCCCGCCACTCGGCCCGGGAGGGCGGCGTCGACGCCGCCTTCGCCGGCATCGGCTCCCTGCCGCCCTGGGAGCTCGTCAACGCCGTGCTGCCGCGGTTCTGGGGCTTCGAGCGCCCGGCCGACATCGCCCTGACCTACGTGCACAAGGGCCCGCTCTACTTCGGCACCGGCGAGAATTTCTGGGAGGACTGCTTCTACCTGGGCGTGCCCCTGACCCTGCTGGCCGTGCGGGGGGTCTTTCGCAAGGGGGCGCGGAGCTGGAAGGGCCTGGCGCTGGTGAGCCTGCTGTTGATGTTCGGCCGCTACACGCCGGTCTACGCGCTCTTCCGCCTGCTGCCCGGCATGGACTTCTTCCGCTTCCCCGTGCGGTTCTCGATGCTGCTGACCCTGGCGGCGGTCGTGCTGGGCGCCCGGGCCCTGGACGAGATCCTCAACGGGAGGCCCGACGGGCTGACAGCCCGCTTCCCCAGACTGATCGCCTGGGCCGTGGCCCTGGGCGTGGTCGCGGGAGCGACGGCCACCGTGCTGCTGGACGCTCTGCACGACCCCCTGAGAGGCCGCCTGATGGGGGTCTTCGCCCAGCGGGGCGGCGCCGAGCGGGTGGACGCGATGCTGGCGGGGCTGGCCTGGGACTTCTCGCCGGCCTCTCCTGGGGTGTGGTGGCCGGCGGAGCTCGCCCTGGGGCTCTGCGCCATCCTGTGGGCCTGGAAGAGCGAGCGCTTCTCCCGGCGGGCCGTGGGCAGCGCGGTGCTGGCGCTGGTGGTCGCCGACGGCCTGGCCTTTGCCCGGGACTTCAACCCCTCGGTCCCCGCCGAGAGCGCCAACGCAGACACCCTCACCGCGGAGATCGTCACCCGGGAGGACGGCCTGTACCGCACCACCACCGTCGACCGGGTGCAGAGCCCGACCCTGGACCGCCAGCTGCTCAGCAGCAACCTGGGCCTGCTCGCCGGCACCCGGGACGTCATCCTGCTCTCCCCGCTGCTCTTGCCGCGACACGAGGCCGTGCTCGCGGCGACCGGCCTCGACGTGGGCATGGACCACGGGGTCCGCCAGGCCCGGCTGGTCGAGGAGCGGCTGCCGCTCATCGACATGATGGGCATCCGCTACCTGGTCACCGTGCACACCCTGGCGTCCGCTCGGCTGGAGAAGCTGCTGACCGGGCCGGTCCAGGTCTACCGCAACCCCCTGGCCCGCGACCGGGCCTTCCTGGTGGGGTGCAGCGAGCCCGCCGCCGACGGCGCCGAGGCCCTGGCGGATCTCCTGACCATCGATCCCCGCACCACGGCTGTCGTCGAAGGGGCCGAGGTTCCCTGCGGTCCCGTGCCCGGCACCGTGCACCTCCAGGAACACAGCCCGGAGGAGGTCCTGCTCGACGTCCACCTGGACCGGGAGGGCGTGCTGGTGCTGGCGGACACCTGGTACCCGGGCTGGCGGGCCACCGTCGACGGCGAGCCGGCGGAGATCCTGCGGACCAACGTGACCTTCCGGGGCCTGGTGCTGCCGCCGGGCGAGCACCAGGTGGCCTTCTCCTATGCGCCGGACTGGGCCTGGTCCCTGAGGCTCGCCGGTGGCGCCTGGCTGCTGCTGGCCCTCGCCCTGGTGTCGGCGGCCGGGTCCCGAGCGTGGATGCGATGGCAGACGTCCTGACCGTCAGCCAGCTCGGCGCGGCGCTGAAGCACACCCTCGGTGGGCTGGGGCAGCTCGTCGTGGAGGGCGAGGTCTCCAAGTTCAACCCCCAGCGCAGCGGCCACTGGTACTTCACCCTGACCGACGGCCGCAGCGCCATCGGCGGGGCGATGTTCCGGGGCGACAACCAGCGCATGGACTGGCGGCCCCGCAACGGCGACAAGGTCGTGGTGGTCGGCCGCCCGGACTTCTACGCCCCCAGCGGTAAGGCCTCCTTCATCGTGCGCCGGATGGTGCCCGCGGGCGCCGGCGAGCGGCAGCGGGCCCTGGAGGCCCTCAAGCGTCGCCTGCACGCCGAGGGGTTGTTCGACCCGGTCCGCAAGCGGCCTCTGCCGTTTC
>CAYFPX010000047.1:32405-35677 GCA_964344945.1 uncultured Enterobacterales bacterium
GGCGGCCCTGGATCTCCTGGGGCAGCACGGGCGCTCGGAGGTGATCATCGTCGGCCGCGGCGGGGGCTCCGCAGAGGACCTCTGGGCGTTCAACCTGGAGCCGGTGGTGCGGGCGGTGGTGCGCTGTCCCATACCGGTGGTGTCCGCGGTGGGACACGAGATCGACCACGCGCTGTCGGACCTGGCGGCCGATGCCCGGGCTGCGACCCCCTCGGCGGCGGCGGAGATCGTGGTGCCGGAGCTGGCGACCCTGATCGGGCGCCTGGACGAGCTCGAGCGCCGGGCGATCCAGGCGCTGACCCGGCAGCTCGCCGAGCGGCGGGCTCGGCTGAAGCGGCTGCGGCTGCTGCACCCGGGGGAGCGCCTGGCCCGGGCGCGGGCGCGGCACCAGGACCTCCACCGGCGCCTCTGCCGCGCTGCCGTCGGCACCCTGGATGGCCGCCGCTCGGGGCTCACGGCGCTGGCCGGGCGGCTCGACGCCCTGTCCCCGCTGGCGGTGCTCGGGCGCGGCTACGCCCTGGCCCGCAAGGGCGACGCCATCGTGCGCAGTCATGCCGAGCTCGCGGCCGGGGACGCGCTGGACCTGACCCTCGCCGACGGTGGCGCGCAGGTCCAGGTGCTCTCCGCCTACTCCGCTGGCGGGTCCTCGTAGCAGACCGACTCGCCCTTGTGGTCCCGGCGCCACCGCAGGGTACGACCGGTGCGCTCGAGCTCGACCTCTTCCACGAACCGCGGGCCGCCGGAGATCTGCACCACGGTGATCTGGTCGCCGGGCTGGAGGCTGGCGTAGACGCCGGTCTGGCCTTCGGAGTCTTCGCCGAGCACGAAGCTCGGCCGGGCTTCCCAGGTCTGCTGGGCCAGGGCCTCGCCGGCGGGCGGTGGCCGGGTCAGGCGCAGGTCCAGGTCGTGCTCCGGCTCGGGGCTGCCCTCGCGCTCGGCGCAGACCGTGCCTGCCCCCAGGGCGGCGCGTCGAGCGAGCCGGGTCTCGCCGTCCGTGAGTCCGACCCAGCCGGTCACGGCCGCTTCGTCGCGCCGAGTGCGGCCCGTGGCGGTGGTGGTGAGCTCTGCGGGGGCGGTCTGTGCCCAGACCAGGTCGGCGTCGGAGGCGCTGGCGCCGTCGGCACCCATGCTCGCCTCGAGCTCGATGCGCCCTCCGTAGCCGCGGACCCGCGGGCCTCCGGGGACCGTGCCGCGCACGACGGCTCCCGCCATCTCGACCTCGGGGTAGGCCTCCGCCTGCGGGGGGGTCTGGATGCCCTCCACGACGAAGTCCACGGTGTCCCGGTCCGTCGGCTGGAGATCGGCCACCGCGGGGGCGGCCTGGACGAAGGGGGAGAGGAGGAGCAGGAACGTGTGCATGACGACTTCGGGATCGGTCGTGGCTCCGGCAGACATGACCCCCCACGGATAGATCGGGCCCATGACGCGCGACGGGGTCTTGATCCTGGGCAAGGAGCTGCAGCGGGATCCCGAGCGGGCCCGCCGGGAGCTGGCCGCCCGGGCCGCGGGCGCCGCGGTGGCCCTGCGTCGGGGAGCGGTGCTCGCCGCCACCCTGGAGGCCCAGCTGGCGAACCAGTCCGAGACCGGCTCGGCGATCGTGGTCGCCCTGCTCGACGAGCTGGGAGTGGCCCGGGAGCGGCTGGTGGTCGCCGAGCAGACCCGCAGCACCCGAGAGGAGGCCCAGGGCGGGGCCGCGCTGCTGGAGGCCCACGGTCTGGACCGCCTGCTCGCGATCACCAGCGTCTACCACGTGCCTCGGGTGCGTCGGTACCTGGCGGATCATCTCCCCGAAGGCCGCTTCGGGGTCTACAGCCCGGAGTGCTTCTACCGGGAGGCGACCCCCCAGGAGCAGGCCTGGATCCAGGCGGGAGCGCCCAGTCCCGAGACCTTGGAGCGAGAGGGCCGAGTCGAGCGGCGCTGGCTGCTGGGGGCGCAGCTCTTCCGAGCGGTGCCGGCGCCGATGCGCTTCAGGCTGGAAGCGCGGATCGCTCAGACCTGGGCGGCCATCGGGGACAGGATCTGAGTCACGCCGCCAGCAGGGCGCTGAGCTCCTTGACCTGGTCCTCTCCCGACAACATCACTCGGATGGTGCGGTCGGGATCGAAGCCGTAGTTCTCGCGCATGCCTTCGATGAGGACCTCCTGGCCCTGGGCGTCTTCGGTGCTCCGGATGGCGGACACCAGCTGGACCGGGACCGGGGCGTTGTCGCCGCCGTGGTGGTCTGAGATGGCGTGGCGCAGCTCGCCGGGGAAGGTCCAGGACTCGCTCATCCAGTCGCCGACCATGGCGTGGTCGAAGCCCATGGCCTGGCGCTCGAGCACTTCGAGCTGGCCGTCGCCGCCGTACCACGCCTCGAGCACCGGCGCGTACTCCTGGGCCCGGTGTAGGGTCAGCAGCGGCAGGGCCATGTCCTGGAGCAGCGCGGCGGTGAAGCTCAGGTCGGCCACCGCAGGCTCCACGATGCGGGCCAGGTTGTTGGCGGTGATCGCCCGGTGGGCGGCCGTGCGCCAGAAGTCATCGGTCGAGAAGACCCCGGTCTTGTGGCTCGGCAGGCTGTCCTGGACCGCCACCGCCAGCACCATGGACTCCACGCGGCGGCGCCCCAGCAGCATGACCGCGTGGGAGACGCTGTTGATCTGCTTGCGCACCCCGCTGCCCGCGCAGTTCACCGTGCGGAGGAGCTTCACCGAGAGTCCCGGGTCCAGGGACAGCAGCCGGCCGACCTCGGCCATCGAGGCTTCGGGATCCCGCAGCTTCTCCAGCACGGTCCACAGCAGGCTCGGGAAGCTGGGCAGCTGGGCGGAGCCGAGGACCTGCCTGAGGTTGGCGGTGGGGTCGGGCTTGCGCTTGAAGAGCTTGAACACGGTGTCCTCAGTCGGCCCGTCGGGACATCTTGTTGGAGAAGATGCTCATCAGCCCGCCCAGCTGGACGTAGCCGATGACCACCTGGGCCATGCAGGCCAGCTGGGCGCCGGTCGACGCGGGCAGGACGTCGCCGTAGCCCAGGGTGGTGAGGGTCACGACGCTGTAGTAGAGCGGCGAGAGCCAGGTCTCGTGGTCGCCGTAGGAGACGTCGGTGAGCTGGTAGAGCCCGGCGAAGAGCAGAGCGATGATCACCGTCCAGCCCGCCCAGCGGGTGGCGGAGCGACCGCAGTCCGAGGTCAGCCACCACAGGCGGTAGACCCACTCGTTGACCGGGGACTGGTTCCGGAACTCGAACAGGAAGTTCTCGTCCAGCACGTGTCGGCGCATCAGCCAGGCGCCGCAGAAGT
>CAYFPX010000047.1:35687-43633 GCA_964344945.1 uncultured Enterobacterales bacterium
CGCCGATCCAGCTCGCCTTGGTGTAGCCCTTCACGCTGGTCACGCTGGCCCGCCGCATGTCGACGCTGTCCAGGCGGGCGCCGGCGAGCATCACCCCGTGCAGGTCGGCTTCGCGCAGGCAGGCCCCGCTCAGGTCAGCCCCCTCGAAGCTGGCGCCGCGGAAGCCTGCGGCCTGCATGCGGGCGGTGCGCAGATCGGCATCCCTCAGGTCCGCGGCGGCAAAGGTGGAGCCGGTCAGGTGGGCGTGGAGGAAGTTCGTGCCCTTCAGGTCCGCGTGGCCGAAGCCGGTGTTGACGGCGTGGCAGCCCGCCAGGTGGGCGCCCTCCAGGTTCGCGTTGGTCAGGTCGGCGTCGTCGAGGCGGGTCTCCTGGAGCACCGCGCCGCGCAGGTCCGCGCCGACCAGCCGGACCCCGCGCAGGTCCGCTCGGCTCAGGTCGGCGCCGCGCAGGTCGCAGCGGCTCAGGTCACAGCCGGCCAGGTCGGCGTCGAGCCAGCGCACACCGCGCAGGTCCTGCTCCGGCGCAGGACGTCGCTCCCGGCGGGCCGCGCGCAGGCTGTCGAGCATGCGCTCGGACCGGGTGCGGCCCTCGTCGTCCTCTTCCCACCAGCGGCGGGAGAGGGCCAGGGGAGACTCGTCGACGGCGGCAGCGCTGGACATTCGGGGGGTCCTCCCCTGTTCCATCGGCGCGGCGCGGGCCGTTGTTTAGCCGTCGGCCTCCAGCACCGGGGCGTCCTCGGTGACCTGCTGGATCTCCGGACGCACGGGCACCCGCACCGTGAAGCGGCTGCCCTTCGACGGGGTGGTCTTGACCTCCAGGTCGCCTTCATGGGCCTTCACGATGCGGTGGGAGATGGCCAGACCCAGGCCCGTGCCCTGGGGCCTGGTGGTGAAGAAGGGCACGAAGAGCTTGTCCAGATCGCCCATGGCGATGCCGGGGCCGTCGTCCACGAAGTGCACCTCGACCCCCTCCAGGCCCTCTTCGGTGCCCGGACGCCGGAGCCGGCCCGGCCGGGTCTCCACCGTCACCGCGCCCCCGCGGCGCTCCACCGCCTGGACCGCATTCTTCAAGAGGTTGAGGAAGACCTGGCGCAGCTTGTCGCCGTCGACCCGGCAGACCGGCAGCCCGCCGGCCAGATCCTGGATCAGCCGGACACCGTCGGGCAGCCCCTCGGCCCGCAGGAGCGAGCAGACCTGGGTGACGATGGCGTTGACGTCTTCCGGCAGCCGCTCCAGCTCGAAGGGCCTGGAGTAGTCCAGGAAGCTCGAGACCACGACGTTGAGCCGGTCCACCTCGTCGGTGATGACCTGGAGGAAGTCCTGGTCGTCCGGGTGGGAGTTGGTGGCCTGGAGATACTGGGCTGCGCCCTTGATGCCGGCCAGGGGGTTCCGGATCTCGTGGGCGAGGCCGGCGGCCATGGTGCCGAGGGCCGCCAGGCGCGCCTGCTCCTTGAGGTGCTCGAAGTCCTCGAGGTTCTCCAGGATGACCGCCGAGCGACGGGCCGTGCGCATCAGGCGACCGATCTCGTCCTGGGAGATGCCACCGCTGGCCAGGTCCTCCTCCAACGCCAGCCAGCCCAGCACGATGGAGCCGGCCATGAGCGGGAGCACCACGTCGGCCCGCATGCCGTCCATGGCCCGGAGGCGGGCGGCGAGCTCCTCGTCGCCGGGCTCCCAGGCCTGGAGGCGCTCGAGCTCCTGGCGGAGGTAGGCGTCCTGGCCCCGCTCGAAGCCGTCGCCGAACGGGGTGGGGGCCACCGCCGGGATCGGCAGCGGGTCCCCCAGCACCCGGTAGTCGATCAGCCGCACCAGCTCCCGGTCGGCGTCGCGCAGGTACAGGCTGACCGCGGAGAAGCGGGCCAGGGAGTGCAGACCCCCGAGCAGCTCCCGGGCCAGGTGCTCCTTGGAGACCACCCGGGGCAGCCCCTGGTCCAGCTGGTGCAGCCCGAGCTGCAGCTGGTGTCCGCGCCGGTTCAGGAAGCCGGCGACCGTGGCCTGGAGCTTGGGGTGGTAGGGCTCGTAGGCCACCAGGAACAGGATGCAGGCCAGGAAGAGGTCGTAGGACAGGTGCACCCAGGAGTCCACCTGGCCCAGGAACATCACCGCCAGGCAGAGGATCACCAGGGCGAGCGCGCTGGTCGTGATGGCTGCGCCCTTGGAGAAGATCTCGTGCAGATCGACCAGGCGCTCCAGCACGATCACCTTGTAGAGCGCGTACAGGGTCAGGGCGACGAACAGCGCTCCGATGGGCGGCAGGGAGCCCTGTCGGGCCAGCAGCCCGAGCACGCTGGGGGCCAGGGAGCCGTCCAGGATCCGGGCCAGGCCTTCCAGCGCCGAGAACAGCACCGCCCCCGCGCTGAGCAGGAGCAGGTAGCGCAGCCGGTCCCGCTCGACGGGGTTCGGGGCCAGCCGGAGCATCGCCCACATGCGCTGCAGCACCAGCAGGAAGGTCCCGTAGACCACGCCCCCCATCAGCATGTCCGGCCAGCTCGGGCCGGGATCCGACTGGAACATCGCCAGCTCGAGGGCCAGGTAGACCACCACGAGCAGGGGCGTGCTGGCCCACATGCGCCGCATGAGCCGCGCGTTCGCCGGGTCCCGGGGCGACAGGAAGTGGTCGAGCACCTGCAGGGTGGCCACCGGCAGGAAGGACCCTGCGGCGATGAAGACGTAGCGGAAGATGTCCTTGCCCCACGCCACGTACAGGAAGAACGCGGTGTAGACGACGCCGGTGAGCAGCCCGAGCACCGCGAAGTGGCGGCGGAGCAGCTCGTGGCGATCCCGCCACGTGGTCCCGAGTCCCAGGGACACCGCGAGCACGGCGACGGCCAGGTAGACGAGGGCACCCATGGGTGGAGCCTATCCGGCTTCGCTATGCTGACGCCGTGGCCGCTGTCGCGCCGAACGAGCTGTATCGCCAGATTCCCGGGGTGGACGTCCTGCTCGCCTCCGAGGTCCTCGCTGCCGCGCCACCGGTCCTGGCGCGCCTCGCCGTCCGCCAGGTCCTCGCGGAGACCCGGGAGCGCATCCGCACCGGGGCCGTGACCGCGCTCCCCGACCTGGCTGCCCTGGCCGCGGCGCGGGTGGCCTCGCTGTCGGCTCAGAAGCTCCAGGGCGTGATCAACGCCACGGGCATCGTGCTGCACACGAACCTGGGCCGGGCCCCTCTGGCGCCGGAGGCCGCGCGGGCCATCGCCGACGTGGCGGCCGGCTACTCCAACGCCGAGCTGGAGCTCTCCACGGGCGAGCGCGGCGGCCGTCTCCGGGGCATCCGCGAGCCCCTCGCGCTCCTGCTCGGTTGCGAAGACGCCATCGCGGTGAACAACAACGCCGCCGCCGTGGTGCTGATCCTGGCGGCCCTCGCCCGGGGCCGGGAGGTGGTGGTGTCCCGAGGGGAGCTGGTCGAGATCGGCGGCTCCTTCCGGGTCCCGGACATCATGGCGGCCAGCGGCGCCACGATGGTCGAGGTCGGCACCACCAACCGCACCCGGGCCGCGGACTACGGCGCTGCGATCTCGGCAGCGACGGCCCTGGTGCTCAAGGTCCATCGCAGCAACTTCAGGGTCGTCGGCTTCACCGCGGAGGCCTCGACCTCCGAGCTCGCTGCCCTCGGCGTGCCACTCGTCCAGGATCTGGGCAGCGGCGCCCTGTTCGATGGGGTGGGGGACGAGCCCCTCGTCTCGGAGGTCCTCGAGGCCGGCGCTGCACTGGTCAGCTTCTCCGGCGACAAGCTCCTGGGCGGGCCACAGGCGGGCATCATCGCTGGCCGGGCGGACCTGGTCGGGGCGTGCCGCCAGCATCCGCTCTACCGGGCCCTGCGCCTGGACAAGCTCGTCCTGGCCGGCCTCGAGGCCACCCTGCGGCTCGCCCTCGCGGGGGATCCCATGGCCCTGCCAACCCAGCGCATGCTGCGAGAGGATCCCACCCCGCGGGCGCGGGCCTTTGCCGAGGCCCTGGTCAGCGCGGGGGTGGCAGCGGTGACCGAAGCCGACGTGGCCTTCAGCGGAGGGGGGGCCCTGCCCCAGCTCCCCCTGCCCGGCGAGGTGGTGGCGATCCGCACCCCAGGCGCGTCGAGGGTCGCTGCCGCTCTGCGCTCGGGCACGCCGCCGGTGGTGCCTCGGGTGGCCCGAGGCGCCCTGATCCTGGACCTCCGCACCGTGTTGCCAGACCAGGAGGACGCGCTGAAGCGGGCGGTTCTCCTTGCACTCCGACCCTGATCGGGCCAGAGGAGAGGGATGAGCCGGGGTTTCTACGAGCGCCTGGCCCTGCGAGAGGGCGCCACCACCGACGAGGTCCGCGAGGCCTACCGTCGCTCGCTCGGCGAGCTGGTCGGCCGCCTGCGCCAGGCCCGGAGGTCCGGGGCCGACACCGCAGTGCTCGAAGCCCAGCGCCGCGAGCTCGACGAAGCCCACGACGTGCTGACCGACCCCTCCCGGCGGCGCCGCTACGACCACTTCCGCACGCTCAGCCGCGCCGAGCTCGGCGAGGACCCCGAAGCCTTCTGGAAGGCGGTCGGTCCCGGGTGGACCGATCCCGCCGCCGCCGCCGCCGTCGACGTGGTGCGCAGCTTGACCGAGCTGCCCGTGGGGGAGACCTTCGGCACGGCGGTCCAGAGCCCCACCCCGCGGCCGGCTGCACCGGCCCAGCCGGTGGTCAGCATGATGTCCCCCGAGCAGCGCCACCAGCGGGCCCGGGCCGCCGTGGCCCCCGTGCCAGACCCCAGCACCTCGGCGCCGCCTCCCCAGGCCCGGCCGCTGTCGGCCGAGGAGCTGCGCGGCCTCGCCGAGAGCTTCGGGTACGACGGCCGCTACCTCAAGGCCGTGCGCGAGGCCCGCGGCGCCCGCCTGGAGGACGTCGCGGTCGCCACCAAGATCGCCACCCGCTACCTCAGCGCCATCGAGGGCAACGCCTTCGACAAGCTGCCCGCCGCGGTCTTCGTGAAGGGCTACGTGCGCGAGATCGCCGGCTTCCTGGACATCGACGCCGCCCCGGTGGTCGAAGGCTACCTGGCGCTCTTCGCCCGCCAGCGCGGGTAGTGCCCGACCACACCCTCGAGGTCCCCGCAGGTGGGGGCCGCCTGGACAAGGTCGTGGCAGCAGCCCTGCCCCACCTCTCCCGCTCCCGGGTGAAGGGCCTCATCGACGCGGGTCATGTCACCGTCGACGGGGAGAGGCTGAGGCCCAGCGCGAAGCCCCGACCGGGGGCCACGGTCCTGGTCCACGAGCCCGTGTCGGAGAAGACCGACCTGGTCCCCCAGGACCTGCCGCTCACGATCCTGCACAGCGACGACCACCTCGCGGTGGTGGTGAAGCCCGCGGGCATGGTCGTGCACCCGGCCCCGGGCCACCCGAGCGGCACGCTGGTCAACGCGCTGATGCACCACCTTCCGGGGCTGTCCAACATCGGCGGCGAAGACCGACCGGGCATCGTGCACCGGCTGGACAAGGGCACCAGCGGGGTGATGGTCGTGGCCCGCCACGACCTGGCCCACCGGGGGTTGCAGGCGCTGTTCCAGGCCCACGACCTCGACCGCCGCTACCTGGCCCTGGTCCAGGGCGGGCCGAGCCTGGAGATGGGCACCATCGACACCACCCACGGGCGCCACCCCCACGACCGCCTGCGCTTCGCCTCGGTCCCTGGCGGCCGGAGGGCGGTGACGAAGTGGCGCCTGCGGGAGCGCCTGGGCACCGCCACGCTGCTCGAGTGCCGCCTGCAGACCGGCCGCACCCACCAGGTCCGCGTCCACCTGGCCGAGCAGGGCTGGCCCATCGTGGGCGACCCGCTCTACACCCGCGGCAAGACCCCGAAGAAGGGCCTGCGCGAGCTGGCAGCCGCCCTGGACCACCAGCTGCTGCACGCCTACCGGCTGGCCTTCTGCCACCCGATCACCGGCGAGGAGCTGGCGTTCGAAGCGCCGCTCCCCGAGGACTACCAGGCGGTGCTGGACGTGCTGAGGACCTGACCGACACTGCGGACCGAGCCAGGCGCTGGCATCGCCCCGCCTGGCGGCCCGCTCTCGCGTTGATGTGACTCGGCCACACCGGCCGCTCGAGCAGACCACCAGACGCGGCGATGGCTGCGTGATTGCCTCACGACTTCTGAGACAGGGGACCAGGCGACAAGGGAGCGTGCGTGAGCACGTGACCGCGGAGACGAGTCGCCTGGCTCGGCGAGGCCAAGTCTGGCGACGGGAGCCGTGTCGGTCAGGTCCTCAGGCACCGCCACCTGAGGTGTCGGTCTCCTTGTCCGTGTCGTTGCCGCACTCGGCGTCGGCGTCGAGCACCTCGGACACCACCAGTCCGGCCTGGACCACCCCGTCGATCTCGGCCACATGGAGCTTCACACAGGCCTCCTCGCCGTCGGAGTCACAGGCCTGGCAGCTCACGCCGAAGGACTCACCGTAGGCACAGTAGTCCTCCCAGGTCGGGCCCAGCTGGCGCAGGTCGGCGTCGCCCTTGAGCTCGGCGTCGGTCAGGTCCGTGCCGTCGTCGACCAGGGCGCCGAAGATGCGCACGCCGTCGAGCATCACGCTCTGGCCCTGGACCTCGAGGGGCATGCGGCTGGCCTCGAGCTCGAAGTACGGGTTCCGGGTGAAGTCCGCCGGGTCGAAGTCGATGGTCTCGTAGCAGGGGTCCTGCTGGACCTGGCCGCCGCCGATGTCTTCGCCCACCGCCATGATGGTGTCGAGCTCGGTGTCGGTGACGTCCTGGACGCCGATCAGGAAGACCCCGGCGAAGAAGCTGGCGACCAGGTCGCCGCCCAGGCCGGTGGGCTCGATCCAGGTGGCGTTCACCAGGTCGAGGGAGAAGGTCCGGTCCACCAGGACCGTGGGATCCTCCACCGCCTCGCCTTCGCCGCGGGTCGTGAAGCTGCCGCCCGCCACCCCGACCGCGTCGCACAGGTCCGCGGTCCAGGTGTAGGTGGTGTCGGCCGCGAGCGCGGCGTCGGGGCTGAAGACGACCCGATCGTCGTGGATGGTCGCGGTGTAGGTGACCCCCGGGTCCTCCTCGAAGTGCACCGCGGCGCCTCCCTCGAGCACGTTGCCCTCGGTGAAGAGCACGATCGAGGCGTTGGTGCCGATCACGTCCTCGCCATCGAGGGGCAGCGCTTCGAGCAGCGTGGCGTCGCAGACGGCGGGCACCGTGATGCCGGTGTCGTCGGTGGTGGTGTCGGAGGTGCAGGCCAGCAGGCCCGCGGTGGCCACGAAGGCGGCGGAGAGGCGCATCAGGACTCCAGGTGTGGGGTCAGTTGCAGGTGTTGTTTTCCCAGTCGACCGCCGGATCGACGGGCACGCCGGGGATGTTCGGGGCGGTGTCGATGTGGAGCTCCAGCTCCAGGCACGTGGTGCTCGGGTCGTCCGGGCAGTCCACGCAGGACTCGCCGAAGTAGAACAGCACGTCGCAGATCGCCGTGCCGTTGTACTCGAAGGCGCCCACGTCCACGAAGGCGGTGGCGACCACGCCCTCCATGGCCGAGCCGTCGCCGTTGAAGGCACCGGTCCAGGTGAAGTCGTGCATCGGCAGGACCTCGCTGCCCATGGCGAGCTCGGTGTCCAGGGGCCCGATGGTGAAGGCCGGGTTGGTGCTGAAGTCAGCCGGGTCGAATTCGAAGGCCGGGGCGCAGGGGTACTGGGCCAGGGGATCGGTGTCGTCGGGCCCGTTCCAGCCCAGGGCGCCGACGAAGTCGATGGTCTCGGCGTCGAAGTCGTAGTCCTGGACGTTCAGCAGCAGGTGGCCGCCAGGGAAGCTGCCGGCCAGCAGAGCGCCGATGGTCTCGCTGGGCTCGACCCAGGTGACGTCGGCGATGTCGATGTCGTAGGTGTTGCCGGTCAGGTTGTCCGGGTCGATCTCTTCACCGAGGGTGGTGAAGGTCGACACCTCGGTGGTGTCGCACACCGTGACCTCGACGGTGTACTCGGTGTCCCGGTCCAGCTCGCCGTCCGGGGTGA
>CAYFPX010000048.1:0-8570 GCA_964344945.1 uncultured Enterobacterales bacterium
TCAGGTACCGCGGCCGCAGGTCCCGGGGCAGCACCGACAGGGCCGGGTTCCAGCGCTCGATGTGGTTCACGCTCAGCGCCTCGAAGCGGGCCAGGACCTCGCCCTCGGCCCGGCTCCCGGCCAGGGGCTTCTCCACCAGGACCGGCAGGCCCGCCTCGGCCAGGGGACCTGCGACACGCGCATGCTCCGCAGTCGACACCGCCACCACCGCGAAGTCGAGGTCCGTGGGCAGGCGCGCCAGCGACGGCAGGTCCTCGGGCACCCCGGCGGGATCGACCACTCCCACCAGCGAGACGTCCCTCCGCGCCCGCAGCTTGCGTGCGTGCAGGCTGCCCATGTGGCCGCAGCCGACGACGGCGCCGCGCAGCACGCTCAGTCCGAGGACGGGTCCTGGCCCGCCGCCCGGCAGATGCCCCGGGAGCTCCCGGTGAGGAAGCCCAGCAGCTCGGCCACCTCGGCGCTGTCGCCCTGGCTCTCCCGCACGCGCTCGATGGCGATGCGCAGCGGCGCCCCCTTGCCGAAGAGGTCACGGTAGGCGGCCCGCAGGGCCTCGATGCTCGCCGGGTCGAAGCCCGCCCGCCGGAGCCCGATGATGTTGAGCCCGTAGAGCCGAGCCCGGTCGCCCTGGGCGACGGTGAAGGGCGGCACGTCCTGGGCCACCATCGCGCCGCCGCCGATCATGGCGCACCGCCCTATGCGGGCGAACTGGTGCACCGCCGAGAGCCCGCCGAGCACGGCCCGGTCCTGGATGACCACGTGGCCCGCCAGGCCGACGGAGTTGGCGAAGATGCAGCTGGACCCGATGTTGCAGTCGTGTGCCACGTGGCTGCAGGCCATGAAGAGGTTGTCGTCGCCGATCTGGGTGATCCCGCCGCCCTGGACCGTGCCGCGGTTGACGGTGACGTACTCCCGGAAGGTGTTGTTCCTGCCGATGGTGAGGGTGGTGGTCTCGCCATCGTACTTGAGGTCCTGGGGGTCGCCTCCGATGCAGGCGAAGCTGTGGATGCGGGTCCCCTCGCCCACCGTGGTGGGTCCGAAGACCACGCCGTGGGCGTCGACCTTGACCCCGTCGTGGAGGGTCACGCCTGGCCCGATCACCGCGAAGGGACCGATGTCCACCGCGCCCAGCTCGGCCCGTGGATCGACCGAGGCGGTGGGGTGGATGACTCGCGGGGAGGGGTCGGGGCTGCTCATCGCGACGGGTCCTGGCAGGGGCTGAGGCGGCAGCGTAGATGGAAACGCAGCGGGCCGACACATAACCGAGCGCCGCAGGACCTCTGCTGGAACCGGGAGCGAGCATGGGCGTCGGCATCAAGCGGGTGATGGAGCGGCTCCAGGCGCGGGTCCAGCCCCCTGTGTCCCCGGGCTCGCAGCACGCCCCTGCCCCGTTGCCGGCGGGCGAGCGGCCCACCCCCCCGGACACGGCGCACGACTTCATCCTCATCACGCTGGACAGCTGTCGCTACGACACCTTCATGAAGGCGAAGCCGAAGATCCTCCCCAAGCTGGGGCCGGTCGAGAAGCGCTACACCTACGCCACCTGGACCGCCCCCTCCCACTACAACCTTCTGATGGGGCTGGTGCCGCACACCACGCCGACCCACGTGTATGCGAGCGAGTACTACAAGGAGGACTTCCTGCGCTTCCAGGAGCGCCTCGGGGTCCCGGGCATGGAATTCGCCCGCATGGTTCCCCGGCTCTTCCTGCCCAGCTACCTGCGCAACGTCGTCGGCTTCCGCACCAACGCCTACGTGAGCATGCCGGTGCTCAACCCCCAGACCCCCATCAACCAGGACTTCGACACCTACGTCCTGATGGACAAGCACAACGACATGCGCCAGGCCCTGGACGACATGAAGTTCTACGTCGACCGCCCCAGCTTCTTCCTGCTCAACGTCGGCGAGACCCACTACCCCTACGCCGACCCCTTCGAAGACGACAACGACCTCCCCCGGATCTCGGGGGTCAACGGGGTCTTCAAGCACCTGGACAAGAACTTGAGGGACGGCCAGCTGGTGCACGCGTCCGAGGCCCCCAAGTTCTTCGACGACCGGAAGATGAAGGCGCTCAAGCAGCGCCAGATCGACGTCATCAAGTACGTCGACACGGTCTTCGAGCAGCTCTTCGACATCGTGCCCAAGGGCACGCACATCGTCGTCACCTCCGACCACGGCGAGCTCTTCGGAGAGGGTGGCTACTTCGGCCACGGGCCGATCATGCACAAGAAGGTGTTGGAGGTGCCCTTCCTGGAGGGCGTGATCCGCTAGGCGCGCCTCCGGTGCCAGGCCCGCCGGGATCAGAGCCGGGCTTCCCCGTCGGGTGCCAGCGCCGCCATCACCGTGCCGTCCGCGACCCTCTTGCCGTCGACCTTGGCGACGCACTTGAAGGTCCACACGTTCCGCCGGGCGTCCACTTTCTTCGCCGTGATCTCCAGGCGATCACCGGGCACCACCACCTTGCGGAAGCGCAGGCGGTCCAGGCCCAGCAGGTAGAAGCGGGCGCCGGCCTGGTCCGGGTGAGCGGTCAGGGCGACCAGGCCCGAGACCTGGGCGAAGGCCTCGCTGATCAACACCCCGGGCATGATCGGCTTGCCCGGGAAGTGGCCCTGGAACTGGGGCTCGTTGACGGTGACGCACTTCACGGCCGTCACGCTCTCCCCCGCCTCCACGGCGATCACCCGATCGACCATCAGGAAGGGGTAGCGGTGGGGCAGGAGCGCCAGGATGCCGTCGATGTCGATCATGCGTCGTCCTCGGCGCCGGCCAGCCGCGCCTCCAGCTCCGCCACGCGGTCCGCGAGCCGACGGACCTCCTTCACCAGCTCCGGCAGGTCCCGGGCCGCCGCGGTCTCCCGCCGCCAGCGCCGGTGGTCTCGCGCCGGCACCCCAGCGAAGACCCCGGCCTCCCGGGGCTCCCGGGCGAGGCAGCTGTAGGCCGCGATGGTGGAGCCGTCGGGCACGCGGATGTGGCCCATGACGGCCGCGCGAGCGGCCAGGGTCACGCGATCTCCCACCGTCGCGGAGCCAGCGATGCCGCTGTAGGCGACCATCAGGTCGTGCTCGCCCACCCGGGCGCCGTGGCCCACCTGGCAGAGATTGTCGGTCTTGGTGCCCCGGCCGATGACGGTGTCACCCAGGGCAGCACGGTCCACACAGCTGTTGGCGCCGAGCTCCACGTCGTCGCCCAACACCGCACGGCCGGGCTGCGGGATCTTGACCAGGCCCCGGTCCGTCGGTGCGAAGCCGAAGCCCTCGCTGCCGACCACCGCGCCGGGGTTGAGCCAGACCCGATCCCCCAGCACGCTGCGGTCCATCACCACGCTGCCGGGCATCAGCCGGCAGCGCTCGCCGAGGCGGGCGCCGGGCCCCACATAGGCGCCAGCCTGGATCCAGCAGCCTCGGCCCAGCACCGCGCCGGAGCTGATGGTGGCGAAGGCCTCGACGCGCACCTCTGGGGCGAGCCGCGCGTCGGGGGCGACCCAGGCGTAGGCGTCGGTGCCCCCGGCCGGCCAGGCCTGGGGATGGAACGCCGCCAGCGCGCGCGCGAAGGCCTCGTAGGGGTCGGCCAGGCGGATGACCGTGTGGCCCGGGGCCGGCGTGTGAGGGTCCAGGAGCAGGCAGCCGGCCTGGCTGCCGGCGATGAACCTGCGGTACCGGCGGTTGGACACGAAGGCCAGGTGCTCCGGCCCCGCTTCGCGCAGATCTCGGACACCGGTGAGCGACCGGTCGCCGTCGCCTTCGACCTCGCCCTGGAGTGCCTCGGCCAGCTCGGCGACCGTCAGGGCCGGTGTCGCCACGGATCAGCCCGGGTGGGTGGCGTTGTACTTGGTCACGACCGCCTGGGTGATGTCCGTGCCGGTGGTGAAGACCACCGCTTCCTTGGCCAGGATGAGCGTGTAGCCCTTGGCCTTGCCGACGTCGGCGGCGACGGCCTGGAGCTTCTCCACCAGGTCCTGGAGCACCTGGGCCTCGGCCTCGGCCATCTCCTGCTGGGCCCGCATGACGAACTGCTGGTACTGCATGTTCATCTCCGCCAGCTGCCGCTCGAGGTCCTGGCGGGCCGCATCGGTGAGCACGGCGGCCTTGGCCTCGTACTCCTTCTGCTTGGCGATGATGTTGCTCTCGCGCTGCTCGATCTCGGCCTGCTTGCCCATGAAGATGGTCTCGAGCCGGGCCTGGGCGGCCTTGCCCTCGTTGATGCCGTCGAGCGCGAGCTGGAAGTCGACCACCGCGACCTTCATGGCCTGGGCGTGCGCCACAGCGGGCGAGAGCGCGTCTACCACCCCGAAGGTGAGCAGCCAGGCGAGTGCGAGGGACAGGCAGCGGCGAGCGGTCATGGCGTCTCTTCCAGGAGGTGAGCGAGCCTGCGGGTCTATCGCGGCCCGTCTCGGGTCGCCACGGGGACACACGGCCCCTGTACAGCAGTCCCCCGCCGGTTAGCCACGGGCCGTGTCGCTCGCGCTGCTGCTCGTCATCGCTGGCCTCGGCGCACTGCTGCTGGGCGGGGAAGCACTCGTCACCGGCGCGGCGCGGCTCGCGCGCCGCCTGGGCGTGTCCCCCCTCGCCATCGGCCTCACGGTGGTGGCCTTCGGCACCTCGGCGCCGGAGCTGGCGGTCTCGGTGATCGCGGCCATCGAGGGCACGCCGGACATCGCGGTCGGCAACGTCTTCGGCAGCAACATCTTCAACGTGCTGGTGGCGGTGGGCGGCCCGGCCGCCATGACGGGCCTGGTGATCCGCCGGGACCTGTTCAAGCGCGAGATCCCCTTCTGTGTGCTGGCCAACGTGCTGGTCATCGGCCTGGCCTGGACCGGGCTGGTGCTGGAGCGCTGGGAGGGCATCGTCCTGCTGGTGGCTCTCGTCGGCTTCCTCTTCTGGGTCGCCCGCACCGGTCGCAGCGAAGACGCCGACGCCGACGACGACGCCGACGAGGACGGCGCCTGGAAGGTCTTCGCCGCCATCGCCTTCATCTGCGGCCTGGGCGCCGCCGCGTCGGACCACGGCCACCCCGAGCACCTCCTGCTGCTCGCCGGCGGGGCCCTGACCTGCGGCGTGGTGATGCACTTCAACGCCCGCATGGGCGGCCTGTTGGGGTCGTTGGTCCTCATCCCGATGGGCTTCGCCCTGCTCATCGGCGGGAGCCACGTGCTCGTGGTGGGTGCCACCACCATCGCCCGCAGCCTCTCCATCTCCGAGGCCACCATCGGCCTCACCGTGGTCGCCATCGGCACCAGCGCCCCCGAGCTCGCCGCCGGCCTCATCGCCGCCCGCCGCGGCCTGAGCGACATCGTGCTCGGCAACGCCATCGGCTCGAACCTCTTCAACCTGCTCAGCGTCCTCGGCGCAGCCAGCGTCATCCACCCGATGAAGGTCGCCCGGCAGTTCCTGGAGTTCGACGCCTGGATCGCCCTGCTGACGGTGGTGCTGCTGCTGCCCCTGGCCGCCACCAAGACCGGCCGGCTCAGTCGCTTCGCGGGCTGGCTGCTCGTGTGCCTCTGGATCGCGTACACCACGATGCTGCTGGTGATGGAGGGCGGAGGCTGAGCGCTAGTGTCCTGGACCAGAACACTAGAAGAACGACCCGATCGAGAAGTCGAACACAGACTTCCGCTCATCCGGGTACGGGTTCACCGGGAAGCCCAGCTCGAACCGCAGCGGCCCGATCGGACTGAACCAGCGAATCCCGAAGCCGTAGCCGAACCGCATGCCGCGGATGCTCATCGGGTCCCCGCCGTAGGGGTCGCCGAAGGCGTTGCCGGCGTCGAAGAAGGCCACCGCCGAGATGCCGGCCTCGGGGATCAGCTGGACCTCGAGCTCGAAGTTGTTCACCCAGATGCTGGTGCCGCCCACGATCAGCCGGTCGTCGGGCCGCGCCGGGTCCTCGCTGCCCAGGTTCCGGATGGTCGGGCCGAGGGAGTACCAGTTGTACCCGCGCACCGAGTTGATGCCGCCGGCCCGGTACCGGTGGATGAACGGCACCACCGTGCCGTCGGTGGAGCGGATCCAGCCCATGGTGGTGTTGAACTTCAGCACCACGCGCTCGCTGTCCGGCACCACCGGGTAGAAGCCGCGCAGGTTGACCTTGGACTCGACGAAGTTGAACTCGCCGCCCAGGACGCTGTAGAGCTGGTCGTTGTAGACGAAGCCGCCCGCCAGGCTGGTCTGGAGGCTGGCGTACACGCCCTTGGTCGGTCGGATGCGGTTGTTCCGCTTGTCCACGACCAGGCTCACGCCGACGCTGCTGGTCAGGCCGTTCCGGTAGAGCTGCCCACCCATCAGGCGCTTCTGGTAGGCCGTGATCGAGGTGAGGCCGACGTCTTCCAGGTTGTAGTTGACGTTGAGGCGCAGGTCCTCCCGCGGGTCCAGGTAGCGGCCGATGCCGAAGCCGCCGCCGCGCCGGTACTGGTCCTCGTAGTACTGGGTGTTCATCGAGTACGCGTCGACGTTCACCGTCCAGCGCGAGTCGAGGAAGTGCGGGTCGGCGAAGGTCAGGTTGCCCTGCTGCCGGTTCGCGGACCAGTTCACGGCCGCGCTCATCACGTAGCCGAGGCCGAGCCAGTTGTTCTTCGAGATGTTCCCCGTGAAGACGGACTGGTCGACGCTGGAGAACCCGGCGCCGATGGAGAAGGAGCCGGTCGGCTGCTCCACCACCTCGACGTTCATGTCCAGCACGTCGGGGGCGGTGCCCCGCGGCGTGGAGATGCGGACCTCCTCGAAGAAGCCGGTCCGCTCCAGCCGCTCCCGGGCCTCCCGCAGGGCCGAGCCCCGGTAGATCTCGCCCTCGGAGATGGGGATCTCCCGGCGGACTGTCTTGTCGAAGGTCGGGTCGTTGCCGGAGATGTTGATCTGGCCGATCCGGACCTTCTCGCCCTTCTGGATGTCGAAGGTGATGTCCACCACCCCGGTCTCGGGGTCGGTCTCGGTCAGCGGGACGACACTGGTGAAGGCGTAGCCCTGGTCCCCGTAGAGGTCCGCGATGCTGCCGAGCACCATCTGGAGCTTGCTCAGCTGGAAGAACTCTTCGCTGAGCAGGGGCTCGGGGGCGCCGAGCATGGCGTCGGTGATGCCGACGAAGCCATGCCACAGCCCGCTGGGCTGGCCCTCGGGGTAGTCCTGGACGTCCTTGACCGTCTCGCCGGCGATGAGGCGGAGCACGGCGTCCTGGGTCAGGCCCTCCTCGGGGACCCAGTCGCCCTGGACGTCGATCTTCCCGACCTTGTACCGGGGGCCCTCGTCCACGTGCACCGAGATGTGGATGTACCGCTTGTCCGGCGAGAGGTAGACGTGGGGCTCGTGGACCTGGGCGTCGACGAAGCCGTACTCCAGCATCACCGAGCGCAGGATGTAGAGGTCGTTGTCGAGGGTGGTCTGGTTGAAATTGCCCTGGCTGGTGAACCAGGGCAGGATGCCGCCGGTCTTGGACTCGATGAACCGCAGCATCTTGCGATCCGGCACCACCGGCTGAACCACCCACGGCAGCCACTTGTGCTGCTCGGTGGTCTCGTTGCCCGTGATGTCGATCGACTGGACCACGACCTTCCGGTTCTCGGTGATCCGGAAGGTCAGATCGACGATGTCATCGCCCACGTCGCGGGTCTCGGGCTCGACCTCGACCAGGAAGTAGCCCTTCTCCAGGTAGAGATCGCGGACGCGACGGGCGTTGAGCGCGACCTCGGCGTCGTTGAGGACCGTGAAGCCGCCGACGTCGAGCACCTCGAGGATGTCGGTCTCGTCGACCTTCTTGTTGCCGGCGATGGCGACCTCGCGCACAGCCGGGTTCTCGGTCACCTCGAAGGTGAGCACCAGGCCGTCGCCGCCCCCGGGGGGCGGGTCCTTGTAGACCCGCACGTCCTGGAAGAAGCCGGTGCGGTGCACGGCCTCGATGTCCCGACGGATGCGGTCCGGGGCGATGCTGTCGCCGACCCGCAGCTGCAGGGCCGCCAGCACCGCGGCCTCCTCGATCCGCCGGTTGCCGGTGATGCGGACCGCCGACACCGTGCCCACGGTCCAGGACGGCGGCGAGTACTCGGGATCGAAGGGCGCCGAGGTGGCCGCGGGCAGGCTGATCGGTGTGGTGGGGGGCCGGGCCTCGACGGCATCGGGGGGCGGGGCCTCCACGGGCAGGCCGGGCTCGGGCTCGGCCGCTGGCTCCTCCGGGGGCGCCTCGGCTGGCGCCTCCGCGGGCGCCTCGGCTGGGGTCTCGTCCTCACCTGCCGGTGGGATCGGTTCCTGAGCCAGGGCCACGGGGGTCCAGAGCAGCAGCAGCGCGGAGCTCACAGGTCGGTCACCTCTTCCAGCCGGCCATCTACCACGGCGAGCGCTCGGGGGAAACGCCGAGCGAGGGCCATGCTGTGGGTGACGACCACGGTGGTGGACCCGTGGCGCTCGTTGAGATCCAGGAACAGGGCCAGCACCCGGTCCGCGGTCTTGGGGTCCAGGTTCCCGGTCGGCTCGTCTGCCAGCAGCAGTCCCGGCTCCATGACCAGGGCCCGGGCGATGGCCACCCGCTGCTGCTCACCGCCCGAGAGCTCGCCAGGCCGGTGGCCCAGGCGGGCCCCCAGGCCCACCTCGT
>CAYFPX010000048.1:8580-13131 GCA_964344945.1 uncultured Enterobacterales bacterium
GCCGGGCGCGGCGGGCGGCGAGCAGGGTGTAGTCGAGGGCCTTGGCGGCGCGGCTCCAGGCCTGGACCCTGGGGGTGCCGGAGATCAGCATGGGCAGTGCCACGTTGCCTTGGGCCGTCTGTTCGGGAAGGAGGTGATGGAACTGGAACACGAAGCCGATGTTCCGATTCCGCAGGCGATCGATCTCGGCCTTGGGCCGCTGGAACAGGTCGCTGCCGTCGAAGAGCACGCTCACGGCCGTCGGCCGGTCCAGGGTGCCCAGGATGTGCAGCAGCGTGCTCTTGCCCGACCCCGACGGCCCCACGATCGCGACCGTGTCGCCGGCCGCCAGCTCCAGCGCCACCTCGCGCAGCACCTGGATGGCGTTGTGGCCCTTGACGTAGGTGCGTTCGAGCTCGCGGACTTCGACGCGAATTCCCCGGGACTCACTCATAGCGAAGCCCCTCCACGGGATCGAGGTTGCCGGCCTGGGTCGCCGGGTACAGGGTCGCCAGGAAGCAGACCGCCACCGCCGAGAGCGCCACCGTCGCCACCAGGTGTGGCTGGATCACCACCGGCAGCGAGTCCACGTAGTAGACATCCGTGTTCAGTGGGAAGCCGTACTCCCGGAGCGCCACGCTGCCGGCCAGGCCAAGGATCGTGCCCAGCACAGCCCCCACGAGCCCGATGATCGTGCCCTCCAACATGAACACGACCCGGATCTGCCGATTCGTGGCCCCCATCGCCTTCATGATGGCGATCTCCCGGCCCTTGCTGAGCACCACCAGGATCAGCGTGCTCACCACGTTGAGCGAGGCCACGGTCACGATGAGGAACAGGATCAGTCCCATCACGACCTTCTCGAGCTTGAGCGCCTCGAACAGGCTCTTGTTCAGGTTCTGCCAGTGCCGGGTGTAGTACGGGTAGCCGACGTTCTCCTCGACCTTCAGGGCCACCCGATCGGCCCGGTAGATGTCCTCGACCGTGACCTCGAGGCCGTTGACCTCGTCGCTCCAGCCCAGGAACTTCTGGGCCTCTGCGATGGTGATGTAGGTCCAGGAGGTGTCGTACTCGAACATGCCCGAGTAGAAGATCCCGGCCACCCGGAAGGACCGCGCCGTGGGCACCGGCGTGCCGAAGGGCCCCATGCCGCCGCCGATGGGGTTCACCACGTGGAGCTTGTCCCCGACCATCACCCGCAGGGCCTGGGACAGCTCCTCGCCGATGATGATGCCCGGCAGGGGCGTGCTGGTCTCCGCCGCCCCCACCTGGTGGCGGGTCGGGCCCACCAGCTCGTTGATGGACTCCAGCACCGCCCGGCGGGCCTCGTCGGTCTCCGGCGGGCCGTCCAGGCCCATGACCAGGTTGTCCTGCAGGTCCAGGACCTCGCCCACCTTGGCGGTGTCGATGCCCTTGAGCACCACGCCCTTGGAGTGACCGCCCGCGTAGATCATCGCCTCGGTGTATACGAAGGGCGTGACCCCCACGACGCCGTCGGTGTCGCGCACGCCGGCCTCCAGCGTGGGCAGGTCGTCGACCGTGCCGCCGTACCGCATGACCACGATGTGGGCGTTGGACCCCAGGATCTTCTCCCGCATGTCCACCTCGAAGCCGGCCATCACGCTGAGCACGATGATCAGGGCCCCGACGCCGATGGTCACACCCAGGATGGAGATCAGCGTGATCGCCGACACGCCCGCCTCCTGGCGCTTGCTGCGCAGGTGACTCAGGGCGATGTGGAGGGCGAAGCGCATGCGCCGCGATCAACCCTGCTCGTTGGGCCGCAGGGTGGGGAACAGGATGACCTCCCGGATGCTCTGCTGGTCGGTCAGGAACATCACCAGGCGGTCGATGCCGATTCCCTCGCCGGCCGTCGGGGGCATGCCGTAGGTGAGGGCACGGACATAGTCGGCGTCGAAGAACATCGCCTCGTCGTCCCCCGCCGCCTTGGCCGCGGCCTGGGCCTCGAAGCGGCCCGCCTGGTCCACCGGGTCGTTGAGCTCGGAGAAGCCATTGGCCAGCTCCCAGCCCGCGACGAACAGCTCGAACCGATCCGTCACCCGAGGCTCGCTGTCGCTGCGACGCGCCAGCGGGCTGATCTCGGTCGGGTAGTGGGTCACGAAGGTCGGGTCCTGGAGCTTCGGCTCCACGAAGGCGTCGAACAGCCACTCGAACCACTTGCCGACGGAGTCGGGCAGGTCCTCGTCGTCCCCGGGGTGCTCGGCGAGCCAGGCTGCCCGGAGCTGCTCGACGTCCCAGACCTGCTCCCGGTCCAGGCCCACGGCCTCGGCGATGAGGTCGTCCATGCGAGCGCGACGGAACGGGGGAGACCAGTCGATCTCCCGGCCCTTCCAGGGGGTCGTGTGGCGGCCGGTCACCGCCTCGGCCAGACCGCTCAGCAGGGACTCGGTGAGGTCCATCAGGTCCGTGTAGGTGGCGTGGGCCTGGTAGAACTCGAGCATCGTGAATTCGGGGTTGTGCGTCAGCGAGATGCCCTCGTTCCGGAAGTTCCGGTTGAGCTCGAACACCCGCTCGAAGCCACCCACCACCAGCCGCTTCAGGTACAGCTCCGGGGCCACCCGCAGGTACATGTCCAGGCCCAGGGTGTTGTGGTGGGTCGTGAAGGGCCGCGCCGCGGCCCCGCCCGCCAGGGTCTGGAGGATGGGGGTCTCGACCTCCATGAAGTCGTGTTGCTCGAAGAAGCGACGGATGTGGCTGACGACCTGGGAGCGGCGCCGGAAGCGCTCCCGGGTCTCCCGGTTGATCAGCAGGTCCAGGTACCGCATGCGCTGGCGCTGCTCGCCGTCGGTGAAGCCCTTGTGCTTGTCCGGCAACGACGCCATGCACTTGCTGTAGAGCTGCAGGGCGGTCGCCTTCAGGGTGAGCTCGCCGGTGCGGGTGCGCATGAGCCGGCCCGTGACCCAGACCCAGTCGCCGAGGTCGAGCTTCTTCCAGGCCGCGAACGCCTCTTCGCCGACCACGTTCTTCTTCACGAAGACCTGGAGCCGGTCGGTCTCGTCGTGCAGCCGCGCGAAGCCGGCCTTGCCCATCTCGTTCTTGAACCGCAGCCGCCCGGCCACGGTGAACACCCGCTCGTCGGTCTGGAGCTCGGCGTCCTCGCGGTCGCCGCCGGCCGCCAGCACCTCTGCCAGGGCGTGCGTCACCGGGAGGCCGTTCGGGTAGGGCGCGATGCCGGCCTCGGCCAGCACCGCGAGCTTGTCCAGGCGCTTCTGTTCGAACTCGTACATGGCGCGGGCCGGTAACCCGGTCAGCGCCTCAATTCGGCCAGAGACCCGCCTGGTAGAGATCGCTGCACCACTTGGCCTCGACCACCCCGCTGACGGACCCGTCCAGCGGGACATCGCCGAGCTGGTCGTTGTAGTTGCCTTCGAACGAGGTGATCGACACGTCGACCTCGTAGGTCTCGTCGGTCACGTGGGTCACGCTGGTCTCGTGGCTGTCGGCTCCGCCGGTCCAGACCTTCTCCGACCAGTAGTAGTCGGTGTAGTTGTTGCGGGTCTCGTAGACGAACTCGCCGTCGCCCATGGCGCAGTTCAGGTTCCAGAAGCCCTTGAGGTAGTTGTCCTCGCCGGTGAAGGAGAAGTCCTCACCGTCGTAGTCGGACAGCTGCAGCAGCAGGTTGCAGGTCCCACCGAGCCACACGGTCGTCGGGTCGTAGGCCTCGGACGAGCTGCTGTGGTTCAGGTAGTCCACCACATCGCTGCACGTCGTGTCGGGGTTCGACGCGAAGTAGAGGTACCCGGTGCCGTCGATGTGGAAGCCGAACGCGGCACTGTTGTCGACGGTCGCTTCGTAGTCCGCGGTGGTGACCGTGCCTTCGAGGGCGGCGACGGTCGTGGTGCCGGAGCAGGCGAAGATCATCATCAGTGTCATGGCGTCACCTGGGGGGATCGCCAAGGTATCGCCTGGCTGACCTCGGTGCCCCTACTCGGCTCCCACCCCCGCCCGAGCCGCCAGCCACGCCTCCATGAACGGCGTCAGGTCCCCGTCGAGCACCTTGTCCACCTGGCCATTCTCGAAGCCGGTGCGGGTGTCCTTGACCAGCCGGTAGGGCTGCATCACGTAGCTGCGGATCTGGCTGCCCCACTCGATCTTCTTCTGCTCCGACCGCGTCTGGTCGGCGACCTCGCGCTGCTTCTCCAGCTCCGCCTGGTACAGCCGGGCCTTGAGGACCTTCATCGCCGAGGCCTTGTTCTTGTGCTGGGAGCGCTCGTTCTGGCAGCTCACCACGATGCCGGTGGGGTTGTGGGTGATGCGGACCGCCGAGTCGGTGGTGTTGACGTGCTGGCCGCCGGCTCCCGACGCCCGGTAGGTGTCGATGCGCAGGTCCGCCGGGTTGATCTCGATCTCGATGTCCTCGTCGATGTCCGGGTAGGCACCGACCGAGGCGAAGGCGGTGTGACGACGGGCCGCCGCATCGAAGGGCGAGATGCGCACCAGGCGGTGCACGCCGATCTCGGCCTTCAGGTAGCCATAGGCGTAGGGGCCATCGACCTGGATGGTGCAGGACTTGATGCCCGCCTCGTCGTGGGCCTGCTCGTCGACCAGCTT
>CAYFPX010000048.1:13141-41797 GCA_964344945.1 uncultured Enterobacterales bacterium
TGGCGCTCGGCCCAGCGCAGGTACATGCGCTTGAGCATGTTGGCCCAGTCCGAGGCGTCGGTGCCCCCCGCCCCGGAGTTGATCTCCAGGATGGCGCTGGACTCGTCGCCCTCCTCTCCCAGCAGTCGTTGGGTCTCCAGGGCGCCGATGTCCTCCTCGGCCCGGGTCAGGGTCGAGAGGGTGTCGAACTCGCCGAAGACCTCCGCCGCCTCCTCGGCGTCGGCGCCGTCGGTCAGCTCCAGGGCCGACTCCACGTCGCCCGCAGCGCTCTCCAGGGCCTCCCAGGCCTTCACCGTGCGCTCGTGGAGGCGGCTCTCCTTGAGGCTCTTGCGGGCGTTGTCCTGATCGGACCAGAAGTCCGGCGAGGCGCTCAGAGCCTCCAGCTCGGAGATGCGCTGACGTCGACCGTCGACGTCAAAGATGCCCCCGGAGCGCGAGCACGCGCTTCAGCAGGGCGGTGTGGCGGGCACGGACCTCGTCGGGGCTCATTGGGACTCCTCCGGGGACGCCGCTGTATCAAGCCCGTCGGCGGCCTGCTCGACCAGGCCGTCCCCCGACCACCCGAGCCGGTCCAGCAGGGTGCGCTCCGCGGCGGCCATCTCCAGGAAGTCCTCCTCGCCGGTCTCGTGGTCGTAGCCCAGCAGGTGGAGCAGGCCATGCACCAGCAGGATTCGCAGCTCGGTCTGCAGGTCCCAGCCGCGCTCGGTGGCCTGGCGCTCGGCGGTGTCCAGGCTGACCACCAGGTCCCCGAGGACCACCCCCTCACCCTGGGGGAAGCTCAAGACGTCCGTTGGCGCGTCCTTGTGGCGCCAGTCCCGGTTCAGCTGCCGGATGTGTCGGTCCGAGCAGAGCACGATGCTCAGCTCGGCGCCGGGCTCGTCGGGGATCGCGGCCGAGCAGGGCCTGGGCGTCCGAGGTCACGGCCACCACCTGCTGCCCCACCCCGTGCACGTCCTCGGTGGACAGCTCGACCAGCACGGCTCAGTGCTTCCGCGGCCAGCCGTCGTCGAGGGAGAGATCCGGCAGGAGCTCGGCGGACTCGTAGTCCACCATCGGACCCGCTTCGTCGGTCGGCTCGGGCGTGACCGGCTCGGGTGCCGGCTCGGGTGCCGGTGCCGGGGCCTCTTCGAGCGCTGCATCGGGCCCCGCCGGCGCCTCTTCGCCCTCTGCCGCGGGGTTCAGGGCCCGCACCTCGGCCGCCTCCGCGGGCGGGATCTCCAGAGTGATCACGGCCTCCTTGGGGGTCTCGGCGCCGCTGGCCACCGCGGCCTTGGCGATGGCCCGGGCCTGCTCACCGCTCGAGATCTCCCGGGTCTCCGGGTACTCGATGCGCTGGTGGTGGATGGCCAGGGTGACGTCCTGGAACACCCCGGTGATCGTGTAGATCTCCTTCACGGTCAGCGGGCACTCCTCGAGCTGCCCGTCGGCCAGGGTGGTGTTGACGATCCGCGTGATCATCTCTCGGACCCTCTCCGGGGTCGGGTGCTGGATGGAGCGACAGGCCGCCTCGACCTTGTCCCCCAGGTGGATGATGCCGGCCTCGCGGGTGTTCGGCCGCGGCCCCGGGTAGCGGAAGTCGTCTTCCGAGGCGTCCGGGTCGACCTCCAGCGCCTTGCGGTGGAAGTAGTAGAGCAAGCCGGTGCCGTGGTGCATCCAGATGTTGTCGATGATCGGCTGGGGCAGCTTGTGGCGGCGGGCGATGGCGGCGCCGTTGCGCACGTGGTCGATGATGATGCGCGCGGACATGTGCGGACTGAGCCGGTCGTGCCGGTTGTTGCCCGGGGCCTGGTTCTCCACGAAGTACTGGGGAGTGACGGCCTTGCCGATGTCGTGGAAGTACGACGCCACCCGGGCGTGCAGGGCGTTGCAGCCCACGGCCTCTGCAGCGGCCTCGGCCAGGGTCCCGACCATCACGGAGTGGTGGTAGGTCCCGGGGGCTCGGAGCATCAGGTTCCGCAACAGCGGGTGGTTCAGGTTCGCCAGCTCCAGCAGCTGCAGGTCGGTGACGAAGCCGAAGGACTCGAAGATCGGGACCAGGAAGAGCACCAGGAAGGCCGAGAGCAGGCCGCCCGCGAAGGCGAAGCCGGCGTCCCAGACCGGCTGGGCGCCACCGGCGGTCGGATCGGCGAGGTGCAGCTGGACCAGGCCGACCAGCAGCACGAAGGCGGCGTTGATCAGCCCTGTGTACACCCCGGCCCGCAGGATCGACCGGCGCTCGCGGTCCTTGCCCAAGGCCCCGGCGGCTGTGAGCGCGCTGACCACGAAGAACGCCGCGTAGAGCGCCTGCTGGTCCATCATCAGGCCGCACAGGGAGCCCGCGACCACCGCGAAGACCAGCGCGGTCTCACTGTTCATCAGGATCCGCGTAGACAAGGTCAGGCCTGCCACCGGCGCCAGGTACCACACCGACTCCGGCGGGACGCGCCCAGCGCCGAAGCCCGGCATCGCACCGGAGATCTCCAGGACCAGCCGAGCCATGCCCAGACACAGCCCCATCAGGACCGCCAGCGCCGCCAGCTCCCGGGTGCTGCTGGCGAACTTCGAGATCGTGGTGCTGGCGAAGCGGTAGACCGTGCCGAACAGCAACATGCCGAACAGGAAGAGCGAGCCGTAGACACTCCAGAAGCCCCGCTCGGCGTGGATGGCCTGGAGGGCCTGCAGGCGGCGCACGTCCTCCGCGGTGACCGGCTCGCCCTTGCGGGCGATGAGCGCCCCCCGCCGCACGGTCTGCACGGTGGTGTCGACCCGGGCCTGGGCGTCCTCGCGACGCTCGCGGGTCAGCAGCTGGTTGATGCTGAAGTTCGCCCGCACCCCGGCCCGGGCGATGTTCACCGCCGCCCGGACGCCCTCGGCGTCCTCGCCGCCCTCGAAGCGCTCCAGAGCGTAGAGCGAGATGGCCTGGCGGACCTCGGCGATGGAGTGGATGCGCTCGTAGTCGGTGAGGGTGGTCTCGGCCTGGCCGGAGGGCAACAGCTCGATCACCGTGATCGCCGGGCTGGACAGGGGCAGCTCGGCCCGGTCGCCGATCACGTACTTGCGCATGCCCTGCCCCAGCAGGTCCGTCGCCACGGTCTCGATCCTGCGAGCGAAGCCGCTCTCGGCGATCACCTGGACCTCCGACGGCTCCAGGTCCATCCGCAGCGCCCTCAGGAAGTCGCGCCCGATCTCCGCCTGGGTCGAGGCGGGCACGCCCTGCTGACCGTGGGCCAAGGCGTCCAGGCGAGCATCGCCCCAGCGGCGCCGGCCGTCCTCGAAGGCCCGGGCCACCCGGTTCTGGAGGCTCGGCCCCAGGGTGGCGTCGAAGTCGAACACCGGGGTCACGGTGCGGGCCGCCTGGTCCCGGGCCTCTTCGGTGGCGGCCTCGTCGACGTAGCTGAAGGCGATCGGCGAGCGGATGTCGCGGCTCGCGACCTGGCCCCGGGTCAGGCTCATGTCCGGGATGCGCACGAAGTCGGACAGGAAGAGCGAGCAGAGCGCACACAGCGCCACCAGCAGGCCAAGGCGCTGCAGCAGGGGCACGTCGACCGGGAGCCGCAGCCTGGCGAGCCAGGTCCTCATTCCTCTCCTCGGTCGCGGGTTCTGGGACGACCGTGACCGGCGCGATCGTACGCCCGGATGATGCGGCTGACCAGCCCGTGCCGAACGACGTCCTCGGGGCCGAAGCGGGTCATGGCGATGCCGTCCACGTGCTGGAGCACCGAGACGGCGTGCCGCAGCCCCGACCGCTTGCCCCGCGGCAGGTCCACCTGGCTGGGATCGCCTGTGATCACGGCCTTGCTGCCCATGCCCAGCCGGGTCAGGAACATCTTCATCTGCTCGGGCGTGGTGTTCTGGGCTTCGTCGAGGATCACGAAGGACTCGCCGAGCGTGCGGCCGCGCATGAAGGCCAGCGGTGCCACCTCGATCACGCCCCGGTCCAGGAACCGCCCGACACGCTCGAAGTCGACCATGTCGTGCAAGGAGTCGTAGAGAGGCCGAAGGTAGGGATTGACCTTCTCGATCAGGTCCCCGGGCAAGAACCCCAGCTTCTCCCCCGCCTCGACCGCGGGCCGGCACAGGATGATCCGCTGGACCTCGTCCTTCATCAGAGCGGACAGCGCCATGGCGACGGCGAGGTAGGTCTTGCCCGTGCCCGCCGGGCCCATGCCGAACACCACGTCGTGGTTCCGGATCGCTTCGATGTACAGGCGCTGGTTGGGGGTGCGGGGGAAGATCGCCTTCTTTCGGCGGCCCACGTAGACCACGTCCGTGAAGAAGGCCTTCACCCGGGCCTCGGGGTCCTGGAGCACCAGGCGGCAGGCGTGCTCGACCACCGTCGGGTGAAGCACGAAGCCGGTGCCCGCCAGCTCGTAGAGCTCCTCCACCAGCCGGGCGGCGAGCTCGACCGAGCCGTCGTCGCCGGCCACGGAGACCCTCTCCCCGCGCTGGTCCACGCGCACGCCGAAGGCGCGGCCGATCAGCTTGAAGTGCTGAGCGAGCTCACCGGCGACCTCGCGGAGCCTGGCGGCGTCGGACAGGGTCAGCTCAACGACGCGCTGTGGCGCGGTCCGGGATTCGATACGGCTCTCCTGGGAAGCCCGCCCTGACGGTCAGCAAGGAGTATAAGCCCCGCGGGGTCAGGCTGTTCGATGGATCGCGCCGAAGCCTGGCGCCCTGCTGGTGGCAGCGACCCGCCGGTGTGGCCGAGTCACGTCAAGGGGAGTTGACACCGGCAGGGCGCCAGGCAGCAAGCGAGGCGCGAGCAGACTGGCACCGCGGGGCATCGACGCCGCCCGCTGTCCCCCCCGCTCCCCCGGGTTAGACCGCGCGCCCGGCGATGAAGCCCTGTGACAGCCCTCGACCAGGAGGTCGGCCGTGATTGTTGGTGTCCCCAAGGAGATCAAGCCCCAGGAGAACCGGGTCGGTCTCATCCCATCCGGTGTCAAGGCCCTGGTCCAGCGTGGCCACACCGTGCTCGTCCAGCAGGGCGCTGGCGCCGGCAGCGGCCTGCCCGACGACGAGTACATCCGGGTCGGCGCCGAGATCGTGCCCACGGCGGAAGAGGTCTGGGGCCGCGCCCAGATGATCTGGAAGGTGAAGGAGCCCATCGCGCCGGAGTTTCCGCTGCTGCGCGAGGGCCAGATCCTCTACACCTACCTCCACCTCGCCCCGGACCCCACGCAGACCCGGGCGCTGCTCGAGGCGGGCGTCGTGGGCATCGCCTACGAGACCGTCGAGGGTGTCGGTGGCGCCCTGCCGCTCCTGGTGCCCATGAGCGAGGTCGCTGGCCGCCTGTCCATCCAGGCCGGTGCCATGGCGCTGGAGAAGCACCACGGCGGCCGCGGCGTGCTGCTCGGCGGCGTGCCCGGGGTCGAGCCCGGCCGCGTGGCCGTGCTCGGCGGCGGCATCGTCGGCCTCAACGCCACCAAGATGGCCATCGGCCTCGGTGCCGACGTCACCCTCCTGGACATCGACCTCGATCGCCTGCGGTGGTACGACAACACCTTCCACGGCCGGGTCAAGACCCTCGCGTCCAACCCCTACAACATCGAGCGCATGCTCGGCGAGTGCGACCTGCTGATCGGCGCCGTGCTGATCGCCGGCGCCAAGGCCCCCCACCTGGTCACCCGGGACATGCTCTCCCTGATGAAGCCCGGGGCCGCCATCGTCGACGTGGCGGTGGACCAGGGGGGCTGCGTGGAGACCACCCACGCCACCACCCACAGCGACCCGACCTACATGGTCGACGGCATCGTGCACTACGCCGTGGCCAACATGCCCGGCGCGGTCGCCCGCACCAGCACCTTCGCCCTGAACAACGCCACCATCCCCCAGGGGCTGGCCCTGGCGGACAAGGGCTGGGAGCAGGCCTTCCGCGACGACCCGGGCCTCGCCAAGGGCCTGAACGTGCTCCACGGCAAGGTCACCAACGGCCCGGTGGCCGAGGCGCTGGGGTACGAGCTGCACAGCTGGGGCTGAGCCCGGGCCTGGTGCTCGCTACTTCTTCTGCTTCATCTTGACCATGCGCTTGGCCTGGGTCTGGATGACCGAGCTGATGTTCTTGTTCTTGCTCAGGTCCTTCAGGTCCTTGGCCTGCATGAATTTCAGCAGGCCCGTGGCCACGCTCACGGGGGTCTTGGGGTTGTTCGCCAGGGACTTCTTCACCTGGTACTTGCGCATGTAGTCGCGGTTGCGCGTGAGCTCGCGGATGACCTCGGTGTCCAGGTTCCGGTTGCCCGCGGCGTTCTCGACCTCGCGCTCGTTCATCCGGCCGGACTTGACCACCGCGGTGGCGACCATCTTGTTCCGGTCCCGGATCAGGATCCGGCGGGCCTGGCCGTTGCCCAGGTAGGCCAGCTTGATCTTCTTGCCGACCGGCATGTCGGCGATGATCCGCTCGCTGTTCCGGATCTCCTCCTGCTCTTCCTCGGAGCCCCGGTGGCCAGCGGCCTCGGCCATCAGGTTCCAGCTGAACTCCTCGGCCTCGTCCCTGTAGTCGAGCTTGAAGCCGGCGAGCATCGGATCGATGTCGATGTCCCCGCCGCCCGGGTCGTCGTCCAGGAAGTCGAGGTCGAACATCTCGATCTCCTCGGCGATGGACCGGTCGATGTAGCTGCTGGGGGAGACGAGCCCGGCCAGGGCCGCCTCGACCTCGGCCAGGGCAGAGGCCTGGACCGGCACCGGCTCCGGCTCGGGCTCCGGCGCCCTGGGTGGCGGCGGCGCCGGCTTGGGCTGCTCCTTGGGCAAGGCCCCCTGCATGCGCAGGAAGCCCTCCATCTTCTCGACCCAGCTGGACGCGCAGTGGGGGTTGGCCTTGAGCGCCAGGAAGACCTGCGGGGTGAGCAGCAGCCGCTCCTGGTTGCGGCTCATCACCTCACAGAGTGCCGCGTCGGCGTGCTCGGCGATCCGCACCACCGTGCGGTCGTTGCAGATCCGGATCTCGAGCACCCGCTCCATGAGCTTGGGCTCCTCGACCCGGATCTCGGCCAGGTACTCCAGGATCTTGGGGTGCGTCTTCTGGGTCAGGGCGGCGGTGACGGTGTCCTCGGGCATCTCCGCGAAGGACCGCTGGGCAGCCTGCACCACCTGGCCGTCCGAGTCGGCGAGCAACACGTAGAACATCGCCAGCTGGACGCCGGGCGCCACGGGCAGCAGCCCCTTGGCGGCGGCCAGCCGCGCCTTGACGGGGGCGTCCGCCGTCAGCACCTGTCGGTGCTGCTTGGGGATGCCCAGTCGGTCCCAGGGGATCTGCACCGCGGGCGAGTCTACTCGTCGGCGCCCGCGTCGCGGAAGGGCGAGCTCGCCACGACCTTGTTGATCAGGTTGCCGGGCACATCCTCGTAGCCATCGAAGGCCATGGTGTAGGTGCCCTTGCCGCCGGTCATGGAGCGCAGGTCCGGCGCGTAGCGCTGGATCTCGGCCAGGGGCACGATGGCCTCGATGACCGTGTTCTTGCCCCGCGGGTTCATGCCCATGACCCGGCCGCGTCGGCCGGTGATGTCGCCCATCACGTCGCCCATGTTCTCGGTCGGCGTGACGATCTCCATCTTGTAGACCGGCTCGAGCAGCTTCATGCCCGCGGTCGCCATGGCGGCCTTGAGGCCCTTCGACCCGGCCAGCTGGAAGGCGACGTCCTTGGAGTCGACGGGGTGGTACTTGCCGTCGGTCAGGGTCACGCGGATGTCGACCACCGGGTAGCCGGCCAGGCCACCGTGAGCCATGCACTTGGCCACACCCTTCTCCACGGACGGGATGTACTGCTTGGGGATGGAGCCGCCGAAGATCTTGTCGACGAACTCGAAGCCGCCACCGCCGGGCACCGGCTCGACGTCGATGTAGCAGACACCGAACTGGCCGGAGCCACCGGTCTGCTTCTTGTGCTTGCCCTCGACGTTCATCACCTTCTTCTTGAGGGTCTCCCGGTAGGGCACGAGCGGCAGGTCCGTCGCGACCTCGACCTTGGACTTCCGCTTCATGCGGAGCACCGCCATGTCCAGGTGGGCCTGGCCCATGCCGTTCAGCACCAGGTGGTGGGAGAGCTCGTCGTAGCTGACCGTGATGGTCGGGTCCTCTTCGCAGAGCCGCTCGACAGCCTGCTTGAGCTTGCCCTCGCCTCCCTTGCTGGTGGCCGTGATGGTGTAGGACATCATGGGCGGCGGGTACTGGACCTTCTCGAAGGTCCAGGTCAGCTCGGGCGACACGAGGGTGTCGTTGGTGTGGGTGTGCTTGAGCTTGGCCACGGCGACGATGTCACCGCAGACCGGCTCCGTGGGCTCGCGCTGGTTGCCACGAAGGCTGTAGAGCGTGCCCAGGCGCTCGGACTGGCCGTGGCTGGAGTTGGACACGACGCCGTCGGAGGGCGGGCGACCGCCAAACAGCCGCACCAGGTTCATCTTGCCGCTGAATTCGTCGATGAAGGTGTGGATCACCTGGCCGCTGAAGGCCGCGTCCGGGCCGACCTCGATCTCGACCGGGTCGCCGTTGTTGTCGAGCGCCGGCGGCACCGGCCGCTCCAGAGGGCTGGGCAGGGCCCAGCTCGCCAGGTCCATCACCGCGTGCACGCCGACGTTGGCGGCGGCGGCGGTGTAGATGACCGGCGCCAGGTCGCCCTTGCGCACCGCGGCCCGGAGCGCGGTGCGCACCTGCTCGGCGCTCAGCTCGAAGGTCTCGAGGTACTGCTCGAGCAGGTCGTCGTCGGTGCTCGCCACGGTCTCGACGAGCTTCTCCCAGGCGGCGTCCACCTCGTCCTGCAGATCCGCGGGGATGTCGCCCTTCTCGAAGCTGCCGGAGCCGTCGGTGGCGTAGGTCAGGGCCCGCATCTGGAGCAGGGAGACCACGCCCCTGAAGCCGCTCTCCCTGCCGATGGGCACCTGGAGGGCCACCGACTCGATGCCGAAGGTGTCGTTGATGTCGGCGAGCACGGTGTCGGCGTCCGCCCGGTCCCGGTCCATCTTGTTGACCACGAACACCCGCGGCAGGCCGAGCTCGGCCGCCTTGTGGTAGACGCGCTCGGTCTGCACCTCGACGCCGTCGGGGGCAGAGACGACGACCGCGACGGCATCGGCGCCGTAGAGAGCCGCGAAGGTGTCGTAGATGAAGTTGCCGTCCCCAGGGGTGTCGAGGATGTTCAGCTTGACGCCGTCGTGGTCCACCCAGGCCAGGGAGGTGGCGATGGAGCCGGCTCGCTTGTGCTCCTCGGGCTCGAAGTCCAGCACCGAGGTCTGCTCGACGGTCACGCCGAGGCGGGTCGTGGCGCCCCCGTTGAACAGCATGGCCTCGCCGAGGCTCGTCTTGCCGCACGAACCGTGGCCGACGAGAGCGAGGTTGCGGATGTTCTCAGGGGTGTAGGCCTTGGCCATGGGGAGATCTCCAGGGATTCGCGGGAACTGTGGGCTTAATGGAGATCTCCTGCCGCGCAAGCCCCGGAGAGCCCCGGCGGGGTCAGCCCCGGTTGCGCTCCCACAGCAGCCAGAGACCGCGCAAGGTGAGGCGATCGTCGACCTCGTCGACCTCGCTGCAGGCCCGGCCGATGAGGTTCGAGAAGCCCCCGGTGGCGACGCAGCGCACCTCTTCGTCGGGGGTTTGTCTCAGCTCGGCCTTGCAGACCCCGGCGAGGTGGTCCACCAGGCCGACGTAGCCGTGGAAGAGACCACTCTGCATGCTGGCGATGGTGTTCGTGCCGATGGCCCGCTTCGGCCGGCCCACCTCGACCTTGGGCAGCTTGGAGGTCCGCTGGAACAGCGCCTCCGCGCTGATCGCCAGGCCCGGGGCGATGGCCCCGCCGACGTAGTCCCCGCGGTGGTCCACGCAGTCGAAGGTCGTCGCCGTGCCGAAGTCCACGACCACCACGGGCGCACCCCAGCGCACGGTCGCGGCCACGGCGTTGACCACCCGGTCGGCGCCGACCTCCCGGGGGTTGTCGGTGCGCACCCGCATGCCCGTCTTCACGCCGCTCCCCACCACGAGCGGCTCGACGTCGAGGTAGCGCCGGCAGGCCTTGGTCAGGTTGAACAGCAGGCTGGGCACCACGCAGCTGATGATGGCGCCCTGGATGGTCGCAGCCTGGATGCCGCGGTGCTTGAGCAGCTCCAGCAGCACGAGCCCCACCTCGTCCGTGGTGCGCCGGGCGGTGCTGACCCGCCACTGCTCCACCACCTCGCCCTCGCGCATCGCCCCCAGCACGATGTTGGTGTTGCCCACGTCGATGACCAGGAGCACGGCGCCCTCCGTCCAGGGCGCCCTCTCTATCAGGACCCGTGGATGCGCTCGACCGAGATCACGCCCTTGATCTTCGCGATGCGCCGGATCAGCCGCGTCAGCTCCCCGACGTCGTGGACCTGGACCTGCATCGTGCACTCGGCCTTCTGGTCCTCGAGCTGGACCACCTCGGCCCTGGTGATGTTGATCTCGGAGTCCGTGCAGGTCTTGGTGATGTTGGCGAGCAGGCCCGGCCGGTCCACGCACAGCACGCGAATGCCGCCCCGGTGGCCCATCTCCGTGGCCGCGCCGCCCCACTGCACCGGCAGCCGCCGCTCGGGCTCCAGCTCCAGCAGCTGCGCGCAGTCCCGCCGATGGACCGTGATGCCCCGGCCGCGGGTCACGAAGCCGGAGACCGACTCCCCCGGCAGCGGGTTGCAGCACTTGGCGAACTGGACGAGCACGTCTTCGTTGCCGTCGATCACGACCGGTGACTGGCTGTTCCTACGGCGGATTCGGTCCAGGATCCGCATGAGCGCTGCCCGCTCGCGCTCTTCCTGGTCCTGGTCCCGGGCCTCGGGCACCAGCTCCCGCACCACCTTTGTCAGCGGCACCGTGCCCTGGGCCAGCGAGATGAGCAGGGCGTCCACCTCCCGGAAGCTCATCTCCTTGACGACCTTCTTCAGGGTGCCTTCCTTGACCACCCGGTCCACGCTGCTGCCGTGGCGCTTGAGCTCCGACTCGAGCATCTCCCGGCCGATGCGCAGCCCGGTCTCGCGCTCCTGCTTGCGCAGGTACCGCCGGATCTTGGACAGGGCCCGACTGGTCTTGACCAGCTTCAACCAGTCCCGCCTCGGGTGCTGGTGCTTCGCGGTGAGTACCTCGACGGAGTCCCCGCTCTGCAGCTCGTACTTCAGCGGCACCATGCGGCCATTCACCCGCGCCCCCACGCAGTGGTGGCCCACCTCGGTGTGGATGGCGTAGGCGAAGTCCAGGGCGGTCGCCCCTGCGGGGAAGCGCTTCACGTCGCCCGCCGGGGTGAACACGAACACGTCGTCCTGGAAGAGATCGATCTTGACCGCCTCCATGAACTCGTCGGGGTCCTCGACGTCCCGGGCGGTCTCGAAGAGCTCCCGGATCCGCGTGATCCGAGCGAGGTCGTCGCGACTCAGGGCCAGGTGGCCGGCCTTGTAGACCCAGTGCGCGGCGATGCCGGTCTCGGCGACCCGGTGCATCTCGTGGGAGCGAATCTGGATCTCGATGCGCTTGTTCTCGAGTCCGAGCACCGTGGTGTGCAGGGACTGGTACCCGTTGGGCTTGGGCACCGCGATGTAGTCCTTGATGTGCTCGGGGACCGGCTTCCAGAGCCCGTGGATCTGTCCGAGCACGTGGTAGCACTGGCCCACGTCGTCCACGAGGACCCGGAACGCCAGCACGTCGCGCACCTGGTCGAAGGCCAGGTTGCTCTTCCGCATCTTGTTGTAGATCGACCAGAGGTGCTTCGCGCGGCCCGACACCTCGCCGTCGATCCCGGCGCCGTCCAGGCCCTTGCGGAGCTCTCACCCGCTCGATGTAGGCCTCGCGCTCCTCGGACGTCTCGGCCATCTGCTCCGCCAGCTGACCGTACTCCTCGGGATGGAGGTTCTGGAAGCACAGGTCCTCGAGCTCGATCTTCAGACCGTTGAGGCCCAGCCGACCGGCGATCGGGGCGTAGATCTCGAGGGTCTCCGCGGCGATGCGCCGCCGCTTCTCGTCGCGCATCACCCCGAGGGTGCGCATGTTGTGCAGCCGGTCCGCGAGCTTGACCAGGATGACCCGGACGTCCTGGGACATCGCCAGGACCATCTTGCGGAAGTTCTCCGCCGCGGCCTCCTGCTTGGACCGGAACTGAAGCTTGCCGATCTTGGTCACGCCGTCCACCAGCTCGGCGATCTCGGAGCCGAATTGCTCGGCCAGCTCCTCCTGGGTGATCAGCGTGTCCTCGAGGGTGTCGTGCAAGAGCGCGGTGGCGATGGTGTCCACGTCCATGCGCAGGTCGGCGAGCAGGTCCGCCACTTCGAGGGGGTGCGTCAGGTACGGCGTGCCGTCCTTCCGCATCTGCTTCTCATGGGCCTTGGCCGCGATGAGGTAGGCCCCCAGGATGACACCCCTGTCCGGGTCCGGGGCGTACTGGGCGACCTTGTCCAGGATGTCGTCGATGCGCATGCGAACCGGGGCCACCTCTTGAGGCCCGGCCCGAAGCGTAGCACTCAGCCGGTGGCAGTGAAGTGACGGACCAGTCCATCCCGGCGGACCCGCCGCTGCAGCTCGGCAGCGATCACGGCCTGGAAGCAGTCATGTGCGGTGGCGAGATCGTCGTTCACCACCAGGTAGTCGAACTCCCCGCAGGCGCGGATCTGGAACATGGCGTCGGCGATGCGGCGCTGGATGATGTCCTCGGAGTCGGTCGACCGGCCGCGGAGCCGGGCCTCGATGGTGGCCAGATCCGGCGGCAGGACGAAGATGAGCACGGACTCGGCCAGGTTCTGCCGGACCTGGCGGGCCCCCTGCATGTCGATCTCCAGCAGCACCGAGCGGCCCGCGGACAGGGCCTGCTCGACCGGCTCCCGCAAGGTGCCGTAGTGGTTGCCGTAGACCTCGGCGTGCTCGAGGAAGGCCCGCCGCTCCCGGAGCTCGGCGAAGCCCTCGTGCCCGACGAAGTGGTAGTCGACCCCGTCGACTTCGCCGGCTCGGGGAGCGCGCGTGGTCGCCGAGCAGGAGAACTCGAGCCCCTCGAAGCGAGCCAGGGCTTCCTTCACCAGGGTGGTCTTGCCGGTGCCGCTCGCGCCGGTCACGACGAACAGCGCACCCCGGTCCGGGCGTGTCCACGACGACAGGGTCAGGCTCAAGTCCCCTACTCCACGTTGCTGACCTGCTCCCGGAGCTTCTCCAGGGCAGACTTCATGTCCACGACGAGGGCCGAGACCGGGTGGTCGACGCTCTTCGAGCCGACGGTGTTGATCTCGCGGTTGAGCTCCTGGGTGAGGAACTCCAGGCGGCGCCCGACCGGCTCCGAGGCGTCCAGGGCGGCCCAGAACTGCTTGGTGTGGGAGGCCATGCGTGCCAGCTCTTCGGAGACATCGGCCTTGTCGGCGATGAGGGCGACCTCCTGGGCCAGGCGCCCAGGGTCCACCCCGTCGACCTCGAGACGCCTCACGCGAGCCATCAGCTTCTGCTCCAGGCGCTCGGCGACTCCCTCGGCTTCGAGCTCCACGCGCTGCCGAAGGTCGTCGAGGGTCTCCAGGTGCCGGGTGAGATCCGCGCGCAGCTCCGCGCCCTCGCTGGCTCTCATGGCCTTCAGGTCCGTGGAGGCGGCGTCGAGCGCGGCTTCGACCACCGACCACTCGGCGGTGACATTGGCGTCCTCCTCGACGGTCTGCAGCACGCCGGGCAGGCCGAGCACGAAGTCCGCGGACACCTCTGCGCCGATCCCGGTGGCCTCTCCCAACAGGTCCTGGATGGTCGCCAGGTAGGTGCGCACCAGGCCCCGATCACCCTGGACCCCCACCGCGCCCTCGTGGCACACACGCCGCACGTAGACGTCGATGCGGCCCCGGTTGAAGCCTCGCTTCAGCGCCGAGGTGATGCGCGGTGCGAGGGCGTTGTACTCCCTCGGCGTGCGCAGCTGCAGGTCCCGGAATCGGTTGTTCACCGACCGGAGCTCCACGGTGACCGTGACGCCGGCGCCCGACGCCTCACCTCGGCCGTAGCCGGTCATCGAGTTCATGCCGCCTCCGCTCGCACACCGCTCAGGGGAAGCGGGTGTCTAACCCAGGGGGCTCAGCAGGTTCCGGACTTCCCGTCCGAGCACTCGTAGGTGCAGGAGTTCCAGTCGTTGAACGTGTAGTCACACGACCCGCCGGTGGCGTAGGTGACCGTGCCCGTGCCCGAGCCGTCGTAGGCCCGCTCGCCGTGGTAGGTCGCTCGCTCGTCGGTCTCGCCCGGGGTGTTGACGGTGTAGTCGCGCACCCGCGACCCGTCGACGCTCCAGACGTCCTCGCCGTAGTAGTCGAACTCCCGGTCGAAGTCGAACTGCTCCCAGGTGGTGGTCCGGCCGCCGTCGGCCCGCAGCGCGGTCTCCCGGTTGTAGGCGTAGCCGGTGCTCTCGTAGGTCTGGGTCCGAGTCCCGGTGCCGTCGGCGTAGTCGCTGCCGTCGGTGGTCTCCTCGTCCTGGCCGATCACCGTGACGTAGTGGATCTTCACCTCGTCGTCCGCGACGATGCGGTACTCGAGCACGTCCTCGTCGCCCTCGACGTCGCTGAACAGCTCGGTGACCGTCCCGTAGCAGCCCTCGCGGACCTCGTGGATCTCCGTTGTCCAGGCCTCGCCCAGCACGTCTTCGTGCTCGAGCTTGTAGATCACGTCCAGGTCCCCGTTCCGGTCGACGATGCCGTAGCCCCGGCCGACCTCTTGCACGAAGTAGTGGCGGTTGCTGTACTCGCGGCTGAAGGCCAGATCCCCGTTGTCGAGATCGTACTTGCCCTGGACCCTGGCGATGTACTCCTCCGCCGGCGGGTCCAGATCGAAGCCGCCTTCGCCGTTGCCCTGGTCGACGTAGCGCGTGAGCGTGCCCCACCAGTCATGGGGGTTCGAGCCGCAGGCCAGCTCACGATCCAGGTAGTTGCCGGTGCTCAACAGGCCGCAGCCGGGCATCCAGATGAGGGCAAGTCCGGTCAGCATGCGCTCTCCTCGAGGCTGTCATAACCATCGGCCCCACGGGGCCCGCTGTCAAAAGGAAGCCAGTCCGGCCAGCGTGGCGAGCTGGCACGGCTCGAGGCCCCAGGCCTCCCGGGAGGACGCCGGGCCGCCGCGGAGCCACGCCTTGGGCACCGGGAGCTCCCGGAGATCCCGGGGGTACAGGTCCAAGCGGGGGCCTCGCTCGATCCGGGTGACCGCCTGGGCCACCGGGGAGCGCACCGCTTCCAGGAGGCGCTCCGGGGGCACGGGGCAGTCCGGCAGGGGCTTTGCCACGAGCAGAGTGTGGCCCGCGTAGCGGCCCTCGCGGTCCACCACCGCACGCACGGGACCCCCTCCGCGCAGTCGCTGCACCAGGAGCTTCGGCCCTTCGAACAGCCCCGGGGACTTCGGCCGGTGCATCTCCTCGGGCACATAGCGCAGGTACCGGAGGCGCCCGTCGAACAGGTCCCGAGCATCCACAAAGGGCACTCGGCCCGGGCCTGGCTCATCGGAGAGCAGCCGAGCCTTGCCGCCGAAGGGCCCGTGTGCCACCAGGCCGGTGTCGATGGTGCACAGGCTCCCCAGCGGAACCGACCGCTCCCGCACGCGGTCGCGCAGCGCCACCGCCTCCGGCCCGACCTTCGGGTCGAGGGGCGCCGCGGGAAGCCCCTGGACCGCCGCCGCCTCGAGTCCCCCCGGGACCACGCCGGGCCCCACCCCGATCGTGACGCCCAGCAGCTGGACCTTGACCGCGGCACCGGGGAAGTCCAGCGGGCCCTCCAGGGCCCGGAACCGGTGAGCCGCGAGCCAGCGCCTGCGCCAGGTCTCGCCATAGGGCTGGACGAACATCGAAGCGGGCAGCACGAGGCCCAGCCCGCCCCCGGCTCGCACCGCTCCGGCTCCCAGCGCCGCGAAGGGCACCGCCAGGTCGAACCGGCCACGGAGCCAGGGAAAGCGACGGGCCAGCGCCACTCGCTGCGCCTTGGCCTGGTGCTCCGGGGCCACGAAGGGCGGATTGCCCACCACGGCGTCCACCTCGGGCAACGGGGCTGCGAAGGCGTCCTCGTGGACGAGGCGGGCCCGGGGCACGAGCGCCGCCGCCACGGCGAGCGCAGCTGCGCTGGCGTCGACGCCCGTGAGGCCCCGGACGCCGGCCTCGTCGAGGGCCAGCAGGAAGGCCCCCGTGCCACAGGCCGGGTCGAGGGCCTCGTGGACGTCGCCCACCGCAGCTTCGCGGGCGAGCTGCACCACGCGCCGCGCGAGCTCCGGCGGCGTGTCGAAGGCCCCTCCCCGCTTGCGGCCACCGGCATCCCAGACCGGGGCCTCCTCGCCCGCTGGCACCACGGCGACGGCGCCCCGGTCGGACCGCACCGGCTGCAGTCGGCGCCCGAGCCGGGTCTTCTCGGACAGCCGCAGGGGGGCAGCGCGGGCCAGGGCGCTGCCGACCTCCAGTGCGGTCCAGCGGTCGGTGCCAGCGGCCAGCAGGGCCTCCACGGCGCGGGCACAGCAGCCGGCGTGGTCTCGCCCGCTGCGGCGGGCGGCGCGCCACGCACCGAGCCCCGCCAGGAGCGCCTCGCGCTCGCTCAAGGTCGGGTCGACGCTGGCTCGACCAGCGCCCGGACGGCGTTCCAGACCTCGCCGACAGACAGCTGCTTCATGCAGGCGTGGTCTCCGATGGGGCAGGTCGCACCCCCGTGCAGGCTGCAAGGACGACAGGCCAGACTCGCCTCCACGGCCTGCCCGGGGTGGCACCAGAAGCCATCCGCGGAGTGGGTCGGGCCGAACAGGCTGATCACCGGGACACCACACGCCGCCGCCAGGTGCACCAGCCCGGTGTCCCCCCCGACCACGACGGCCGCACGCTCCAGCACCTGGAGCGTGCGGGCGAAGCCGTCCTCGGCCACCGGCACCACCCGCCCCGCCGTGGCCTTCCAGAGCCGGCGCAGGGTGGGGTCTTCGTCCAGGCTGCCCAGGGCGAACAAGGGGCCCTCCCACCGGTCGGCAATGGCCTGGTAGCGAAACAGCGGCCAGCGCTTGGTCTCGTGGGCCGCACCGGGGACGAGCACCAGGGCGTCGGGGCTCTCCACCCGGGGGATCGGGATCCACGGTCGCCTGGCAGGGGTGACCCCCGCGGCCTCGGCGTAGCGGTCCAGCACGGTGGGGATGCGCTCCGGGGACTTGAAGGCCACCCGCCGACGCCGAAGGAGCGAGAGCTTGTCGACCCGCGACACCGGCCCGCCCAGCCGTCGGGCCAGCAACCTGCTGCGCAGGCTCCCGTGGAGATCGACGGTCCACTCGGTCGGGGGCAGGCGCCCTGCGAAGGCTCCGACCCCCTCCCCGGGCGCCAGCCCCACGGTCTCGTGAACGCCCTGGAAGCGCTGCACGAGCGGCTCGTACCGGGCGTGGGTGGCGAACACCACGGACTGCAGCCCGGGTGTGATCGCGGAAGCGAGCACGACGTCCCCGAGGGACGAGAAGCGGATCACCAGGGCGGCCATGCTCTACCGGTCAGGACCTCACTGGGGGGCTCATCGACCGGGTCACCTGGGTTGATCCGATGATCGCCCAGGCAGCCGCCTCACCACTTGCGTGACCGAGCGGGCTGTAGCCCACGACTGAGCACGGGAGATGCCTGGGATTGCGAGAGCAAGTCCAGCGACGGGAGGACTTGAAGACACCCAGTCAGTCCACACAAGACGGGGTCAGCTCGAACCAGGCGTTGGCGACCGGGTTGCTCACCCGGGCGGCGAAGCGGTTCTCGCCGGGCACCAGGAGATCCGTCACCTCCACCGGGTCGATGTCCACGGTGTAGAGGCACTCGGCGTTCTCGTTGACGCAGCCCTCCTCCTGCCAGTCGCCGCCCCAGTGGCCGACCTCGACGCCGTTGACCCAGACCCACAGGCCGTCGTCGGACTGGATGTCCACGAACAGCCCCGGGGGCAGCGTGTCCAGCCAGAAGCTGCCGACATAGGCGCGGTCGCTGCCCACGGGGATGTCCCGGTGAGGCAGGGAGACCCCGGAGAAGCTGTCGAGAGCGGCGCTGGGATCCCAGAAGGGCGTGCCTTCGCTGTCGGTGGGATCGGCGAAGTCCGTGAACGAGGCGCCGGCCTCCCAGGTGAGGCCGAGCGCCCCGAAGGCCGCGCAGTCCAGGGCCGGTTCGATCACGGCTTCCGCCGTGACAGCGTCGCCGCCGCCCTCTGCGACCTCCAGGCCCGTGAGGCCGTAGTCGACGCAGCCGATGGTGAGGGGGAGCAGGAGCAGGAGGGCAGTGGCCATGGGCACCTCTGACAGTGACTCTATCCTGAGTCACTCACCCGCCGCAAGGAGGAATCACAAGCCCAGGAGCCCCTTCTTCAGCTGCGCGGTCGGCGGCTCGGGGCCCAGGTAGAGGGTGAACAGGCCGCGCATGAAGGGTGCGCCCGGGATGGTCGCCTTGCCCCGGCCCTTCACCGAGATCACCGTGCCCCGGCCCGGCAGGTAGTCGAAGAGCACGACATCGCCAGCGGCCATGCCCTCCATGGCGCCGTTCAGTGGTCCGATGTGGGGCATCACGTCGGCGCGCACCGCCGGGTTCTTCTCGATGGCGTCCAGGGTGCTCTCGCGCATGTCCTCGACCCCCACGCTGCGCACGAAGTGCAGGTGGAGGCGCTTGGGCACGTCGGCGGCGATCGCCTCGGCGGCGGCCCGGGTCCGCTCGGGCAGGTAGAGACCCGCCACGTAGACATCGACGAACACCACCTCCCGCAGACCCAGGCCGTTGAGCACCAGGCTCTGGCCGCCGAGCTCGATGCGGTCCGGCAGGGAGACACCGGCCAGGGAGCCGGCCAGCGCCGCGCCCAGGAGCGCGACGAGGAGACACCTCAAGGGGCCCACTCCCACAGGACGAGATCGGCCGGCGGGGCCGCGCCGGTGGCCAGGAAGACCCCGGTGGGCGAGAAGCGGGCCACCGTCACCCCGGGCAGGTGGTGCTCCTCGACAGACCGACCACTGGAGACGTGCCAGACCTTGATCCTGGAGTCCCGCAGGCCGACCGAGACCGCGTGTCGCCCGTCGCTGGCCAGGCTCACGCTGCCGACAGCGGGCTTGTGGCCGCGCATGACCTGGACCTGCTCCCGCTCGGGCCAGGTGCAGACCCGGACGCTGCCTTCGTCCCGGCCCTCGCTGTGGCCCCAGCCGAGCACCAGGTGGCGCTCGTCTTCGTCGAGGTCCAGGCAGCGGGCGACGTCGAAGGCGTGCAGGGCGTGGGTGTAGAGCGGCTCGCCGGGGGCCAGGGTCTGCGCGTCGTAGGCCCGAGGGATCGGGCCCGCCGCGAGCACCCGCTGGCCGGCGCGATCGTACCGGGCCTGCCAGGTGCGCTCGGCGGAGCCGGCGGCCTGGGCCACCACCCGCAGCTCCGCCAGGTCCCAGATCGCCAGGCCCCGCGGCGACGAGACCAGGAGCCGCTGGCCCGTGGGCGACAGGTCCAGGCTGGTGGCCCGGCTGACGGGGATCTGGGCCACCAGGGCGCCGGTGGCCGCCTCGACAATCCAGACCTCCTCCAGCTGGCGCCAGTGTGCCGCGACGATGCTGCCGTTCCGGGCGTAGGCGATGGCGCCCAGCCCGGCCGAGCCCGAGTCCAGGGTCATCAGCAGCTCGCCCGACTCCGGGTTCCAGAGGTGGATCACGTCGTCGCGGCCGGCGGAGACCATCGTCAGACCGTCGTCGGCGAAGGCCAGGGCGTGCACCTGTCCCCGGTGACCGATCAGGCGGGTCCACTCTCTCAGCACAGTGCTTCCCCAGGGCTCTGGGGAGAGCTTAGCAACCCCCGCTCAGTCTCCGGGACACCGGTGGTGGTGGACCGGCATCGGCGTGCCCTCGGACGTCGTCACCCAGCCCCCATCCGCGTGCCAGTGCAGGGCCTCGCCCTGGACCTCCACCGCCGTCGGGGCGCTGCGGCGGGCCGGCGCGGTCCACCACTCGGCCCCGCCGGCCCACTCGTGGATCCGGGTGTAGGTGCGAATGGCGACCGCCGAGCCGTCGGGGGACCAGGCCCCTCCCGTGGCCTTGCGGTCCGAGCCGGTGGGGCCCACGAAGTCCAGGGTGCCGACGGCGGCGAGGGTGGCGACCCCCTCGGGCGGGGTCCTGGGCAGGGGCACCACGTGGCTGCGCCCGGAGCCGGACTTGGTCACGACCGTGAGCGCCCCGGTCCGCGGGTGCACCAGCAGGGTCTCGGCGTTGTCCGGGCCGTGGGCGTAGGTGAAGTCCCAGCGGTGGGAGACCCGGGCGGTCTCCCCGGGCCCGGGCTCGGGCACGGCGTAGACCGTGACGTGCTTGCGCTTGCGCTTGTTGTCACCGAAGTCGGCGATGTAGAGGCAGGGGCCGGTGCCGCCCGGACAGGGGCCGGCGTCCAGGTCTTCCCAGTCGATGGCCTGGGCGCCTTCGACCCGGTGGACCTCCCAGCCCCCGTCGGGCGAGAAGGCGTAGACCGCAGGCTTGCCGCCGGAGTCGTTGTGGGTGAACCACCAGCCGGGTCGGCGGGCCGAGGGGGCCAGGCCGCTCGACTCGGTGAGCCCCGGGCGGGTCACCCGGGTGAGGAGCAGCGAGGGCCCGGGCTCGGGGCAGGGGCTGGCGAGGGCGGCGCTGATGACGAACCACATCGCGGACGATTCCTGGTCTGCTGCACCATTAGACAACGCACGTGCCCCTCTCCCCCTTCACCCCCGCCACCCGCGCCTGGTTCGAAGCCACCTTCGAGGCCCCGACCCCGGTCCAGGCCGGTGGCTGGCCCCCTGTGTCCGCCGGCGAGCACACGCTCATGCTGGCGCCCACCGGCACCGGCAAGACCCTCGCGGCCTTCCTGTGGGCCATCGATCGTCTCTCTCGGCCCCCGGCCGAACCCGAGCCGCGCAAGGCCGGCTTCCGCGTCCTCTACATCAGCCCCCTGAAGGCCCTGGCCTACGACGTCGAGCGCAACCTGCGCAGCCCCCTGGTGGGCATCCGCCACTACGCCCAGCGGCTGGATCAGGACCTGCACCCCCTGCGCATCGACGTGCGCACCGGCGACACCCCCCAGCGCCAGCGAGCGCTGATGGCCCGGGACCCGGGCGACATCCTGATCACCACGCCGGAGTCGCTCTACCTGCTGCTCGGCAGCAACGCCCGGGAGAACCTGGAGACCGTCGACACGGTCATCGTGGACGAGATCCACGCCGTCGCCGGCACCAAGCGCGGGGTGCACCGGGCCCTGACCCTGGAGCGGCTGGCCGAGCGCTGCGACACCGAGCCCCAGCGCATCGGGCTCAGCGCCACCCAGCGCCCCCTGGCGGAGATGGCCAGCTTCCTCGGCGCCGGTCGCGAGGTGGCGGTGGTCGACCGTGCCGACCCGCCCAGGATGGACCTCCAGGTGGTGGTGCCGGTGCCGGACATGACCCGGCCCGCGGCGGAGCTGCCGGCACCGGCGAAGAACAAGAGCGGCCCGCTCACCGTGCCCCGGGAGGTGACCCCCCAGGAGCGCACCAGCATCTGGCCGGCGGTCTACCCCAAGCTGCTCGAGCTCATCCGGCAGCACACCAGCACCATCGTCTTCACCAACAGCCGCATCCTCTGCGAGCGACTGGCCCAGCGGCTCAACGAGCTGGCGGGGGAGGAGCTTGTCCGAGCCCACCACGGCTCCATCGCCCGCCACCGGCGCGAGGAGATCGAGGAGCAGCTCAAGGCCGGCACCCTGAAGGCCCTGGTCGCGACCAGCTCGCTGGAGCTCGGCATCGACATGGGTGCGGTGGACCTGGTCCTGCTGGTGGAGTCCCCGGGCTCGGTGGCCCGCGGGCTACAGCGCATCGGCCGGGCGGGCCACGGGGTGGGCCAGCTCTCCATCGGGCGGCTGTTTCCGAAGTACCGGGGGGATCTGCTCGAGGCGACGGTGGTGGGCCAGGCCATGCGCGAGGGCGCCATCGAGCCCACCCGGGTGCCCCGGAATTGCCTCGACGTGCTCGCCCAGCAGGTGGTCGCCTGCGTGGCGATGGACGACTGGGAGCGGGAGCCACTGTTCCAGCTGGTCCGGCGGGCCTACCCCTACCAGGAGCTGTCCCCCGAGGTCTTCACCGCGGTCCTGGACATGCTGTCCGGCCGCTACCCGTCCGACGCCTTCTCGGACCTGCGGCCGCGTATCACCTGGGATCGGGAGGCCGATCTGCTCACCGGTCGCAAGGGCAGCCGGGCCCTGGCGATCATCAACGGCGGCACCATCCCCGACCGCGGGCTCTACCGGGTCCAGCTGGGCGGCGAGGGCGGCCCGATCCTGGGCGAGCTGGACGAGGAGATGGTCTTCGAGTCCCGGCCGGGCGAGACCATCGTGCTGGGGGCGTCCACCTGGCGCATCGAGGACATCACCCGGGACAAGGTGATGGTCTCGCCGGCCCCAGGCGAGCCCGGGCGACTGCCCTTCTGGCACGGCGAGGGCCCCGGTCGGCCCCTCGATCTGGGCCGCCGGCTGGGCGCCTTCGTGCGGGAGCTCACCGACAAGAGCGAGGCCCAGGCCCACACCTGGCTGCGCAAGGACTACGGCCTGGACCCGCACGCGGCGCGGAACCTGCTGGCCTACGTGCGGCAGCAGGTCGAGGCCACCGGGTCCGTGCCCACCGACCGCAACCTCACGGTCGAGACCTTCCAGGACGAGCTGGGGGACTGGCGGGTGTGCGTGCTGAGCCCCTTCGGCACCCGGGTCCACGCCCCCTGGGCCCTCACGGTCGAGGCCCAGCTCAGCAGCCGCGCCGGCTTCGACGTCCAGGCCTTCTGGACCGACGACGGCATGGTCTTCCGCTTCGCCGAGGTCGACGAGTTCGAGGACCTGAGCGTGCTCTTCCCCGACCCGGAGGACGTGGAGGAGCAGCTCACCCGGCAGCTGTCCCACTCGCCGCTCTTCGCCGCCCGCTTCCGGGAGGCCGCGGGCCGGGCGCTGCTGCTGCCGCGCAAGTACCCGGGCAAGCGCAGCCCCCTGTGGATCCAGCGGAAGAAGGCCCAGGAGCTGATGGCCGCGGTCCAGGGCTTCCCGGGGTTCCCGATCGTGCTCGAGACCTACCGGGAGTGCCTGCAGGACGTCTTCGACGTCGACGCGCTGAAGGAGGTCCTGGGCGCCATCCGGGACCGGGCCATCCGGGTCGACGAGGTCGAGACCCGCTCCGCGTCGCCCTTCGCCCGCAACCTGGTCTTCGCCTACACCGCGAGCGCCATCTACGACGGCGACGCGCCGCTGGCCGAGCGCCGGGCGATGGCGCTGTCTCTGGACCGCAACCTGCTCCGGGAGCTGCTGGGCACCGAGACCCTGCGCACCCTGCTCGACGCCGACGCCATCGCCGAGGTCGAGGCCGAGCTCCAGGGCCTGGCGGAGACCCGGCGGGCGCGGGATGCCGACGATCTGCACGATCTGCTGCGGCGGATCGGTGGACTCACGAGCGAGGAGCTGCGGGCCCGCTGCACCGACGACCCGACCGAGTGGCTGACCCAGCTCCAGCGCCAGCGCCGGGTGATCACCCTGCGCATCGCCGGCCAGGCCCGCTGGGCGGCGGCCGAAGACGCAGGCCGGCTGCGGGACGGCCTGGGCGCGATGCCCCCGCCAGGGCTCCCCGAGGCCCTGCTGGCGCCGGTCGAGGACCCGCTCACCGACCTGGTGCGCCGGTACGCGCGGACCCACGGCCCCTTCACCGAGGCCGAGGCCGCGGAGCGGCTCGGGCTCCTGCCCGCCCAGGTGCTGCTGGTGCTGCGGGTGCTCGAGGGCCGAGGGGTGGTGGTCCAGGGCGAGCTGAAGCCCGGGGGCACGACCACCGAGTGGTGCGACGAAGGCGTGCTCCGGCGCATCCGGCGGCGGTCCCTGGCCGTGCTGCGCGACGAGGTGGCGCCGGTGGAGGCCGAGGTCCTGGCCCGCTTCCTGCCCCAGTGGCACGGCCTGGACCTGCGTCGGGTGGGGCCGCAGCGGCTCGACGAGGTCATCGCCCAGCTCGAGGGTGTGCCCCTGCCCTGGTCGGACCTGGAGCGGGTGCTGTTGCCGGCGCGCGTCCCGCGGTACGAGCCGCGCATGCTCGACGAGCTGGGGGCCATGGGCGGCGTGGTCTGGGTGGGTCGCGGCGCCCTGGGTCCCAAGGACGGTCGCATCGCACTGTACCGGCGGGACCGGGCCCCGGTGCTGGTCGAGGTGCCGGAGCCCAGCGAGGACCTGAGTGTCCTGGCCCATGCGCTGCTCAAGCGGCTCGAGGAGCGCGGCGCCGCGTTCGTCTTCGAGCTCCAGCTGCACCTGCAGGCGGAGCCCGAGGCCTGCACGGAGGCGCTCTGGGACCTGGTCTGGGCCGGGCTGGTGACCAACGACACCTTCGCGCCCCTGCGGCAGCTGCGGGCGCCCAGGCGCCGGCGGGCCGGGCGGCTTCAACGGGTCGCGGGGGGCCGCTGGTCGGCGGTCTCCCAGCTGGTCGGCCCCGGGGCCGATCCGACCCGCAAGGCCCACGCCCGCGCGACCGCACTCTTGGAGCGGTACGGCGTGGTGACCCGCGAGGCCGCCCTGGCCGAGGACCTGCCCGGGGGCTTCGCGGCGCTCTACCCGGTGCTGCGGGCGATGGAAGAGGCTGGCAAGGCCCGGCGGGGCTGGTTCGTCGAGGGGCTCGGAGGCGCCCAGTTCGCCCTGCCCGGGGCCGTGGACCGGCTGCGTGCGGCCCGGGAGGCGAGCCGCCAGGCGCCCGGGCGGGTGCTCGCCGCCGTGGACCCGGCGAACCCCTGGGGGTCGCTGGTGCCCTGGCCCCAGAGTCCCGGGGGCCAGCCCCGCCGGGTGGTCGGGGCCCAGGTGGTGCTGGTCGAGGGTGCGCTGGTGTTCTGGGTCGCGGCGAACGGCCGGCGCCTGTTGAGCTTCGAGCCGGCCCAGGACGAAGGCACCCTGGAGCGGGCGCTGGCGGCGCTGAGCCGGGCAGCGCTGCGGGGGCGTCGGAAGCTGCTGCGCATCGAACAGGTGGACGGGGTGCGGGCGGGGGAGAGTGCGCTGGCACCGGCGCTGGCGCGGGTGGGATTCCGGGCGGATCCGAAGGGGTTGGTGCTCGAGGCGCCGTTGTGAGTCCGCTCCAGCGCACGGTGGCACAGACGCGCTGATCCCCTATGCTGGGGGTCCACTTCACACATGCGTGGACTGCACGGCCGCGAGCACGGGTGACGCCCAGATCGACTGGATCACCCTCCAGAACAGCGACTACCCGTTCCCTCCCGCCGAGGACATCGACCTGACCTGGTGGGACACCGACATGCCCGAGGGCGGGTACGACACCCACCTCACGCTGGAGTGAGCTAGTAGACGGTGCACTCCGGCATCTCGTTGTCCTCGTGCTGGGCCAGGTCTTCGGGTGAGAAGTCGGGGTCGGGGAAGGGGATGGTCGGGAGCGACTCCACGACGGCGGGCGCGTCGAACAATGTGTATTCGTCCGTTTCGACCTTGAAGCGCACCTTGGCGGTGTCCACGTCGGCGGGCCAGGCGGTGATCGGGAAGCTCACCAGGTAGCTGTCGAACACGGGTGGCGACTGGGGGGGCGGGAGGGTGATGCTCTCCGAGGCAGTCCACACGGGGGGGGCGCCGCCGGTGCCGGACGCGGTGTCGGAGGTGTTGTCGGTGGTGGAGTAGGCGTAGGAGACCGTGACCATGGGGGTGGTGCCGGTCACCGAGGCGGCGTAGAACCGCAATCCCACACGGGGTTCCAGCTGGCGATGGGTGTCCGGGTCGTGGGAGACCCAGCTCGACTCCCAATCGTGCCCTGGCTGCAGTTGCCCCGCACAGCCCTCACGGGGCCAGTACACGTGCTCGAGCACGCCAGAGCCGTAGGCGTGGCTTGTGCCTGCGCCGCAGAGTGTGGGAGAGCCGGTCCCCAACGACGGCCAGAAGGCGCTGACCCGCCACTCGGCCTGCCAGGCCTGGTGGGCCACCACCTGGTTGTACCCCTGCTTCTCGGGGCGAGCGCTCTCCTTCGTCCAGTCGCCCCAGGCTGTGGAGACGAGGCCCAGCAGCTGCCCGTCCCCGTCCAACAGTCCCGGAGACGCCGCGATGCTCGCCCAGGCCCTGATGTTGTCCAGGGCACACCAGGTGCCTCCGAGCATGTCGAAGCCGGCGACGGACAGCTCGTTCAGCGAGGCCATGATCTGCTCGAAGCCGATGAACGGCCCACTGTCCGAGACGCTGTCCGAGTAGACCCAGGGCATCAGGACGGTGTGGGGCGCGATCAGTCCCTGCGCCAGGGACAGCGACCCCTCGGGCCCGCCGAAAGGGACCTGGTGGCGGAGGTCCCCGTTGTGGGTCTCCTGGACCATGTCCGCGAACATCAGCGGCCGGAAGTCGTGCTCCTTTCCCGCCCAGGCATCCGTGCCAGAGCAGGTCGAGAAGGGACGGGAGCCCTTGCCCGGGGGCAATCCGCGGAGCTGGGTGTGGACGAGGTGATCGACGCCGCAATTCCACGCGGCGATCAGCTCGGACGTGGCCCTGGTGTCGCGGGTCTCCCCCCGGTTGGCCCCCCGGATCTCGTCCATGGCGTGCAGCTCGAGGTAGTCCGCGGATCGCCCACCGCCGGCCTTGCCGAACCCTGCATCGGCCAGCCAGGCCACCTGTGCCTCGGGTCCGTTGCCACCGGTCCAGTAGTCCTCGTTGTACTTGTCCGGTGTGTAATTGGCATAGTAGTTGACACCGCCGGCCCAGCCATAGCCACCGGCGACGGCGCCGAATGCGGTCTCGGTGACGTAGCTCACGCAGACGCGGTCATCGGGATCGTGGCCGGCGTCAGCGAGTGCCTCGGCGCTCAGCGTCAGGTAGCCGAGCTCTCCTGTGACGTTGCCGGAGCCGTCCAGGTAGTCCTCCCACCCGGAGCCGTCGCTCTCCCCGTGGACCGCCGGAGCGCGCCGGAGCGGGGAGCGAGCCTCCCAGGCAGTCGGTGGCCGTCGCCGAGCCGAGCCGGACGTTCCGGAACTGGCCATCCACTGGCAACACCCTCAGCTGCTTGAGATACGTCAAGCGGGACTCATCCTCGTCGTCGATCGGCCACAGGTACAGCTCCCAGGGCCCGACCGTGTTCGCCGGGACCCGGAAGACGTAGGACCTCCGCGTCCAGGTGTCCGCGAACTCCTCGAAGTCGTGCACAGTCGTGTACGCTTCTCCGTCGCTGAGGTAGACGCCGATGGTGGGGTCCCCGTCATCACCATCGTGAAAGGCTCGGAAGGTCACCGCGTACCACCGGCCGGTCTCCAGGTGCTCAGACACGTCCAGTCCGACCCAACACTTGTACTCACCCTCCGCCGGGGGCGGGATGCCCTCGGTGCCATCGATGTCCCACGCTTCCGGGCAGTCCTCCCCCACTGTGAAACACGGGTCTGTGGAGACCTCGTCGCAGTTGGACCCCGCGTACGACGTGTAGGCGACCTCCGCCGACTCGGTAAGCTGCATCCGTTCGTTGACGAATGTGAAGTCGACTTTCGGAACCAAGACCCAGCTCTCCACCTCGCCGGTCACCGAGTCGACCTCCTTGGGTTCCAGCTCGACCTCCAGGTCCTGGACCAGCAGCCCCTCGGACAACGCGACATTTCCTTGTGCGCCCCCCGGGGCGTCGCCGAACAAGGAATCGCCGCGGGACACCTCGAAGCCGCCGTGGACGGCCGGGATCACCTCGACCTGCCGCTCCTCCATGTAGGCCACGATCTGCTCGAAGCGCGCGTAGGTCGAGGGGTGTTTGAGGTCCCCGTCGGCCGCGATGTTGCCGGCGTAGTCCTTCTCGAGGACGTAGTTGAACTGGTTCCACACCGGCTCGTCCACCAGGGTCTGGAGCGTCCTGCAGGTCGCCTCGGCCAGGTCGCAGGACGCGATACAGGTGTCGAACCATTCGTCGGGGGCGACACCCGTGTCGTCGTGGTCGCAGTAGCTGTCATACATCAGGAGTCCGTAGAACGAGATCTGCGCGATCCGTTGCTCCACGTCCGGGTAGTTCAGCACCCTCCGCGGGGCCCAGGTCGAGTGGAAGCGATCCGGGTCGTTCGCGTCTGGCACGACCTCCGCGCTCTTCAGGAAGTGGATGATGCCGTGCTGCACACCGACGGCGGACCTTCCGGCGATGAGGACGGCGCCTCCGTCGGACGGCGCGATCAGGTAGGCCTGAGAGTCGGTCCTCAGGCGGCGGAACCACTCGCTGGGGAAGCCATAGTCGTCGGCCAGCTCGTCCTCCTTCTCACACCACCCGTCGAGGTCCATCAGGAACAGCGACGGCCGGCCGCTCAGGACCCGGGGCAGCTGGGAGATCGGGAGCGCCGGGAATCTGTCTTGGTCGCCGAGAGTCAGCGTGTTGTCCGACAGCATCCGCGCCAGGGCGTCGAGACCCTCCGAGTAGTGGATACCCCCGAGATCCCCGAGGCGGAACTCGAGGTCCGCACCCTCCAGTGTCTCTATCTGGCGTAGGGGAACCTCGAGCGCCAGGTCCAAGGGCTGGTGGCAATCTGCGACCTCCAGCTCCTCCTCGGGTGCGAAGAAGAGCCGCCCCCAGGTACAGGCGGTCAGACCGTAGGCGAGCCAGAGGGCTGGAGTGAGGGTCATGGTCGGGCTCCTGCAGATCTGGTCGGGAGCGACCCTTCATTCCACCACGCGGCCACGTGGAGTGGTCCGTCGAAGCCAACCTTCGGGCACCGAGGCCTTGCAGGCTGCGGCTCGGGCGCCTCCGCAGGCCGACCGAGGGGTGGTGGTCTGCTGGTGAAGCTGCCCATGCGCGGCAGCACTCAGCAAGCCGAGGTCGC
>CAYFPX010000049.1:0-8859 GCA_964344945.1 uncultured Enterobacterales bacterium
CGGCGCCTGGACCTGCGGCCGCGGCACCGCCTCCGCCCCCCTCGCCTGTGGCCAGCGCGCCCACGGTCTACGAAGACGACGACCTCGACGACGACATCGCGGCCTACCGGGGCAGCGGTCAGGGCCGCACCTACGCGCTGGTCATCGCCGCCGCCGTGCTGCTGGCGTTCATCGTCGGTGGCGTCGGCGTGGTGGTGAACGGCCTGGTCGGCGGTGATCCCGACCCCGTGAGCACCGCGGGGCTGACCCCCCCCAGCGAGCCCAGCGCCCTGGCGGCCGCTGCAGCGGAAGCCGAGGCCGCCGCCGCCGAGGCCGAGGCCGAGGCCGAGCCGGAAGAGGTCGACGACGCCGCGGAAGACGCCGTCGCCGAAGCCGATCCTGCCACTGAAGACACCACCCCGGCGGAGGAGACCTCCGAGCCCGCCCCCTCCAGCTACGACGACCGCTCCGACCAGCCGACCTCCACGGCGTCGAGCAGCTCCAGCTCGTCGAGCCGCTCGTCGACCTCCAGCGGCTCCACGAGCAGCGGCAGCAGCAGCGCCTCCAGCAAGAGCAGCAGCTCCTCGAGCCGCAGCAGCGGCAGCTCCTCCAGCAGCAAGAGCACCAGCAGCTCCGGCTCCTCCAGCAGCAAGAGCAGCAGCTGGGACGACGACGACGACGACTGGCTGAGCAGCATCACCGACGACGAGGGCGACGGCGAGGGGATGAGCGACACCGGCGGCGACGGCGAGGCCTCACTCCTGGACCTGCCCACCGCCACCCCCGTCGACTCCTACGCCCCCGACGCCGCCCGCGGCGCTCTCTCCGGCACCGACATCACCTACCTGGAGATGGTCGACACCGAGGACCCGTCCTACACCCGCTCCCGCGCCCTGCTCCTGATGGACGCCGAGAAGAAGGGCGACAGCCGCAAGACCAAGTCCTACCTCGACCAGCTCATGCAGCTCCCCGAGAACCGGTACAGCCCGGTCTACCTGAGCAAGCAGGCCCGCTACTACGCCAACCGCGGAGACTTCCAGTCCGCGTACGACAAGGCGGTCCAGGCCGAGCGCTACTGGGCCCGCATCCCCCCGGACCTGGTGTTCGCCACGAAGTCCGAGATCTACGAGATCCAGGCCGCGTCGCTCCAGGGTCTCTTCTACAAGTCCGAAGACGACCTGGATCTCGCCGACCGCGCGATCCGGGCCTGGACCCGCTACCTGAACCACGCCTCCTCCAAGGGCCGCAGCGACCTGGCCGGCAAGGCCGAGTCCCAGATCGCCAAGCTCGAAGACGCCCGCCGGCGCCTCGAGTAGGAAGGACACCCATGAAGCGCATCTTCCTCACGGCCGTGCTGCTCACGGCCTCCGCGGCCCACGCAGCGGGCACCCACGCCATCTCCGGCACCATCCTCGACCGGAACGGCTCTCCCGTCGAGCGGGCCATCGTCTCGGTGGCCCCGGGCAACGTACAGCTCGTGACCGACCAGAACGGCTGGTTCGAGATCGACTACCTGCGCGACGAAGCCGGCGAGCGCACCAAGCTCGGCAAGCGCACGATCTACGAGGTGGAGGTCTTCAAGGCCGGGTACCACGTCTCCACCACCACCGTGGAGTACAAGCGTGGCGAGCTGATCCTCGAGCCCATCACGCTCAAGGAGGACACCATCCGCGTGGTCGGCGCCGACGAGAACATCGACCCCGGCCAGTTCCCCGACCGCAGCCACAGCGCGGGCGCAGCCTACGAGGGCGAGTAGCACCACCGTGCACCGCCCCGTCCCGTCCCCGGTCCCGGACCGTGCGCGCAGCCGACACCTGCTGGCAGGCCTGGGCCTGCTCGCCGCGCTGGGCACAGGCTCGTGCGGTAGCGGGGAGCCCCAGCCCCTGGCCCCGGGCAGCGCCGCCCTGGACGGCAGCTGGGTGGGGCACCTGGTCCAGGACCCGGCGAGTTTCACGGCGCTCGTCGACACCAATCGCATGGGCTGGAGCGCCCTCCACGCCAACCGCTTGCCCGCCGCCCGGCTGGCCGGGGGCGTGCCGGGAGCGCGCGCCTCGGCCGAGCTCGCCGAGCTCTACGGCGACCTGGCCCGGGTCGACAGCCTGGCCTGGCAGGCGATGGTCGAGACCTGGGAGGGCCGCAGCGGCCTGCCGGAGGGCTCGGCCGTGACCTGGTTCGTGGGCCTCGCGGCGCTGGAGTCCGGCGACGCCGCAGCCGCCAAGGGCTGGTTCTCCCGGGCGTCCGGCGCCACCGACCCCGCGGTCGCCGCCGCCGCCAGCGCCCTGGCCGCCCGCCCGAGCCTGGACGAGCACGTCGCCGACACGGGCAGCAACCCCCTGCTGGAGCGCTTCGACGCCCACCTCGAAGCCCGCCGCTCAGTCAGCCTGATGGGCCTGCTCGATGAGGGCCAGCGGCCGATCTTCGAGGAGCAGAGCGCCCAGGGCCACACCCGCAGCTTCTACGACCCGCAGCTGAACTGGACCGCCGAGGCGGTCCTGCGCAGCGAGGCCAGCCGCAGCGCCCACGCCGGCGCCGAAGCCCTGCTGTTCAGCGGCTGCCTCACCGTCGCGGACCTCACCGCCGAGACCGCTCGCATCGCCTCCGGCGGCCGCAAGGGCACCCTCTGCGCCCTGGCCCCCAGCTGGGCCGGGGTGGGGGTCGACATCTCCCTCGGCGACAGCGACGACCCGGAGCAGGCCCGCGCGGTGGTGCGCAGCCTGGACGCCGCGGTCGACCCCTGGCGCAAGGCGCTCGGCGAAGGCCTCGACGACGACGGCGCAGAGCTGCTGGAAGGCCTGAACCTGCCCGGCGTGCTGCGGAGCCGCTTCCTGCTGGCCCTGGCCCGGCACTGCCTGGCGGCCGGCCACCCCCGCCAGGCCCTGGCGGTCGTCCAGATGGCCATGGACCTGGAGCACCCGCGCCAGATCGGTCCCCTGAATCCCCCGGGCTTCTTCGCGGTCACCGCAGAGGCCCAGCTGCTCACCGGACACACCCGCGAGGCCCTCGACGCCCTGCAGGTGCTGAGCGAGGCCTACCCCGAGCTGGCCGGTGTCGACGAAGTCGTCGGCGACCTGGCCATCCTCCAGGGCCTCGATCGCCACGGCGACAGCAAAGAGAACTGAGGCCATGCTCAGCACCCCCAAGCGGCCCTTGCTTGCCCTCGACCCGCCTGCCGACGCGCCCTCGCCTCGACGTGACTCTTGCCACGCTGTCGGCTCGGCCACGCCAGCAGGCGGGCCGATGGCGGCGCAATCAACCGATTGGGGGTGCTGAGCATGGCCTCTCCCTTCCCTCCCCTTCCTTCGCGCCCCTCACAGGACTGCACGATGCGAATCCACGCTGGCTTCCGCCTCATCACCCTCGCCCTGGCCGTCAGCTTCGCGCTGCCCGCCACCGGCGGCTCCCTGCGCTACGCAGAGGACCAGGCTCCGGGGATCGTGAACCCCGTGTTCACCACCACCATGAGCGAGGCCCGGGTCAACGAGCTCCTCTTCGACGGGCTCTACACGGACAACCAGGAGCTGGCGAGCGAGCCGGCCCTGGCCACCTCGGCCACCGTCGACGACGACCGCACCGGCATGACACTGTCGCTGCGCAGCGACGTCTACTGGCACGACGGCACCCCCTTCACCGCCGACGACGTGGTCTTCACCGTCGAGGCCATGAAGCACGACGAGACCCTGTCCACCGAGACCGGGCGCGTCGCCTGGATCGAGGCGGCCGAGGCCCTGGACCCGAGCACCGTGCGGCTGACCTTCGTGCAGCCCGAGCTCCGGCCCGAGGACAAGCTCTACTTCAAGATCCTGCCCAAGCACAAGTTCGAGACCACCACGCTCAAGCGCAGCGATCCCTTCCGCAGTCGCCCCCTCGGCACCGGCCCCTACAAGCTCGACCGCTACAACGACGACAACTCGATCACCTTCACGGCCTACGAGGACTTCCGCGCCGACACCGGCATCTCCGAGTTGGTGATGCGCGAGGTCTCCGACAAGAACTACCAGGCCAAGCTGCTGCTCTACGAGTCCCTGGAGGCCCTGGTCCGGGTCCTGCCGCGGGACCTGGCCGTGCTGCAGAACAACCGCAAGGTGGAGCTCTACCCGTACCAGACCAACTCCTGGTGGTACGTGGGCTTCAACCTGGTCCGGGCGCCCTTCGACGACCCGGCCGTGCGCCAGGCCCTCAGCAGCATGGTCGACATCGACGCGTTGCTCGCGCCGATCGGCACCGGCGAGGTCCTGAGCGGGCCCTTCGTGAAGAGCTCGCCCTACTACAACCACAAGGTCGAGCCCTGGGCCTACGACGACATGACCTCGTCCTCGCTGCTCGAGCAGGCCGGCTGGCTCCGAGAGGGCGACACCTGGACGAAGGACGGCGAGCCCCTGTCGCTGATCCTCACCGCCCACCAGTCCGTCGAGTCCTCCCAGGAGGTCGTGATCAACCTGCAGTCCCAGCTCGAGGCCGGCGGCGTGCAGGTCGAGGTGGAGTTCCTGGACGAGGCGGCGTGGAAGGCGCGGATCTGGCGGGAGCGCTCCTTCGACGTGATCCTCAGCCAGTGGTCCTTCGACCGGAACGAGGACGTCTACGAGCAGCTGCACTCCAACGGGAGCCGGAACTTCGGCAGCTACGCCAACGAGAGCGTCGACGAGCTGCTCGACCGCGCCCGCACCACCACCGACCCCTACGAGAAGAAGGCCGCCCTGCGCAAGGTCCACGAGCTGGCCCATGGCGACGCCCCGATGGTCTTCCTGTGGACCCTGGACTCCTACGCCGCGCTCTCCACCAAGGTGAGCAACGTGGTGATCCACCCGTTCTACTTCTTCACCTACGTGCGCGAGTGGCGCATGAAGTAGGGCTCCGGACCTGCACCGCAGCGGCCGATGCGAGACAATGCCGGCCGTGAGTTCCCCCGTCCCGGATCGCCAGCGACAGCTGGCGCTGATCGCGGCCCTGGGCCGCCGGGTCGGGGCCTTCGTCCTGACGCTCCTGGGGGCGGCACTGCTCGCGCAGGTGCTGCTGTGGTCCGCGCCCGGCGACGCCGCGGACCTGCTGGCGGGAGACCCGGAGCTCCGGGCCGCGCTGGTGGCCGAGATGGGCCTGGACCGGCCCCCGCACGAAGCCTGGTGGTCCTTCGTCACCCACGCCGCCGGCGGCGACCTGGGGCGCTCGCTGACCTACCGCCCCGGCATGGCCGTGGTCGAGCTGGTCCGCCCCGCCGCGCTGCGCTCCCTGGTGCTGGTGGTCGGCGCCCTGGTGGTCAGCCTGTCGGTCGGTGCCGGCCTGGCCTACGTGACCGCGGGAAGCCGCAGTGTCGGGCGGCGTCTGCTCCAGGCGGCGAGCATCGCGCCGGTCTTCCTGATGGCCTGGGTGCTCGTGGTCACCTTCAACGAGTGGGCCTTCGGGCTCATCCAGGACGGCCGCATCGCGCGCCCCGACTGGTTCGCCCTGCCCGACCAGGACAGCCTGTTGAAGTGGGCGCTGGCCGTGACCGTGCTCGCGGTGGGCTCGTCGGCGGTCACCGAGGTCCACACCGCGTGCGAGGACGAGCTCAGGGCCATCCGCCGCAGCGGCTACGTCGACGCCGCCCGAGCCAGGGGAGCCCGGCTCTGGCCCCACGTGCTCTGGAACCTCTTGCCGCCGCTGACCACCATCGCCAGCTCCCGGGCCGCCTTCTTCGTCGGCGGCCTGGTGGTCGTGGAGAAGGTGCTGCACCTCAACGGCGTGGGAGCCATGCTCTGGCAGGCCTGTCGCCTCCGGGACGTGCCCCTGGCCCTGGGCATCACCTTCGTCGCGGCGGCCGTGGTGTGCGGGGCACGGCTGCTCGCGGACCTGGTGCGCGTGAGCGTGGATCCCCGGCTCAGGACGGCGGCATGACGCGCCTGCTGGGTACCGCCGTGGTCGTGGGCGTGGTGCTCGCCTGGGCCGTCAGCCTGCTCACCGGGTACGACATCGTCGCCGACGTGGATCCGGGTCGGATGAACCTGGGGCCCGGCGGCGAGCACTGGCTCGGCACGGACCACCTGGGCCGCGACGTGGCCTGGCGGCTGGTCACGGCCAGCGAGGTCTTCGTGGGGCCTGGGCTCTTCGCCTGTGCGCTCGCGCTCGTGCTGGGCGTGCCCGCCGGTGCCTGGGCGGGCTGGGCCGGAGGCCTGGGCGCCGAGGTCGTGCGCTACCTGTTCACCGTCGTGGCCAGCCTGCCGCGCTTCGTGCTCGTGCTGCTGGTCTGCGCGATCTACGGCAGCAGCGTGTGGACCCTGGCCGCCGCGGCGGCCGTGGCCTACTCGCCGGCCATCGCCGAGGCCGTGTACGGCCGCATCGCGAGCTTCCGGCGCCGGGAATTCGTGCTCGCCGCGGAGGCCCACGGGGTGCACTGGGCCCGGATCCTCGGCTGGCACCTGCTCTGGGTGAACGGCCGCGTGCTCATCGCCCGCCACGCCCTGCAGCTCTTCGCCTACTTCCTGCTGGTGGAGACCACCCTCAGCTACATCGGCGCCCTCGATGCGGGCGCCGGCTTCGGGGTCCCGGAGCCGACTCCGAGCTGGGGCAACATGATCGCCTTCGAGTGGGGCGTGCGGGACGGCAACCTGTGGGCGACCTGGGCCCCGGCCCTGGCGATCTGGGTGGTCATCCTGGGTGCGCTGATGCTCGCAGACGGACTCGCGGAGGCCGAGCGTGCCTAGCCTGCACACCACCAGCGCCTCGCTACGGACTCTGGTGACGTATGCAGGCTGACGGCGTCCGCCTGGTCGGCCTGCGGATCGAGGGCCCCCAGGGGGTCCTGGTCGACGGGGTGGATCTCGCCCTGGAGCCCGGTCGCATCCACGTGCTCGTGGGCGCCTCCGGGTCCGGCAAGACCCTCTCCGCCCGCAGCCTCCTGGGCATGGTCGACGCGCGGCCCGGGGTCACGGCCGGCGAGCTGGCGGTGACCTGGCAGGGCCGGACCTGGCGGCCCTACGAGGGCCTGGACCTGCGGACCCGCCGAGGCCGCAAGCAGCTGGAGCAGCGCTTCAGGCCCCTGCGCGGCTCGATCGTCGGCTACCTGCCCCAGGACGCCCGTCGGAGCCTCGATCCCCTGTGGACCGTCGGCAAGCAGCTCCGCGCGGCCCTGGCCCTGCGCGAGGCCCCTCACGACGCCTCCCCCCTGGAGTGGCTGGCCCGCGCCGGCTTCCCCGAGCCCGAACAGGTCGACGGCCTCTTCCCCCACGAGCTCAGCGGTGGCATGGCCCAGCGGGCGAGCATCGCCCTGGCGCTGGCCCGCGGGAGCCGCTTCCTGTTGGCCGACGAGCCCACCACCGGCCTGGACCCGCGGGTCCAGGAGGGCATCCTCGCGGAGCTCCTGGGCCTGCGAGACCGGGAGGGCGTGGGCCTGCTCTTCATCACCCACGATCTACGCATCGTGCCGCGTCTGGCGGATCGCCTCTACGTGATGCACGGCGGTCGACTGGTGGAGGACCTGCCCGCCGAGCGCCTCGGCGCCTTGAGCACCCCGGAGGCCAAGGCGCTCTGGGCCGCCACGGCCCGCATCGCGGGGGGGGTGCTGGGATGACCGCCCGGAGCCCCCTCTGGCAGGTCGATGGCCTGGTCAAGCGCTATCCGCGCCCGGGGCTCTGGCGCCGGCAGGCCGAGGAGCCCGCGGTCGCCGGGGTCGATCTCACGGTCCAGCCCGGCGAGGTGGTCGGCATCATCGGCGAGTCCGGCTCCGGCAAGACCACGCTCATCCGCGCCGCCCTGGGGCTCTTGCCCTACCAGGATGGCCGGGTTCGCTTGCTGGGTCAGGACCTGGCCACCCTCTCATCCGCCGAGCTGCGCACCCTGCGCAGGGAGGTCCAGCTCCTCTTCCAGCACCCGCGCTCGATGCTCAACCCAGGCCTCACCGTGCGGGAGCACCTGCTGGAGTCCGCCCACCTGCACCGGCCCGCGGAGCCCGCAGAAGCGGTGGTCGCGGGCATCGCGGACCAGGTGGGCCTGACGCACCGCCTCGACGCCCGGCCCCGGCTGCTGTCCGGGGGCGAGCAGCGCCGGGTGGGCCTGGCCCGGGTCCTGGTGGCCCAGCCGCGGCTGCTGGTGGCCGACGAGCCGACCTCGGGCCTGGACGCAGCGCTCAAGGCCGACCTGATCGACCTGATCCTCGACGCCCGGGGCCCAGACCGGGCCATCGTCCTGGTGAGCCACGACCTGCCGCTGGTGGCCTACGCCTGCGACCGCGTGTTGGTGATGCTGGAGGGTCAGGTGGTCGAGCGGTGCGCCACGGCGGAACTGGCGACCGGCGACCACCACGCCTACACCGAGACCTTGCTGCGTGCCGCCGGCATGCGCGTGGGGCACGACGACCGCACGATGCGGCGGGTGGCCGTCGCCGAGGAGGCCACCTGATGCCGCTGTGGCTGCTGCTCTTCGGCTGGATCTGCGCCCCTGCCCTGGCGGCGGAGGGCGAGGCCGCGGTCGACCACCACATCAGCCAGGCACAGCTGTTCCTGAAGAAGGAGTGGTACCCCGACGCCCGTCGGGAGCTCGAAGCCGCCATCGCCATCGAGGAGGGCCGGAGCTCGTTCACCGCCTACTGGTTGCTCGCCCAGGTCTGCTACGAGCTGCTCGACGCTGAGCCGGCGGGCCGCTACGCCCGCATCGCCGCGGGGCTGGCCACCGATCCCGGCCAGGCCGCCGCCGCGACCGAGCTCGCCGACGCCCTGGACAGGGCCTTCGGCATCCTGGTGGTCGACGGCCCCTACGCGGGCATGTCGTCCCTGCTCCAGCTCGAGCGCACCAGCCCGCTGCTGGACCCGGAGCTCAAGAAGTTCGTGGACCGGGTGGCGCTGATGTGGCGCAACCATCCGGCCGGCGTGCTCCTGGCGGCGCTGCTCTTCGGCATCCTCTACCAGGGCGGCG
>CAYFPX010000049.1:8869-30595 GCA_964344945.1 uncultured Enterobacterales bacterium
TGATGTGGCGCAAGCGCAATCCGTTGCCGGTCCGCATCGCGCTGCCCACGGGGGACTACCTGGTCAACGGCCACCCGGCGGCGGTGCACGCCGGCCGGGAGACCCGCGTCGTGCTGCCGATGGGCGCTCTGGGCAGCCGCGGCTTCGCCGCCTTGCAGGTCAGCCGGCTCGAGGTCTCCACGGGCACCGGGCTCTGCCTGAGCGACCGGGTGGACAACCTGCGCCCGGGCCTGGATCTGCAGCTGGCCGTGACCCAGCCGTTCAAGGGCTGGCTGGCGGGCGTGATGATCGACTACTCGGTGCGCAGCTACGTCATCGAGGGCCTGGGCCCGCAGGTGAACCCGGCGGCGTTCACCGTGGGGGTCCGGCTGGGCCGCGAGCTGATGATCGGCGGTCCCCTGGCCTTCCGCCCGAGCCTGGGGTACCGCTTCGGCTACGTCCCGGGCATCGCCTTCGACTGCTTCGAAGGCGGCGCCACCTACAGCTGTGGGGACCCGGCCGAGACCGGGGGCAGCGAGGTCGACGCTCGGATCTACGCCGTGGGCCGCGCCCACATCCCGTTCCTCGAGCTCGCCATCGACTGGCGCCGCGCCGGTCGGACGACCGCCGCGGGGCTGGGGGTCAAGGTCGCCGTGGAAGAGGCGATCGGGACCGTGCCCACCCCCGCGACAGCCACCGTCTTGGGCGACGAGATCAACATCCGCTACGAGACCAGCGACCCCCGGTGGACCGCCACCGGCTTCCGGATGCTGGCCAACTTCTCCTTCGCCTTCTGAGGGACCCGCCATGATCCTCTCACTGCTGCTGACCGCCCACGCCGCCCCGATCGCCGTGGCCCCTGACTACGAGGCGAATTGCCAGGCGCCGCGCTGGTCTCGCGACGGCTCCCAGCTGGCCTACGAGGTCAACTACCACGAGCGCAAGGTGGTGGAGCAGTACATCTGGTCCCCGGGCGTGACCCCACGCCAGGTCCTGCCGGCCAGCCGAGGCATGAGCGGGATCTCCGCCGGCTTCGAGTCCGCTGGCGGGGAGATGGTCGTGCACGAGCTGAGCTGGGCCCCGGCGAAGCTCGGCACCTTCGTCTACGCCGCCAGCGGCTCCGATCGCGACTACGACCTCTACCTGGACGGCGGCAGCACCCTGCACCCGGGACCGGGCACCGACGGCGGGGCCGCCTGGTCCCCGGACGGCCAGCACATCGCCTTCACCTCGGCCCGCACCGGCCAGGGCGACCTCTACCTGCTCGACGTCAACGCCCTGGAGAAGGCGCCCAAGCGCCTGACCGCCGACCCGACAGCCTCGGAGCTCTACGTCACCTGGAGCCCGGACTCCGAGGCCCTGGCCTTCGTCGGCCACACCCGCACCGGCGACAACATCTACCTGCTCGACGACCTGAAGTACCCGGCCCCGGTGCCGCTCACGACCTGGCAGGGCACCCAGACCCGCCCGTCCTTCTCCCCGGACGGCAAGCAGATCGCCTTCTACAGCAACCACGAGGCCCGGGACCGCTTCGACCTCTACGTGCTGGAGCTCGGCGGGGGCGCTCCCCGCAAGGTCGCCAACGACGTGGTCATGAACGGCGACGGACCGGTCTGGATGCCCGACGGCGAGCGGCTCGTCTACGTGAAGAACGACGACGAGCGCTTCGATCCCGTCTACATCGGCCCCGTGGACAGCCCTCGGGCCGCCCGGCCCGTGCCCACCGGCACCATCGGCAACGGCGACCACGCCCTGGTGGTGGGTCCCGACGGCAACAGCTACCTGGCGATCGCGGCCCAGGGCACCAGCGACAACCAGAAGGACCGGGACTTCAAGCGGATCTACGTGGTGCGGGTGGACTGACCGCGGCCGTCACTGGGCTCGGCCCCGGATCGCGCCACGCTGAGGTGAAGGGGTCGTCAGGACTCCCGGTGACTGTCGCGAGCAGCGTCCAGCGCTGGCAGGCTTCCCGACTCGGAGGAGCCCTACATGTTGCTGATGTCCCTCGCCTCGCTCGCCTTCGCCCAGGAGCTGGAGACGCTCCACCCCGAGCTTCCCCAGGACGATCCCGCCATCATCAACGGGGAGGACGCCGAGGCCGACGACTGGGCAAGCGCCGGCGGCATGATCCTGGACGCCTTCCTGGATCTGGGGAGCTGGGGTTCCGGCGATCTGCGCATGTTCATGTGCAGCAGCACCCTCATCGCTCCGGACGTGGTCCTGCTCGCCGCGCACTGCCTCGACGACGAAGCCCTGACCTACGGCCTGGGCACGGTCGAGGACAAGAAGATCTACTGGACGCGCCAGGCGGACCTGTCGGACCTCGACGGCAGCAGCGCCAGCGCGCCCCTGCCCGACGACGCGGTCCAGGCGTGGGACTGGGTCATGCACGAGGACTTCGACCTCTTCGGCATGGAGACCGGCATCGCCGAGAACCACGACATCGCGCTGCTGTTCCTGGACGAGCCGGTGCTCGACGTCGCCCACGCAACCCTCATCACCGAAGCCGAGGCCGACCAGGTGACCACCGGCGCCGAGGTCGTGGTGGTGGGCTGGGGGCAGCAAGAGGCCACGGACAACCCCCTCCAGCCGCCTCCGGCCGGGACCTACGCCTACAAGCAGATGGGCGTCAGCGCGGTGGCCGACGAGGGGAGCCACGAATTCCAGGTCGGCGAGGAAGAGGCCGACGTGCGCAAGTGCCACGGCGACTCCGGCGGTCCCAGCTACCTCGAGGTGACCGACGAGGGCCGCTACACCGATCACTGGCGGGTGGTCGGGGTCACCAGCCACGCCTACGACCGCACCGACTGCGACTCCAAGGGCGGGGTGGACACCCGGGTGAGCGCGTACCTGGACTGGATCGACGCCGAGCTGCGGTCGCGCTGCGAAGACGGCACCCGCAGCTGGTGCGAGGTGGCGGGCATCGTGCCGCCCCCCGAGCCCGCGAGCGAGCTCGGCGACACCGGCGGAGTCGACGCCGGGGACGGAGAGGAGGGCGGCCCCCTCGCCGGCTGCGGCTGCGCGAGCAGTCCGAGTCCGGCCGGGGCCCTGCCCTGGCTGGCCGCCGTGCTGGGGGTGCTGGGGCTTCGCCGTCGTCGCTGAGGCTCCGTTCAGAGAAAGCGCTCCCGCAGGGCGATCGCCAGGCCCAGGCCCACCGCGGTCCAGAGCACGGCCCAGAACGGGCCCGGCACCCCGGTCTGTGCGGCGAGCAGGGTGGCGTCGGTGACCGCGCCGGCGGGGGCACCGAAGACATCGCTGCGCAGGTCGATCAGCGCGTAGCCCAGGGAGAAGCCGCCCAGGCTGCGCAGAGTCAGGCGTGGGGCCGGGTGGCGGGCCCGAGCTCCAAGCCAGAGCAGCCCCAGGCCCCCGCACACGCTGCCCAGGTACCCGCCCTGGAGGATCGCCAGGGGCCAGCCGCCCCGGGACAGCACGTGGCCGCTCTCGTCCGGCGCGACCACCACCGCCACCACCTCGCCCCCGGTGAGCACGACCAGCGCGGCGTGTCCCAGCTCGTGGAAGCCCACCACCAGCAGCCGCAGCGGCCAGAGCCACGGCAGGGGCCAGCAGGCCAGGCCGACGCCGAGCACGGCGGCCAGGACGAGGTGCTCGCGTGGGGTCTCCGTCACGCTCCGATCCGGGGAAGGCGACAGGTTAGCGGTCGGTTGGACTCCACAGATGCTCCCCCTCATCCTCCCCCTCCTCCTCGGGGGTCCCGTCGCGGCGCTCCCCCCTGTCGCCGACGCCCCCGCAGCACCGACCACCCGCCTGTCTCCCGGACTGGCCCACCCGGTGCTGCCCCTGGGCCTGGACGCCCTCGACGCCCTGGGGACCCGGGACCACTCCGCCGCGGCCGCGGCGCTCGACGCCGTGGACACCGGCCGACTCAGCGGTCGCCAGGTCGGGGACCACGCCTTCCTGCTCGCCTGGTCCTTGATCCGCGCGGATCGGGCGGCCGAGGCTGTGGGCCTGGTGGACGTGATCGCCGCGGCCGAGCACGTGCCCCACCCCTACCGCCAGCTCACCGTGGCGGAGCTGCTGCTGGCCGACGGCGAGCCACTGGCGGCCGCCGAGGCCCTCGTCGGCATCGACGAAGGCGCCACCCTCTGGCCGCGGGCCGCCCTGGTGCGGGCCGAGGCCCTGCGCGACGTCGGCCGCACCCAGGAAGCCCGGGCGCTCTGGGTGACCCTGGCCGACCGCGCGGATCCGGCCCCCGGCTCGGAGCTGGCGCTGTGGGCCCTGGCCCAGGGCGCGGGTCTCTCCAGCCCCGACGCCCTGCCCTGGCTGGAGCGCCTGTGGGCCTGGTACCCCACCCACACCGAGGGCCTGGCCGCCGCCGACGCCCTGGCCGCGCAGAGCGCGTCCCCCGACTGGCGCCACGCCGCTCGCCGGGCCGAGCGCATGATGGCCCGCGGCCGCTACCGCGACGCCATCGCCCTCGGCCTGGAGCATGGCCAGGGCCGCACCGCCGACGCCGACGCCTGCCTGCTCTGGTACGCCCACGGCCGCTCGCTCTACAAGCAGAACCGCCTGACCGACGCCGGCGGCGTGCTGGAGCCCGCGGGCGAGCAGTGCGTCGGCCACGACACTGCCAGCGGCGCCAAGGCCTTGTACCTGTCGGGCAAGGCCCGGGAGCGCAAGAAGGACTGGGCCGGCGCCGCCCGGGTCTATCGCCGCATCCCGGCGCTCTACCCGGACCACACCATGGCCGACGACGGCTATGCCCTCGCCGGCATCGCCAGGCAGGAGGCCGGAGACCTGTCAGGAGCCCGGGCCCTCTGGGAGGAACAGGTCGCCCGCTACCCCACCGGCGACCTGGCGGGCGAAGGCTTCTGGCGGCTGGCCTGGGGGGCCTGGCTCGACGGCGACACCGACGGCGCCATCCGCTGGGCCGAGCGCCTCGCCGACCAGGTCCCGCTGGCGGTCGAGCCCACCATGGTCCGGGCCGGCCACTACTGGGCCGCCCGCTGGAAGGCCTGGCCCTACCGGGACGCCCCGGAGCTGCAGCACAGCGACCCGGCGAGGGTCGCGGCCGGCGCCGAGGAGCTCATGGCTCTGCTCCGGGAGTCGCCGTGGTCCTGGTACGGCGTGCTCGCGGCGACCCGGCTCGAAGAGCTGGAGCCCGGCCTCGCGGACACCGTGCCCCTGCCGCCGCCCGCGGCCCCCAAGGAGCCCTGGGAGGTCCGCACCGCCTTCCTGGCCGAGCCCGCGGTGGCCGCGGGCATCGCGCTGTACCGCCTGGGCCTCACCCGGGAGGCCTTCGCCGAATTCGACAGCGTCGGCGACGCCAACCTCTCCCCCACCGAGCTGGCCTTCCTGATCGAGCTGCAGCAGGAGCACGACCCGGTGGGCTCCCACGACCGCTTCCGGCGCTACCTGGACCACGTGCCCGCCGAGCTGTTGGACCTGCAGCGGGACCAGGTCATGCGCACCGCCTGGCCCCTGCGGTGGTGGAGCGAGGTCGAGGACGCGACCACCGGCTACGACTGGGATCCTCGGCTCTTCCACGCCCTGGTGCGGGCGGAGTCCAACTTCAACCCCCGCATCGTCAGCCACGCCGGCGCCCGAGGCCTCTCTCAGCTCATGCCCCCGACCGCGAGGAGCGTGGCGGGCTGGATGGGCATGTCGGTCAGCAAGCAGGGCATGTTCGACCCGGCCACGAACCTCAAGATCGGTGCCAGGTACCTGGAATTCCTGATCGAAGACGAGTTCAACGGCAACTGGGCCCTGGCGCTCGCCGGCTACAACGCCGGCCAGGGCAACGTGCGCAAGTGGCTGCGGGAGAAGGGCAACCTGCCCACCGACGAGTTCGTCGAGAGCATCCCGTTCCGGGAGACCCGGCACTACGTGAAGCGGGTGACCGACAGCTTCGTCACCTACCGGCTGCTCTACGCGCCGGAGACCCGCTGGCCCTCCCTCCAGGGCCACTGCTACCTGGCTGTGCCCACCGAGGGATAGGGGGCCTCCCATGTGGACCCTGCTCGCCTTGCTCGCCTGTGACACCGGCCCCGACTACGGCCCGTTCACGATGATGATCCGCTCGCACCGGGAGACCCTCGCGCTGCGGCCCTGTGACGGCAAGATCGCCAACGAGCTGGCCGTCGCCCTGCGGGACTCGGCGGCCCGGGAGGAGTCCCTCCAGGTCTTCCGGGACTACGAGGCCGCCTGCGAGCCGAGCGCCCTGCTGCTGACGAAGCACGTGGACCTGGCCAAGGAGGCGGGCCAGCTCGAGGAGGCCCTGGGTGCGGCGCGCAAGCTCCGGGAGCTCCTGCCGGACAACGCCGTCTACCACCGCCAGCTCACCGACCTGCTGGTCGAGGCCGGCCAGCCCGCCGAGGCCATCGACCTGCTGAAGGGCCGCTGGTACGCCATCCCCAAGGCCCACGACGTCCTGGAGTCCCTGGCGAAGGCCGAGGAGGCCGCGGGCCTGCCCTGCGACGCCCTGGTCACCTGGGGGATGCTCTGGTGGACCAGCAGCGACAAGCGGGGCGAGGCCGGCCGCGCCGCGGGCCGCATCGAGGACACCGGTGCCTGCCCCGGGGTCGTGGTCGAGGAGGGCGGCTCCGTGAGGCAGAAGGCCGAGCACGGCTACTGGCGCTTCGAGACCGTCCTGGGCGGCAAGACCGTCTGGCTCGGCCTGAACACCGGCTCGCCCCTCACCTACCTCAGCGAGGACGCCTTCGAGGGCATCGAGGGCGCGGAGCTCATCGCCGAGGGCGTGTCCATGAAGACCGGCACCGGGCGCCACGTGGGCGACCTCTACCGGCTGCCCAGCGCCCGGGTCGGCGACGTGGAGATGGCCCTGGTGGACGTGCTCGTGATCCCCCGGGGTGCCGGCGGGATCGACGGCTTCCTGGGTCTGAACACCGCCGGGCGCATGCGCATGCGGGAGAAGCGCGAGAACCTCTGGACCATCACGCCGCTGTAGGATGGCCGGGTAGATGGACCCGGCACTCGTCGACGGCTTTGACGACGCGCAGCGTCGCGGCTTCGCGCTGCTGCGCGAGGTCGTCGGTCTGCTCGAAGCGGGCATGAGCGAGGCCGACGTCGCAGACGTCGCCGAGCAGCGGGCCAGCGCCCACGGCTTCGGCACCTGGTTCCACCCGCCCGAGGTCCAGATCGGCGTGCGCATCGCCAAGCACAGCCACTGGAATCGCCCCTCCACCAAGGTGAGCCTGAGCCCTGGCGAGCTCATCAGCATCGACCTGGGCCCCGCCGACGGCGACGTCTACGCCGACGTCGGCACCACCCACGCCTTCGACGCCGAGGAGCCCAGGGTCGTGGGCGTGGCCCGGGAGTGCACCCGGGCGATCAGCGGCTACGCCAGCCAGTGGAAGACCGTGGGCGAGCTCTTCGTCTACGCCCGGGCCTGGGCCATCAACCACCGCATGGCGCTGGGCTCCAAGCGCTCGATCGGTCACGCCATCCTCGGCAAGGAAGGCCTGCGCCAGCTCGACTGGCCCCGCAGCGCCCACACGGCCACCCTGCTGCGCCGCCACCAGGTCCACTTCTTCAACCCCGAGCGCATCGACGGCATCTGGGCCCTGCGCCCGCTGATCCGCGAGGGCGACGTGGGCGCAGCCTTCGAGGAGATGATCTACATCCACGGCGACGACCGCCGGGTGTTGGGGCGGTCGGGGGTGCAGGAAGCCGGGACGATCTAGTGTCCCGGATCGATGATGACTGGTGAACCCTCATCGGGCCCATGGACCTTCAGCGTCCGCTCGCCGAGAACAGGGGTCAGAGCTTAATGATAAGGATACTTGAGATAATCATTATCATTCATCTCTGACCCCTTTCGACTCATCGATCTGGACCGTCTTCGAGGGATCGCGCCCGTTTCGGGCTCGACCCACTAGCGGGCCGGAGGCCCGCGGCTACGGCCCAAGGGCCACGGGGTCTCACGCCACCAGCGGGATCGCCTCTCCCACCTGCTCGTCCACCGCCACCACCGGCGCGGTCTCCAGCCACTCGCCGCTCCGCAGCACCTCGTGCAGCTCCCCCTCCTCCGGGCCCCAGCCCAGCACCTCCGGCACGATCAGGCGCTCGTCCGGGTCCACCAGCCACTCCTCCATCGCGAAGCGCTGGAGCGAGAGCAGGAGCACCCCGGCCCGGTCCTGCTCGGGCAGGGTCAGCCGGGGCCCCTCGAAGGTGACCGCCTGGCGGCCGTCGAAGCGGCTGAGCCGCTCGCCGGGCACGAAGTAGGTGGACCGCACGCACCGGCCCTGGCGGAAGTCCGCGGTGTAGGCCATCGGGGAGCGGTCCCGGTGGGCCACGGCGAGCACACCGCCGATGCGACGGGAGAGCACGGCGGCCACGGCGTCGCCGGCGAAGGGCTCCGCACCGCGCTCGACCGAGCCACGGGGATCGGCCACCAGGCGCTCCAGGGCCTCGTCGCGCAGCAGGCGACCGCGCCCGGCCGGGTGGACCAGGGCCAGGGTGCGCAGCACCGGGGTGCGCGGCGCCCTTCGGAAGAGGTCCCCAGGGGTCCACGGCGGGCTGACCCGCGCCCCCAGGGCCGCGCCCGGGACCAGGTCCGTGTCGCTGAACCGCTCGGCGAAGGCCCGAGTGACCTCGCGCAGCAGGTCCGGGGCGTCCCGGACGATCCAGCAGGAGAAGTGCACGCTAGAAGAGCACCACGAGCGCAGCGAGGAGTCCGGCGCCCAGGCCGGCGAAGGTCAGGAAGCACCCGGGCTTCTGGTGTCGATCACTCACCGTCACGCTCCCTGTACCGCTCTGCGGTCTCACTGTAGACCCGCCAGGAGTGGGCGATCCAGGCGATGTCCGCCTCGCGCAGCACCCGGGCCACGCGCCCGGGCGAGCCGAGCACGAGGGATCCCGAGGGGATGCGCTTGCCCATCGGCACCAGGGCGCCGGCGCCGATCACGCACTTCGACTCCACGTGGCAGTTGTCGAGCAGGATGGCGCCCATGCCGATCAGGCAGTCGTCCTCGACGGTGCAGCCGTGGAGGACGGCTCGGTGGCCCACGGTGACCCGGGCGCCGATGGTCGTCGTGGACTTGCCGCCCGTGTTGTGCACCACCGCGCCGTCCTGGAGGTTGGACGCCTCGCCGAACACGATCGGCCCCATGTCCCCCCGCATCACCGCCGACGGCCACACGCTGACCTGGGGCCCCAGGGTGACCTCGCCGATGACACAGGCCGCTGCGTGCACCCAGGCGGTGGGGTCGATGTCCGGGTGGTGGTGCAGGAAGGTCTCGATCATGGCGGGATTCTCGCATCGGCCCTTGTTCTTATTTGCATGTGTGTGCAATCATGGAGTCGAGATGGCGAGCCGGGACGAAGACCTCAGCGCGGTGATGGCCCCGGCCTTCTTCAAGGCCCTGGCCGATCCCAACCGGGTGGCACTGCTCAAGGAGCTGGCCGCCAGGGGTGGCGCGTGCACGGTCATCGAGGTGGCGGTGTGCTGCCCCGTGGACATCTCCGTGGTCAGCCGCCACCTGTCCACCCTGAAGAAAGCCGGCATCCTCCAGGCCACCAAGGTCGGGCGCGAGGTCCGCTACACCGTGAACGCCCGCGCCCTGGTCGCGACTCTGCGGTCGATGGCCGATGCCATCGAAGCCAGCTGTGACGCTCGCGAGGGCTGCCTCGACGAAGCGAGCTGACTCTCAGCCGAGCAGCGCCCCCGCCACCGTGGCGGTCATGAACGCCGCCAGGCTGCCCGCCAGCATCGCACGCACGCCCAGGCTCGCCAGGTCGCTCATGCGCTCGGGCGCGATCCCACCGATGCCGCCGAGCTGGATGCCGATGCTGGCGAAATTGGCGAAGCCGCACAGCGCGTAGCTGGCGATGATCGCGCTGCGGTCGGAGAGCACCCCCCCCTGGCCCATCAGCTCGCCCAGGTGGATGTAGGCGACGAACTCCGTCAGGATCAGCTTCTCGCCCAGCAGCTGGCCGACCAGGCCCGCCTCCGCCCAGGGCACGCCCATCGCCAGGGCGACCGGCGTGAAGAGCCAGCCGAGGATCTGGGACAGGGTCAGCGAGTCGCAGCCCGTGGCGTAGCCCAGGACCGCCCCCGACTCGCAGAAGCGCATCGGCACGGCGCCGAGCATCCAGTCCGCCATCGCCAGCAGGCCGACGAAGGCGATCAGCATGGCCGCCACGTTGAGGGCCAGGGTCATGCCCTGGTTCGCCCCGCGGCCCGCGGCCTCGAGCACGTTCTGGCTGGTGCGCTCGACCAGGGCCTCGGTGCGGCCGGCGGTGGCCGGGGTGCCGTCCTCCGGGAACACCACCTTGGAGATGGCCAGCGCGGCCGGCGCGGACAGGATCGACGCGGTCACCAGGTGCCCGGCGATGCCGGGGATGTCCTTCAGGAAGCCCACATAGGCGGCCATGACACCGCCGGCGACGGTCGCGAAGCCCCCGGTCATCACCGCGTGCAGCTCGGACCGGGTCATGTCCGAGACATAGGGCTTGATCACCAGCGGCGCCTCGGTCTGACCCACGAAGATGTTGGCCGCCGCCGACAGGGACTCGGCGCCGCTGGTGCCCATGGTCACCTGCATCAGCCGGGCGAGCCGGTTGACCACCACCTGCATCACGCCCAGGTGGTAGAGCACGCTCATCAAGCTGCTGAAGAAGATGATGGTCGGCAGGATCCAGAAGGCGAAGGTCTTCACCGGCGGCGAGATGCGCCCGATGAAGGTCTGCTGCTCGCCTTCGCCGAAGCCGACCACCAGCTGGTGGGGCTCCACGGTCTGGAAGACGAACTCCGCGCCCTGCTCGGCGAAGGCCAACAGCTGGCGCACGCCGCCGTCCACCACGTCGAAGAAGTAGGCCTGGGCCGCCGGGGACAGCACCACGAGCGCGAAGGCCAGCTGGAGTCCGATGCCCCACCGCACCGGGCGCCAGTCGACGTTGCGGCGGTCCACGGAGATCAGCCAGCCCAGGCCGACCATGACGCCCAGGCCGAGCAGCGAGACCCCCCGACCGAGCCAGGACGTCTCGGCGCCGCCATCGGCCGCCCAGGCAGGCACCGCGACGAGGGCGAGGATCAAGAGCAACAGGGGCCGCGACATCGGCGGCCATCCTACCGGCTACCTCACGCCACCCTGGAGCATGGCGGTCTTCAGGCCAGCGTGGATGGGATCGGCGCCCAGGAAGAAGTCGAAGGTGGCCAGCATGAACGGGATGCCCGGGAACACGCCCTTCTCCTGGCCCTTCACCGTGAGCACCGTGCCCTTGCCCGGCACGTAGTCCAGGATCATCTCGTCGCCCTTGTGCATGGTCTCGAACAACGAGGTCATGCGCATGATCTCGGGCTCGATGGCCTGCAGCTTGGGGTCGTCCTCGATGCGCTCGGTGAAGGTCTCGCCCAGCCGGTCCTTCGGCACCTCCTTGAAGATGAAGTGCAGGACCAGCCGCTTGGGGACGTCTGCGCTGATGATGGCGTTGGGGTCGGTCATCGGCCGGGGCAGGTAGAGCGCGCCCACGTAGAGATCGATCCAGGCGAACTCCCGCAGCCCGGCGCCGTTGAGCACCACGTCCTGACCCGCGATCGTCGCGGTGTCTGGCAGGGTCGTGCCGGCCACGGTGGCAGCGTCGACGGGGCTGGCGAGCGCGATCAGGAGATTCAGCAGCATGCGGCGACTCTATCCGGGGGTCTGGGGGACCGCCCCGGGGACGGCCCCTCGGCCTTGACGTTGACACCCCCTTTGCGATTCGATTTGGATTCTAGGTACAAAAAGTCCGAATAGTGTGCTTATCCTCGTAGACGAGGACAGGAGGTCTTCCTTGGCACATCGGCTCATGCTCCCCGCTCTCTCCGCGATCATCCTCATCGGCTGCCAGGCCGAGGAGACCTTCGAGGGCCAGGAGACCGTGCCGGGCAGCATCGAGGTGGAGGCTGAGTACGTCGACCTGGACGTGCTCTCGGTCTGGACCGACCTCGACGCCTACGCCAAGGGCGAGTTCATCGACGCCCAGGCCATCGTGTCCAACAGCGGCCAGTACGCCGCGAGCTTCACGGTCACCCTGCTGATGATCAACGAGCTGGGCGCAGACAGCGGGGCCGTCGAGGGCACCTACGAGATGGACACGGTCTACACCATCGACCCCGGCGCCGAGGTCGAGGTCTTCGAGGGCATCGAGACCCCTGAAGACGCCACCGGCACGTGTTCCTGGGACGTGAAGGTCACCGTGGTCGACGACCACCGCGAGGACCGCAACCGGGACAACAACAAGGCCTCGTCGAACGTCTTCACGGTCGGCGACTGACCACCGGTCGCAGACCGGGCTGACCCCGGCTCCACACGCCGATGACCGCTCTCGGGGTCAGCGCACGTAGCCGAGGATGGACTCTTCGAGGACGCCGTCGGGACAGTGCTCGTCGAGCCAGTGGAAGTGCACGATGGCGTCGCTGTTGTAGCAACGCCGCAGTGGCCTCGGGGTCTCGCTGGTGCGCACGGTGGACAGGTAGCCGAGCAGGTAGTTCACCTCCCGGCCCTCACAGGACGGGTCCAGCGAGAAGAAGTGGTCGGCACCGGAGTAGCACCGGTAGAGGCCTGCGCGGTCGGTGCCAGCGGATGGGAAGAGCTGGAAGGGTCCGTTGCCCGACGACCCACCGCAGAGCCCGGGCGGGCCGTAGATGGGGTTGCACAGGTCCTCCCAGCCGCCACTGTCCAGCAGCGGCTGGTACTCGGCCGGGTTGTTCGAGAGCAGGTGGTTGGTGTCGAGCCCGGTGGTGCCGCCGTGCTCCCGGAGGCTGCGGATCATCGTCGTGCCTTCGGCCAGCTGGCAACAGGCCTCGGCGCCGTCGGAGCAGGTGGTGGCCCCGGTTCGCCAGACCCGCAGGCAGCTGGCCAGCAGCTGGTAGCCGCTGTCGTCGCCGCCGGAGGGCTCCAGGTCCCGACTGAATTCCTCGCCATAGGTGTCCACCCACAGCCAGTCGGCGCTGCCGTCGGACACCTCGGTGACCCCCATGCTGCGCCGCAGCCCGCCCAGCGCCGGGTCGTAGGGGTTGGCCTGGGGCTGGGCCAGGTGCTCGTTCCAGGCGTTGAAGATCAGGACGTCCGGCTGCACCGCCAGCGCTGTCTCCATCTGCTTCTGCAGGGTCAAGCCCTGGTGGCGGCCCGACGCCTGGAGCGGCAGGCTGGCGTAGCCGATCTGGTAGCTCCGGCTGACCGAGACCACGGTGCCGAGCGGGGTCCCGGTCGCGTAGTCCTGGCCGCAGGGCACCCCGGGCTCGATGAGGGTGGTGAACGCCCCGTCCCGGGTACAGGGCTGCATCCAGCCCGCCACGCCGCTGGCCAGCGTGGCGGCGTCGAGGTTGCCCCAGAGGGGCACCGGGGTCACACCGCGGGCGCGGATGGCGTCCTTGGCGGCGGCGTCGCCCTCGCCCACGACGAACAGGGCCGGGGGGTCGCCGGGGCGCTGCCGGAAGAGCACGTCGGAGTCCCACCAGGCCTCGTAGACGTCCAGGACCCGCGCGTACATCGGCCCCTCGCCATCCGTCGCCGGCACCCAGCCCGCGAGCTGGGGAGTCGGGGTGCCCGCGGCCCGCAGCGCGGACCACTCCTCGAGGAGCACCTCGAGGGGCCGGAGCCCGATCACGTCGCCGAACTCCGAGAACGTCGGCAGGTTGGTGAGGTCCAGGTAGACGAAGTCCACGCCGGCGGACCAGAGCTGCTCCGCGTGCAGGGCGGCCGTCTCGGCGATGCCGTCGCAGTCGGCCAGGTCGTACTCGGCGAGCGACTCGCCCGGCCGCCCACGGTACAGGCAGTAGAAGCCCCGGTCCGGCGCCTGGTGGTAGTGGAAGGCGGCCGAGGCGTCGTAGAGGCCCCGGTCGGAGAGCATGGCGGCGAAGCTGAGGGAGGTGTCGCGGATGACGTCCTCGCCGGTCAGCCGCTGGTCCTCGGGCAGAGAGGTGATGGCCTGGGCCGCGAAGGCATGCCAGGCCAGGTAGAACATGCCGACCCGCTGGTCCGGATAGTCCAGCACCAGGGGTGGCTCGGTGCCGGGGGTGCTGTCGGTCGGTGGCGTGGTGTCGGTGGGCGGCGCCGAGTCCGTGGCTCCGAGGTCGGTGTCGGTGGCGGTCGGCGACCCCGTGTCCGACAGGGCGTGCTGCTGGCTGCAGGCGAGCAGCAGCAGGGGGAGCAGCGTCACCACCTCAACCGCTCAGCTCGATCGCCTCGCCCAGGGCCGCGAGGGCCGGCTCCAGGCCCCTGTCCGCGTGGTGCACCCGGAACAGGGGCTGGCCCTTCGCAACCGCATCGCCCCGGTGGGCGAGGACCTCGACACCCACGCCGGGGTGCACGTCCTCCCCGGCGTTCCGGCGGCCGGCGCCGAGCACGAAGGCGGCGCGTCCGACGCTCAGGGCGTCGCACTTCGACACCGTGCCTTCGGCGGTGGCCTCGACGGTGACCACCGTGCAGCCAGCGCCGCGGAGGGGGGCGTCCGGGTCGCCGCCGTGGGCGCGGACCATGCGCTCCCAGGCGGGGTAGGCCCGGCCCGTGGTCAGGATGTCGCGGCAGCGCTCGGGCTCCCCGGACAGGGTGGCAACGAGGTCCACCAGGGCCTTGGGCCCGCGCCCCTGCAGGGTCGCGACCGCCTCGGCCACCTCGAGGCTGTTGCCCACCGCACGGCCCAGGGGCTGGGACATGTCGGTGATGTGGGCCGAGGTGTCGACCCCGTAGAGGTTGCCGACCCGCACCAGGCTGTCCGCGAGGCCCCGGGCGGCGGTCTTCGTGGTCATGAAGGCGCCGGAGCCGCACTTCACGTCCAGCACGAGCCGTGAGATTCCTTCGGCCATCTTCTTGGACAGGATCGACGCGGTGATCAGCGGGATGCTCGGCACCGTGGCCGTCTCGTTGCGCAGGCCGTAGAGCACCCGGTCCGCCGGGGCCAGCTCGCCGGTCTGGCCGGAGATGAAGCAGCCCGCCGACTCCAGCGCCGCGCGGAGCTCCGGGATCTCCAGGTCACAGCGGTAGCCGGGGATGCTCTCCAGCTTGTCCAGGGTGCCGCCGGTGATGCCCAGGCCGCGGCCGGAGATCATCGGGACCTTGAGCCCCATGGTCGCCCAGACCGGGGCCAGGACCAGGGAGACCTTGTCCCCCACCCCGCCGGTGCTGTGCTTGTCGACGAAGGGACCCTCGAGCCCGTCCCAGCGGAGGGTGACGCCGGAGTCGGTCATCGCCCGGGTCAGGGCGACGGTCTCCTTGTCCGTCATGCCCTGGCAGTAGACGAAGGCCAGCCAGGCCGCGGTCTGGGCCCGGGTGACGGAGCCATTGAGCACGCCGACGATGAAGGCCCGGATGTCCGCTTCGGACTGCTCGAGGCCCTCGCGGCGCTCCTCCAGCCAGCGATCGATCACACGCGCTCCAGGAAGCTGGTGCCCCGGTGCAGGCTCGCCGCTCCCAGGTGCTCGGCCAGGGTGGCGCCCACGTCGGCCATGGTGTCCAGGATGCCGAGGTCCTCGCCGCGACCGCCGGGCCGCCAGGCCAGCACCGGCACGTACTCCCGGGTGTGGTCGGTGCCGGTGTGGGTCGGGTCGCAGCCGTGGTCGGCGGTCATGATGAGCAGGTCGTCGGGGCCGAGTCGCGCCAGGATGTCCGGCAGCCGCTGGTCGAAGGCCTCCAGCGCCGCCGCGTAGCCCGTGGGGTTGCGGCGGTGGCCGTAGAGCATGTCGAAGTCCACCAGGTTGGCGAAGATCAGGCCGTCGTCCTGGGTCTCGAGGGTGTCGATGAGGGCCTGGGTGATCTCGGGGTTGTGGCCGGCCTTGACCGCGCCGGTGAAGCCGCGGCCGCCGAAGATGCTCTTGACCTTGCCGATGCTGGTGGTCGCCTGGCCGGTGGCGGCGACCTCGTCGACCAGGGTGTCCCGGGGCGCTTCGAAGGCGAAGTCGTACCGGTTGGTGGTGCGCACGAACGCGCCGGGCTCGCCGATGAACGGCCGGGCGATCACCCGGGCGACCCGGACCTTCGAGACCAGCTGGAAGGCCTCGCGGCACCACCGGTACAGGGTCTCCACCGGCACGAGATCCTCGTGGGCGGCGACCTGGAAGACCGAGTCGGTGGAGGTGTAGAGGATCGGCCGGCCAGTGGCGAGGTGCTCAGCCCCCAGCTGCTCCAGGATGACCGTGCCGCTCTCGGCGTAGTTGCCCAGGGGCGGCTTGCCGACGATCGCGGTGAAGGCCTCGATGATCTCGGGGGGGAAGCCGTTGGGGAATTCCCGGAAGCGCTCGGAGACCGGCACCCCGCAGAGCTCCCAGTGTCCGGAGATGGTGTCCTTGCCGTTGCTGGCCTGGGTCGCCCGGCCGTGGGCGGCAGTGGGCGCAGGGGTCGGCGGGATGTTGTGCAGGGGCCGGATGTTGCCCAGGCCCATGGCGGCGAGGTTCGGCACCTTCAGGGTGCCCGCGTGCTCCGCCACGTGGCCCAGGGTGTCGGCGCCCGCGTCGCCCCAGGCCGCGGCGTCGGGCATCTCCCCGGCGCCGACGGAGTCGAGGACGAGCAGGATGCCCCTCGCCAAGGCTAGTAGGTCCCCTTGGCCTGCCCACCGGAGACGATCGCCACCGAGGCGGAGGCGCCGAGCCGGTTCGCCCCCGCGGCGATCATCTTGTGGGCGTCGCCCAGGTTGCGCACGCCGCCGCTGGCCTTGACGCCCATCTCGGGGCCGACCACGGCCCGCATCAGGGCGACGTCTTCTGCGGTGGCGCCGCCGCCACCGAAGCCGGTGGAGGTCTTCACGAAGGCGGCGCCCGCGGCCTTGGACAAGGCACAGGCCGCGACCTTCTCCTCCTGGTTGAGCTTGCTGGTCTCCAGGATCACCTTGACCGGGCGGCCCTGGGCGGCCTGGACCACGGCGTGGATGTCCTTGAGCACCAGGTCGTAGTCGCCGCTCTTGAGCGCACCGATGTTGACCACCATGTCGATCTCGGCGGCGCCGAGCTGGATGGCCTGGTGGGTCTCCGCGGCCTTGGCTTCGGTCAGCGCAGCGCCCAGGGGGAAGCCGACCACGCAGATCGGCATCACGCCAGAGCCCTGGAGCATGGACACCGCCAGGGGCAGCCAGGTGGTGTTGATGCAGACCGAGGCGAAGCCGTGCTGGGCGGCTTCGGTGCAGACCCGCTCGATGTCCGCGCGGGTGGCATCGGGCTTGAGCATGGTGTGGTCGATGGCGCGGGCGACGTCGGCCGTGGGGCCCTGGACCGGGGTGCCGTCGGTGCCGATGCGCACGCCACCGCCGACCCAGTACTTCAGGCTCGCCTGGTCCTGCCAGATCCCGCGCAGGACCGGGTTGGGCGGGACCTCCTGCTGCTGGAGGCGGGCCTGGACCCGTCGGGCGATGGTGTCGACGAGCTCGTCGATGTCGGCCAAGGGGGCCTCCTGGCGTCACAGATCAGGGTCCAGCATCCTATCGTGGAGGCAGCGGACCGGCCCACGGCCCGGTGCTATCGTCCTCCCGCCGCCCTCCTTCGCCGGAGCTCCAGGTGTCGCTCTCGCTGCTGCTCACCCCTGTCCTGCTGCCGCTGGCGACCGCCGGGGACCGCAGCGACACCCTGGCGTGGAGCAGCAGCGCCGAGGCCCTCGGGGCGCCCTACGCCACCGTCGACCTGCCCACCAGCGGGGGCTCGGACCTGGCCCTCGGGACCGGAGACAGCGCGGCGGTGAGCCTGTCCTGGCGCTTTCCCTTCGGGGGCAGCACCTACACGAGCGTGACCGTGCACAGCCACGGGGTCATCGAGCTCTCGGGGGAGCCGGGGGCGCGGGGCAGCGGCGGGGCCTGTGTCGACGACGGTCTGAGCGGCGTGTTCCTGGCGCCCTGGTGGAACGACTGGGACCTGGACCTGGCGGGCGCGGTCTGGGCCAAGGACCTGGGCAGCTCCCTGGTGGTGCAGTGGGCCGAGCTCGAGGTCGCCGGTGGCACCGACCCGATGACCTTCTCCGCCTGGCTCTTCGAGAGCGGCGAGGTGGTCTTCACCTACGAAGATGTCTGGAACGGCGTCAACGCCGACTCCCGGGGCAACGTGGGCGCGGTGGGCCTGCAGAGCGCGACCGACACCGTCTCCTGGAACTGCGACGACGGCAGCCTGGACTCCGGGGTGTCCCTCTGGCACACGCCCATGGGCCTGCGGCACTTCCAGGACCACGTGACCCTGGCCGAGCACGCCGACCTCACCTGGTCCGGCGAGGGCTCCGGCGACGAAGCGGGCCTCTCCCTGGGTGTGGCCGGCGACCTGGACCTCGACGGGGTGGCCGAGCTGCTGGTCGGGGCCCCCGGCGCGTCGGTCGCCTACGTGCTCACCGGCGGCGACAGCGAGCTCGCCAGCGCCAGCGCTGCGATCACCGGCACCGCCAGCAGCCGGTTCGGCGAAGGCCTGAGCGGCGCCCAGGACCTCGACGGCGACGGCCTGCCCGACGTGCTCGTGGGCGCCCCCTACGACGACGACAGCGGGACCAACGCGGGCGCGGCCTTCCTGTTCAGCGGAGCGACCCTCGCAGGCGCCGTCGACGGCGACGACGCCGACGCCACCTGGACCGGCGAGGATCCCAGCGACTTCGCCGGCAACGCCGTCGCCCTCGCCGGCGATGTCGACGGCGACGGCTACGCCGACGCCCTGGTCGGCGCCCCGAACCACGACACCGCCGCCAGCAACGCCGGGGCCGCCTACCTGATCCGGGGCAGCAGCAGCCCCAGCGACGGCAGTCTGGGTAGCGCCGACGCCATCCTCCTGGGCCAGGCCGCCGCGGACTACGCGGGCTTCACCGTGGCCGCGCCGGGCGACGTCGACGACGACGGCTCGGCCGACCTGCTGGTCGGGGCCTACGGGGCGGACGACGGCGCCTCCGACGGCGGCGCGGTGTACCTGGTGTCCGGCGCGGACATCGGGCTGGGGAGCCAGGCCCTGGGCGACTTCGACGTCCTGGCCGGCGACACCGCCTCGGGCGGCACCGGCCTGGGTCTGGGGGGCGGCGACCTCGACGGAGACGGCGTGCCCGACCTGCTGCTCGGGTCCCCCTCCCTGGACAGCCAGGCTGGCGCGGTCCAGCTGGTCTGGGCCGACGGCAGCCTGCCGACGGCCACCGGCAACGCCGACGCCACCTGGACCGGCAGCGGCGGCGAGCGCCTGGGCTACGGCCTGGCGGCGCTGGACCTGGGTGACCAGGGCTGGGGCGTGGTCGGCGGGGCCTACTCGAACAACGACGCGGCGGGCAGCGCGGGCCGGGTCTACGTGCTCGAGGCCAGCGGGGCCGGCGGCGCGGCGGACGACCAGGCCCGTGGCTCCTTGACCGGCCCGGACACCAACGCCTACGCCGGCCGCAGCCTGGTGGTGCTCGACCACGACGGCGACGGCTTCGACGACCTGGTGGTGGGCGCCTGGGGCGCCGACGGTGGCGCCAGCAGCAGCGGTGTGGTCTACCGGGTGCCCGGTCGCCCGACCTGGCCCGACGTCGACGGCGACGGCTTCATCGCCGAGGGCTTGGGCGGCAGCGACTGCGACGACTCGGACGCCAGCTACAGCCCGGGCCTGCCCGACGACTGCGACGGTCTGGACAACGACTGCAGCGGCGTGGTCGACGACGACTGGCCCGACACCGACGGCGACGGCATCAGCGACTGCATCGACAGCGAGGACTGCGACAGCGCCGACAACGACGGCGACGGCGCGGTGGACGAGGACACCCCGGACACCGACGGCGACGGCACCTGCGACGCCCTGGACAGCGAGGACTGCGACGGCGCCGACAACGACGGCGACGGCAGCGTCGACGAGGACTTCCCCGACACCGACCTCGACGGCACGGCCGACTGCCTCGACGTGGAGGAGTGCGACGGGCTCGACAACGACGGCGATCTAGGGATCGACGAGGGCTACGACGACACCGACGGCGACGGCCGGGCAGACTGCGTGGACAACGAGTCCTGCGACGGCCTGGACAACGACGGCGACGGCCTGGTGGACGAGGGCCACACCGACACCGACGGCGACGGCATCCTGGACTGCTTCGACGTCGAGGAGTGCGACGGGGTCGACAACGACGGCGACATCTCCGTCGACGAGGGCGTCACCGACATCGACGGCGACGGGATCTGCGACCAGCTCGACACCGAGAGCTGCGATGGTCTGGACAACGACGGCGATGGAGGGGTCGACGAGGACTACACCGACACCGACCTCGACGGCCTGGCCGACTGCCTCGACGGCGAGGACTGCGACGGGGCGGACAACGACGGCGATGGGGTGGTCGACGAGGGCTATGCGGACAGCGACAACGACGGCGTCGCCAACTGCATGGACAGCGAGGAGTGCGACGGCCTGGACAACGACGGCGACGACTGGACCGACGAGGGCTACCAGGACTCCGACCACGACGGCCTCGTGGACTGCCTGGACGGCGAGGAGTGCGACGGCCTGGACAACGACGGCGACGGCGCCGCTGACGAGGGCTACCCCGACCACGACCTCGACGGTGCCATGGACTGCATCGACGTCGAGGAGTGCGACGGCCTGGACAACGACGGCGACCAGGTCGTCGACGAGGGCTTCGCCGACGCCGACGGCGACGGCGTGCCCAACTGCCTCGACGACACGCCCTTTCCCGTCGAGTACGAAGAGGTCGAGACGGTCGAGGGCGGTGGCTGTGCGACCGCCTCGGGCGGTCCCTCGGCAGCCTGGCTGGTCCTGGGCCTGGTCGCCCTGGGTCGCCGGCGGCGCCGAGGCTCAGTGGTCACCGGGGTTGTTCCGATGATCGCGCAGGCAGCCGCACCACTGTCGTGACCGAGGACCGAGCTGGGCGCAGCTATCGCGATTCCAGGTATTTAGCGTCGCTTGCGGCGCGGCGCGGACGAGGGAGCGGGCTGTAGCCCGCGCCTGAGAACGGGAACTGCCTGGGATTGCGAGAGCAAGTCCAGCGACCGGAGGCCTTGAAGACACCCCGTCAGGCGGCCCGCCGCTCCTGGCCGGTCCAGACCCCCTGGCGCCGCGCGCGGCGCTCGATGTTCGGGGTGTAGTCCTCCCAGCCGGTCCGGTGGCGACTCACCAGGCGCATCAGCAGGCGGCCCAGCCAGGGCATCGGGCAGCTGGAGGCGAACGCGGTCGACATCGGATGCATGGCAGAGCTCCGGGGTGTGCCCAGCGGATCGGATGGCCGAACCGCGAGGGTGAGTCTGCAGAGGTCATGGGTCGGACGGGGAGCCTCCCCCACCGTCCATGCGCAGGTCCCCCCCGAGTGAGACGCCGTCGACGCAGGTCCCGCCCAAGTGAGACGACTTGACGCCTGGGCGCCGCTCCAGGGAGCTTCTTCCACCCCAATCAGGGCCGAACGGCCCCCGTTGGACCCGATTCTCGACTGGTCCGTCTCACTTGGCCGGGACCTGCGTCGGTGGCGTCCCACTCGGGGGGGACCTGCGTCGAAGGACCGACACCCATCGTCGGGTCCTCGCCACCCCCGGGGGCCCGGACTGGCCTGGCACGGCCGTCCAGGGCTTGGCCCGACTGTTGCGACACCCGGTGCCATGGCCCATCACCTCGTCTGTCGTTCGCAGCCCGGCCGCCTGGCCTTCACCCACCACGCGCAGGCCCGGCACCTCTGGGACCTGGTGCTGCGGCACGTGCCGGACCCGCTGGCCCTCTGCCTGATGCCGGACCACGTGCACCTGCTGCACCGCCGCCCGGTCCGACGGGACCTCGGTGCAGCACTGGCGGCCTATGCCCAGTGGCACAACCACCAGTCGGGTCGGCGCGGCCCGCTCTGGCAGCGCCAGCCGCACCCCGAGCCCGTGCCCGGCAGC